>NZ_JBOCCY010000018.1:0-82221 GCF_050586445.1 Bacillus coreaensis
AAAAAATGAAAGTAATTAATTGGTATACAATTAGCTTAGTGATAGTCGGATGTATATCATTTATCTTTTCTCTCACTCAACTCGAATGGTCTGGAATGAAAATCTTTTCCATAATGACATTCATAGTTATTATATTAGAAATTTTCCCTGTTAAATTACCTAGTGGGTATAAATATGCTGCAGGAAGTATTGGATTTCTATTTTTATTAATATACCTTGGTTTTTCTTATGCAGTTCTTGCCATATTTATTTCAACAGGTACCTACTATTTTATAAGTTTAAGAAAAAGGGAAATTCCAATCATACGACTATTAGTTACGATTGGCATGTATGTAATTTCTATTTTGGCAGCGTTTATTTCATGGAAATTCTCATTTCAAATAAATATATTTTTAGGAGTTAGTTTGGTTGCAATCATTTTTGAGCTGGTGAATTTTGTTGTAATGGAAGGAATTGAAGCAACTGTATTTCGAAAAAAGATGTTTTCTAACCTCAGGGAAAAATTAATCGAGTTAATAATACCTATAATAGTGAGTATTCTTGTCATTTCTCGACTTATTATAATTAAAACCGAGACACAATTAATTCTTTCCATACTCTATACTCTTTTCTTCCTATTAATTGTTATCTTCTTTTCACATGAGTTCACTAAACAATTTATGCTCCGAAAATCAACTTCAAATGCCTTCATGCAAATATTAGAGGATAGAATTAATCCCAGTTTAAAAGGGCACGGGAAACGAGTGGGACAGATCTGTGAACTTCTTTTAGAAGATTTAGGATATCCAAAAAGAAAACGAAATATGCTAATACAAATTGCTTCTATTCATGATATTGGTAAAGCTTTAATTCCAACTTATATTTTTAGAAAACGCGGGGATTTAACTTTATCGGAGGAACGTGAATACAAAAGTCACGTAGAAAAGGCTGAAGAGATATTAAAAAATATATATTCCGATGAGTCTTTAGGCAAATGGACACTACATCATCATGAACGTTGGGATGGAAAGGGCTTTCCAATTGGTTTAAAAGGGGAGGATATCCCTCTTGAATCAAGAATAATTGCTTTAGCAAATGAGTTGGATCATATCCTTTCACGCCATAACGATCCGGAAACGATATTTAAATTATTACATGAGAAGTCAATTACTATATTGGACCCCAATTTAGTAGCAAAGTTGGACTTAGGTCATATCATAATGTTGGTTGATAACATAAAATATCCATTAAAACATAAAGTGGTTACATCTGAAGATTTTTTAGATAATCAGTATGTAATGGAAAATTCATATACTAGTATAGGAGAATCATTTTTTGTTCAAATCAAAAAGGGTATAATTCTTTCTCCTCAACCTAAAATTCCAGAAAGTTTTTTCAAATCTCTCACTGAAATAGCAAAAGAACGCATGGAAATTGTTCATGATACTTTTACCTTTGGTCAATTGACATTGGATATCTATGCTCAATCTCTTGGAAATGGAGATGTCACAATATTTGCACATGATTTGTCACCATATCTAGGGTATAGAAGTAAATTAGAAAAAGGGATTTTAGAATCTTATGTAGGATTAGTAAATATATTATCGGAAGGTAAGATCATCCTGCATGTTTCTTCTAAAGAATTAATAACTCAGCTTGGTGAATTTGTTTGTGATATTCAAGTCTCAAAAACCCCGGATGTGCCAAAGAGTAGAGAAATGATTAAACAAGTCATTGAAAATTATGCTCCTCATTTAGATTCTATGAAAGTGCAGATCGCAGTAACCGAGGCAGTGACCAATGTTTTAAAACATGCAACAGGTGGTGGATTATTCATCTACCATAAAGAAAAACATTTGCAATTCTTTATTTCCGATACAGGTTCTGGAATCCCATTACATGAAATTCCAAAAACAATCTTGGTTTCGGGCTATTCAAGCAAAAAATCATTAGGACAAGGATTTAAAATGATTGCTAAATTCTGCGATAAGGTGCATATCCAAACTTCTCCAGAAGGAACAAATGTTCTAATTGAATATAATATTTAAAAGATTTATTTAGTAGTAATTGTTTTAGTGAAAATTGATTCACAATAAAGGTATAAATTTTTGCACTTTAAGTATTGGGGTTGTTCTTTAGATTAACTCCTTTTTTTTTTATTAAGATAATTTCCAATCGCAGTATGGGGATTTAGTTTAAAGAAAGTAAAGAAATTGTTTTAAAATTATACCTTATTAAGAGAAAAGTTTTGCTACTTGGTGGTTCTTAGCTTTAGAGCGGTGGGCTTTATAAAAATTTTAGTTTATGTCTAGGATAAGGATAAATTATCTAGACGAAGAAATAAAAAGATATTATCCTTTTTATAAGAGTGCTCATAATGCAGCTAAGAAGCTTATTAATTAATGCAGAGTTGAAAAAGTCGGATTTTAGTTCTGACTTTTTTTGTATTGAAAATCTCAACCCTTTTCGTTGTGTTTCCAACTTTATTTTTTATTATTAGTTTTTGATGATTGGAGTAAGGCCAAAGATAGAGGATTATTGTTTCCAAGTTTTTTTTACTAATACAACAATCCTTTATTGGAATGTGTCTTTTTTGTCTTTATATGTAACACTGCATTATATGATTATAACCATTATTATCCATCATTATTAATAACTGTTTATCCTTTTTTGAGTCAGCCTATATTGCGGCTAATTTTATCACACGTTCCAATTTAGGAGACGCTGTGATGAAAACCATCATTGAGATATTATCTTTACAATAAAATGATAGAAGAAGGACAAAAAAGTTGGATCATGGTTCCGACTTTTTTGCCCTGAAAATTTTTACCTTTGTGGTTATATATTTCTTTCAAGCCCTCTTTCAAACGCTGCAAGATGATTTTTGGATGCATTGCGTAATTGAGTAAACACCATTCTAATATCATTAGGAAGTTCATATGATAGGAACTTTTCATACATCGCTATATTGTTAACTTCTCCTTCCACACTAGCTGCAAACGCAGACTTTACATTTCTCGGTGTTTTTACGAACGATTGGGATATATCTTCTGGAACTGGTACTTGGTATTTTTCAAAAAGAGGTAAAAGTGCAGAGATATGTCTTAATTCTGCTTCTTTGATTTGTGCAAATGTACGTATATCTCCAAAAGTTTCAAGAACATTTTTATACCTTGATTGAGCTAAGTGTTCGTCTTGAAGCGCATAGGTTAGCATTTGGGGTATGGTTAAACTGGTATCATTTAATGCACCTTGAGCTCCATAATTATTAGGCTGGCGATTTGCATTTGTCACCATTTGTTTATTTAATAAAAAGTATAAAAACCATACGGCGTGATTTTGCTCATCAGCAGCAGCGCGACGAAAAGTCTCTTTAATAACGGGATTTTGGGACTTATCTGCAATATCTAGGTAAAAGTCTACCGTTTCTTGTTCATCTCTAAATGCAAACTCTACACCCTCTTTATACTGATCAGGACACTTTTCAATGCTTTCAGCAACCGGTTGTCTGCCCGTTAACTCTCTGTAAATTCTACTGAACTCCTCAAAGTGACGTATCTCATCCTGACGTATTTCAAGAATTTGATCTTTTTCAACCTGAGTTTTTGCCATTCTAGCTAATTTACCGTAACATTCTATGGCTCCATATTCCCCGTTGATTGCTTTTTTAATATCGTTTATTAAACTGACGTCAAAAGTATTTCGAAAATTAGTATGGTAAAAGGGATAATTATGATAGATATATTGCATGCCAGCTCCACCCCCCAGGGTAATTTATCAACTTATCATATGCTCAAATATCGGATAGGTGTCTAAAAGGGAGATACGATGACTATAGGGAGTAATTGTGAAGAAAAAGTGAACTTATACCCAAAGGGGTTTACATTATTTTTTAATATTCTATAATACCCATATAGGTATTATTGATTACCTTAAACGTATTAATAAAGTTAGTTGTTTATATAAAAAATTAATTATTGGAGGAATAGATATGACACAGAAAGTGGTTATTGTAGGCGGGGTAGCTGGGGGAGCAACAGCAGCAGCAAGATTAAGAAGAATTAGTGAGGATGTAGAAATCGTTCTTTTCGAACGTGGTGAGCATATTTCATTTGCAAACTGTGGATTACCTTATTATATCGGGGAAACGATTAAGGATAGAAGCAAGCTGTTGGTACAAACCATTAAGGGTATGTCAGAACGCTTTAAGCTAGATATTCGTAACTTAAGTGAAGTAGTGAGCATTGATCCGGATAACAAACAGGTGACAATAAAGAACCTTCAAAGTGGGGAAGTTTATGAAGAGTCTTTTGATAAGTTATTATTATCTCCCGGGGCAAGACCAATCGTACCACCGATTCCAGGGCTAAAGGAAAATGAGACCTTATTTACATTAAGAAATATTCCGGATACAGATAAAATAAAAAACTATGTAGATAATGTTCAACCGAAAAAGGCGGTTGTTATTGGTGGTGGTTTTATAGGTATTGAAATGGCGGAAAACCTAGTAGATCGAGGAATTGAAGTAACACTTATTGAAATGGCCAATCAAATTATGGCACCAATTGATTTTGAAATGGCAAGTATTTTACATGCTCATTTAAAAGAAAAGGGAGTTCACCTTATTCTAGAAAATGGTGTAAAAGCGTTTGAAGATCAAGGAAAGAAAATCATCCTCTCTGATGGTTTGGAAATTTCTACAGATATGACCATTCTTTCTATCGGTGTCATTCCTGAAAATGAGTTGGCCAAATCAGCTGGCCTTGAATTAGGACAGCGAGGAGGTATTATTGTAAATGAGTATCTTCAAACGTCAAATGAGGATATTTACGCAGTGGGTGATGCTGTGGAGGTAGTGGACTATATTAGTGGCACAAAGGCAATGATTCCACTTGCTGGCCCTGCAAACCGTCAAGGACGAATTGCAGCAAATAATATCATGGGTAAAAAAGAGAAATATCAAGGAACGATGGGGACTTCTATTGCAAAGGTGTTTGATTTAACCGTCGCTGCTACTGGGAATAATGAAAAAACACTAAAACGACTTGGGGTCTCTTACGAAGTCGTTCATATTCACCCAAGCTCTCATGCTGGATACTACCCAGGAGCTGCACCGATGTCCCTTAAGTTAATTTTTGATAAAGAAACAGGAAGAATATTCGGTGCTCAAGCGGTTGGAGCAGATGGGGTAGATAAACGAATGGATGTCATAGCTACAGCGATCAAAGGTGGATTAACAGTAGAAGACTTAACAAACTTAGAATTGTCATACGCTCCACCGTATTCATCAGCTAAAGATCCAGTCAATATGGCTGGTTATGTAGCAACAAATATTATGGATGGTGAATTGGAACATATTCAGTGGTTTGAAGTAGATCAAATCGTTGCTGAAGGTGGTTTACTGATTGACGTTCGTGAACCAATGGAACGTGAATTTGGCTTTATTGACGGTTCAATTAATATTTCGTTAAATGAACTGAGAAATAAATTAGATGAAATTCCTAAAGATCAGACCGTATATGTAAGTTGTCAGGTAGGGTTAAGAGGGTATTTAGCAAGCCGTATTTTAAAAAATAATGGATTCAAAGTAAAGAATGTTGATGGTGGCTGGAAGACCTATTCGTCCGTATTTGGAAGCAATATAGCCAATCAAGTTGAAACAAAAACAAACGACCTGGGAGAAACGGTTATCGAAGAAACCACCGATGACTTACAAGTGGATTCATTGGTAGATGTTAGTGGTTTAACCTGTCCAATGCCTATCGTGAAATTGAAAAAAGGAATAGAGGTATTAGGAAGTGGTCAGGTGCTAGAGCTTCATGTAACGGATAAAGGGGCATTAAACGATTTACCAGCTTGGTCAAAAAATGCTGGACACACGATCCTAAAAACGGAACAAGATGATAAGTTAATTAAGTTCTGGATTAAAAAGAAATAACATAACAAACGCGTGACTCAAATACGGGAGTCATGCGTTTTTTTTCGTAAAAAAATATGGTAGGAGGTATCTTGGCATGGAAAAGTCAAAAGGAAAGATAATAATTCAAGAAAGACGGATAAACGTTTATGAAGGAGGCAGAAAATGACTACTGAAACAGCGGTGAAAACGATCTCCGTAGAGGAAATTGCCAAAAAAGTGATCAAACATGAGGAAGTGTTTATTTTAGATGCAAGAAATACGGATGATTTTGATGATTGGAAGATCGAAGGGAAAAGTGTTCACATCATTAACGCCCCTTACTTTGATCTATTAGAAGGAGTTGACTCTATTAAGGAAAAATTACCAACAGATAAGACTATTTATGTCATATGTGCTAAAGGAGGATCCTCACAATTTGTGGCTCAACAGATCGCAGAAGCGGGCTTTACAGATGTATATTCTGTTGAGGGTGGAATGAAAGCATGGAGTGAATATTTAGAACCTATCAAGATTGGCGATTTAAAAAATGGAGGAGCATTATATCAATTTGTTCGGATAGGCAAAGGTTGTTTATCATACTTGATTGAATCAAATGGTGAAGGTGCGATGATTGATACAAGCCGTATGATTGAACCGTATGAAACTTTTATCAAAGAGCATCATATTAAATTGACGCATGTACTTGATACTCATCTACATGCAGACCATATTTCTGGTGGGAGAAGGCTTGCTGAAAAAATGGGAGCAACCTATTATCTTCCACCTAAAGATGCCACCGAAGTAAATTTTACGTATCAACAAATTAATGACGGGGATGAGTATCAAGTTGGTAAAACGACAATTAAGGCGGTTTACTCTCCGGGTCATACCATAGGGAGTACCTCTTTTGTCATCGATGACCAATATTTATTAACAGGAGATATTCTGTTTATTGACTCTATTGGACGCCCAGACCTTGCTGGAAAAGCAGAAGATTGGGTAGGCGATTTAAGAAATACGCTATATACGCGTTACAAGGACTTGGCAGATGACCTGCTAGTCTTGCCTGCTCACTATATGGGAATAAATGAAATGAATGATAATGGAAGTATTTCTGAAAAACTTGGTGTACTATATCAACAAAATCACGGACTAAATATTGTTGATGAGAATGAATTTAGAAAAGTGGTAACAGAAAACCTACCACCTCAGCCGAATTCATACCAGGAAATTCGAGAAACAAATATGGGGAAGATCATGCCAGATGTAGAACAACAAAGGGAAATGGAGATTGGCCCGAATCGTTGTGCGGTAAGATAGAAGAGAAATTAAAAATGAGGAAGGTAACTACTTCGGTTACCTTCCTTTTTATTTGAGGTAGAAATTTCCTGGTTGACTTTATACCCAATGGGGTATAGTATGTACATATCGACAAACTTCTAAGGAGGTATTTCAAATTACTTTTGTAACCATTCTACTGTTAGTGATTGGATATGTGTTATTTGAAAGGTATTTTCCGGTTTTCTCTGTAGCTTATATTCCCAGAGAAGAGATCGAAACAAAATCCACTATCATTGATTTAAGAGATTATAACCAATCAAGTAAATTCTCTGTACCGGGTGCAATAAACATACCTGTTGCTTATCTCAATAGATTTAGCACTACCATACCCAATCGTAAACTATATATTATTGCTTCAAACAATCTAGAAAAAAATGTAGGTATTCGTCTTTTACGTAAGAAAGGGTTTCAAGTGATTGGATATACCCTTGCTAGTCATCACTCAAAACTATTGAAAGAAGATAAACTTAGTATAAAAAATCTTTGTTAAAAGGAGGTAAGGATATGGAATACAATACTCAAATTCAAAATAGAGTAAAGCGTATGGAAGGACAGCTTAGAGGGATTTTAAGAATGATGGAAGAAAATAAGGACTGTAAAGAAGTGATAACACAATTATCAGCTGTTCGAACGGCTGTTGATCGTACAATGGGTGTAATTGTAAGTTCTAATTTAGTTGACTGTGTACAAAAAGCTAAAGAAAACGAAGAAACAAATGCAGAGGATCTGATCAAAGAAGCGGTTAACCTGCTTGTAAAAAGTAGATAAAAAAAGGTTGACATCGTTGAGTCATTCATTTAACATTATACCCGTAGGGGTAAATTGAAGTTTAAGGCATTAAACACAATTTATATTTTTTTAAACAATAATATACCTATACGAGTATACGTAAATATAAATAGAATTAAAAATCTAGGAGGTAACAGTATGTCAGAAAAGAAAAAAACTACGATTGTGTTATTTAGTGGAGATTACGATAAAGCAATGGCAGCTTATATTATTGCAAATGGTGCAGCAGCCTACGATCATGAAGTAACCATCTTCCATACATTCTGGGGGTTAAATGCTCTCCGTAAAGAAGAAAATATGATGGTGAAAAAAGGATTCATGGAAAAAATGTTCGAAAAAATGATGCCAAGAGGCGCAGATAAGATGGGTCTTTCTAAAATGAACTTTGCTGGTATGGGTCCAAAAATGATTAAAGGTGTGATGAAAAAGCACAACGCCATGTCGCTACCTCAGTTAATCGAAATGGCACAAGAGCAAGATGTGAAATTAGTGGCATGTACGATGACAATGGATCTGTTAGGTCTTAAAGAAGAAGAGCTTCTTGAAAATGTCGAATATGCGGGTGTAGCTGCTTATCTGGCTGATGCAGAAGATGGGAATGTAAATCTATTTATTTAATGAAAGATAGGGGATTTTCCCCTATCAATAAGGAGAGAGTAATATGGAATATGTAAATTACATTCTCATTGGATTGTTCTTGCTACTCATGATCCAACGAATGATTCCGACAAAGGGTGTTAGACATATAACAACAGCTGAATTAAAAAAGGAATTAATAGATAAAAATAAACAATTTGTGGATGTTCGAACGCCAGCTGAGTATAAGGGAAACCACATCAAAGGCTTTAAAAACATTCCACTTCATGTGCTATCTCAAAAATCAAATGAGATATCAAAAGATAAAGAAGTAGTAGTCATTTGTCAAAGCGGAATGAGAAGTCAAAAAGCTAGCAAAACCCTAAAAAAGTTAGGATTTAAAAAAATAACGAATGTAAAAGGCGGCATGAGCGCCTGGTCATGATATATAGGAGGAATCAACAGTGAAAACAATGACAGCTAAAGAAGTAGAAGCACTATTAAATGAAGGTAAAGCATTGGATATTATCGATGTGCGTGAAGTAGATGAGGTAGCAGCTGGGAAAATTCCTGGAGCAGTAAACATTCCACTAAGCCTTATTGAGTTCCGTATGCATGAGTTAGATAAATCAAAGGAATATATCATGGTTTGTCGTTCTGGTGGTAGAAGTGGTAGTGCTTCACAATTTCTAGAAAGCTATGGATACAAAGTCATTAATATGACAGGTGGTATGCTTTCTTGGGAAGGTAAAACAGAATAAAAAATTTTAAAATAAAATATACCCTATATGGTATAAAAGTAATGGAGGTTACTTATGGAGAACTTAAAAGCAAATGTCACTCTTGATGCAAAGGGATTAGCATGCCCGATGCCGATTGTTAAAACGAAAAAAGCAATGACTGGATTAGAATCAGGGCAAGTATTGGAAGTCCAAGCAACAGATAAGGGATCAAAAGCAGATATCAAAGCATGGGCTGAGAGTACAGGACATCAATATCTAGGTACTTTGGAAGAAGGAGATGTGTTAAAGCATTTTCTAAGAAAGTCATCAAGCGATGAAACCATCGAAAGAAAACATCCAAATGTAGTGACAAATGAGGAACTACAGTCAAAGCTAGAAGCAAATGAAAACATGATGGTTCTAGATGTAAGAGAAACGGCAGAATATGCATTTAATCATATTCCGAATGCGATTTCTATTCCACTTGGTGAGTTAGAAGCTCGTATGAATGAATTAAACCAAGATCAAACCATCTATATCGTATGTCGTACAGGTAACCGAAGCGATTTAGCAGCTCAGAAATTAGCTGAAAATGGATTTTCAAACGTACTAAATGTTATTCCAGGGATGAGTCAGTGGACTGGAACAACGGATCGTATCAACAATTAAGTGTGGGTTGCATGAAGAAATTAGGAGGAAATACAATGACAACTAAAGTAGCAATTATCGCAAGTAATGGTGGTCTATTCGATGCTTATAAAGTATTTAATATCGCGACAGCAGCTGCCGCAACAGATCAAGAAGTAGCAATTTTCTTCACCTTTGAAGGATTAAACTTAATTCATAAAGAGGCAAATAAACAACTTCCGATGCCGGAAGGAAAAGAACATTTTGCAGAAGGATTTTCTAAAGCAAATGTACCATCCATCCCAGAATTAGCTGAAATGGCTCAAGAGATGGGAGTAAAACTGATTGGATGCCAAATGACCATGGATGTTATGGGATTAGAAAAAGAAAGCTTTGTCGATGGAATTGAAGTAGGTGGAGCTGTAACATTCTTAGATTTTGCAAAAAACGCAGATATCACACTGACTTTTTAATCAAAAAATTTTAAAATCAATTATACTCTAGGGGGTAAATGAATAATGGCTGTTCAAGCAATGACTGCAAAAGAAGTGGCGAAGAAAGTGTTTAATAAAGAAGCATTCTTTATCTTAGACGTACGTAATGAAGATGCATTTCAAGATTGGAAAATTGAAGGGGGAAATTTTGAATATCTAAATGTACCGTACTTTGATCTATTAGATGGGGTAGAAGAAATTCTTGATAAAGTACCAACTGATAAAGAGGTTTTAGTCGTTTGTGCCAAGGAAGGTTCATCTATCATGGTAGCTGACATGCTTTCTGAAGCAGGACGTAGTGTATCATATTTAGCTGGCGGAATGAAAGCGTGGAGTGAACACTTAGAACCAGTTAAGGTTGGAGATTTAAAAGACGGTGGCGAAATTTATCAGTTCGTTCGTATTGGAAAAGGCTGTTTATCATACATGGTCGTATCAAATGGCGAAGCAGCTATCATTGACTCTACTCGTATGACAGATACGTACCTTGATTTTGCAGACTCAATCGGAGCAAAGATCACTCATGTATTTGATACTCACCTTCATGCTGATCATATTTCTGGTGGAAGAGTAATTGCTGAAAAAACAAATGCAACGTACTGGTTACCTCCAAAGGATGCAACGGAAGTTACATTTACGTACCAACCATTAGAAGATGGCAATGATGTAGAAATCGGAAATGTAAAAATCAATATCCATGCATTGTATTCACCAGGACACACAATCGGATCCACTTCCTTTATTGTGGATGAGAAGTTCTTACTTTCAGGAGATATTTTGTTCATCGATTCGATTGGAAGACCAGATTTAGCAGGCCTAGCACAGGATTGGGTAGGAGACTTACGAGAAAGTCTATACAAGCGTTACAGAGAGTTATCTGAGGAATTAATCGTACTTCCAGCTCACTTTATGATCATTGATGAGTTAAATGAAGATGGAAGTGTGTCAGAAAAACTAGGAACACTATTTGAGAAAAACCACGGTTTAAATATTGCGGACGAAGATGAATTTAGAAGAGTGGTAACGGAAAACCTGCCACCACAACCCAATGCATACCAACAAATCCGTGAAACAAATATGGGGAAAATCACTCCAGACGATGAGCAGCAACGTGAAATGGAAATCGGACCAAACCGTTGTGCGGTTCGATAAAACAATACTAGGAGGAATAAAAATGGAAGCAAATAAAGTATTAGACGCAAAAGGGCTGGCTTGTCCCATGCCAATCGTAAAAACAAAGAAAGCAATGAATGAATTAGAAAGCGGTCAAGTGTTAGAAATTCATGCAACCGATAAAGGGGCAAAAAATGACCTTGCTGCATGGGCAAAATCAGGTGGTCATGAATTAATCAAACACGATGAGGACAATGAAGTATTAAAGTTCTGGATTAAAAAAGGCTGATGTATAAGGGAACCAGTTGAGGTTCCCTTTTTCTGAAAAATGGTTTAGAGAGCAAGCGTCATAATAGGCGCTTTTGCTTTTTCAAAGGGGGAAAAAACGATGGATATAGGTTTTATAATCACCATCTTTTTAATTGGTTTTATAGGTTCATATATTTCTGGAATGCTGGGAATTGGCGGTTCAATCATTAAGTATCCGATGCTTTTATACATTCCACCTTTATTCGGTCTTGCAGCTTTTAGTGCTCATGAAGTATCCGGAATTAGTGCTGTTCAGGTGTTTTTTGCAACGATCGGTGGGGTGTGGGCTTACCGAAAGGGTGGCTTTTTAAATAAAAAATTAATCATTTACATGGGAGCGAGTATTTTAGTTGGTAGCTTTATTGGGGGCTTTGGTTCAAAGCTCATGAGTGAAGGTGGAATTAATATCATATACGGTATTTTAGCATTGATTGCAGCTGTGATGATGTTCATTCCTAAAAAAGGTCTAGATGATATTCCATTAGATCAAGTGACATTCAATAAATGGCTGGCAGCGGTCCTTGCATTTATCGTTGGGATAGGTTCTGGAATTGTCGGAGCTGCTGGTGCTTTTCTTTTAGTACCAATCATGCTTGTTGTATTAAAAATTCCCACTCGTATGACCATTGCATCCTCACTTGCCATCACATTTATCTCTTCTATTGGTGCGACTGTTGGGAAAATTTCAACGGGGCAAGTAGAATTTTGGCCATCTTTAATCATGGTTATAGCTAGTTTAATTGCCTCACCACTAGGGGCGGTGGCAGGGAAAAAAGTAAACACAAAGATTCTTCAAGTAGTCCTTGCACTACTCATTTTAGCAACAGCGATAAAGATTTGGATGGATATTTTATAAGTTACGATTGAAACTATAAAAATAGTTTAATGAATGGAGGTAAGGTTTTATGGTAAAAGTAACGGAAGCTGCCATTGCTGTTATTACCAAAGAGGTTAAAGACATGATAAATGAAGGAAAAAAACCATTTATTCGTTTAACAATGGGAATTGGCTGAGGAGGCCCACAGCTACGTCTGGCTCTGGAGGAGTCAGCTTTAGAGAATGATGAAATCACTGAACAAAGTGGAATACAGTTTTTAGTGAATGAAAGAGACAAGGTTTACTTTGAGAATGTCAAAATTGACTTTGTGAAATCCCTTTTTGGGGGCGGACAATTTAAGGTACTCCGAGTCTAAGGAAAAGGAAAGGCACCTGTCCCCACTCTTTATTGGAGGACAGGCGCCTTTTCTCATTTAAGTCAGTTCCCAAATAAATACATAATAAATACCGAAGAATAAAAATATTAACAAAAGCAGAATGGAAAGACATAAAGTAATAACTCTTGGATAATTGAAAGTTTGATGGTTGATGTCTCGGCCTTTCTTAAAATATCCAATCGTTGAAAGTATGATCGTGATAATTCCTACAAAAATAGAAGCTAACCCAATCGCTTGGGCTAGTATGTCCCCGAGTTGATCTTTTGATATAAACGAAAAATGTAAATTAGTTATTAAAAATCCAACCCCTATAATCGTTATACTCGTTCGTATCCATGCAAGGTATGTACGTTCATTTGCCAGATGCTGCTGAATGTAATTTGAATCAATCGTTGGCTTTTCCTTAAATATCATCATTCTGTACCTTTATTAACATTGATTTATTAACCTCCAGTTAAGAAGACCATCAAAAAATGATGGTCTTCTAGATGCTTTTATTATATTAGTAAAAGCATCTATTTTATTCCTTCTGTTAAACTTGTGAACAATCTACCGACAATTTTAATAAGCTTCAATGCAAATATTACAAGTAGGGATTCTTTTTGCGAATTGGTTATATACTGTATCAATTTATCTATCTTGGTAAAAATTAAGATGAGAAAATCACTGATTATGGGGTAATGAGAATGAAAAAAGTCGTTCGACCTAAAAAGCTAGAAGACATCACCCCGAAGGATTCTCCGGTTGTTGAGCAACAGTTGGAAACCAATGTGGAGGCAATAAAGAAGGAACTAACAGACTGTAATGATGTCGTATTCCGTTCACTCGTGATTGAAAATCGAAAAGCTACTGTTGTTTATGTAGATGGGTTAATAGATAGAGCCAGTCAAGAGCTTCATGGATTACATCAACTCCTCACATCCATTCCTATAAAGAACCTAACAGTTGAATACCTAGAGCAGCAAATTCTTTCCGTGAATCATGTACTTGAGTCTACGAAGATTGATGATCTAATCAAAAAAGTGTTAGAAGGAAACACGATTCTACTTGTAGACCAGCTAGAAAAGGCATTGGTGCTTGATGTAAAGGGTGGACAAAATAGAGGTGTAGCTGAGCCTGAAACAGAAGCTTCAATTAGAGGGCCAAGGGAAGGTTTCACAGAACAACTGGGTGTGAATACTTCCTTAATTAGAAAAAAGATTCGATCAAGGCACCTTAAATTAGTATCAAAAGAAATTGGGGCCGAAACGAAAACGGGAGTAGTTGTTATGTATATGGACAACCTAGCCCCCGAGAACCTAGTAAAGGAAGTTTTTAGCCGATTAGATAAAATCAAAATTGATGGTGTCTTAGAAAGTGGATATATTGAAGAGTTTATAGAAGATAATCCGTGGAGTTTCTTTCCACAAATGCAAAATACAGAAAGACCAGATACTGTCGCAGCCAACTTATTAGAGGGGAGAATTATTATTTTGGTGGATGGAACACCATTTGCTCTCATTCTCCCTGTGAGTTTTTGGCAGTTTCTTCAAGCGAGTGAAGATTATTATCAGCGATTCCATATTTCAATATTTTTACGGGTATTGCGTATCACTTTTATCTTTTTAGCACTTCTTCTTCCTGCCTTTTACGTAGCAGTTACCACGTATCATCAGGAGATGATTCCAACAAATTTATTATTTAGTATAGCAGCCAGCAGGGAAGCGATTCCGTTTCCTGTTTTTATAGAAGCATTAATTATGGAGATTGCATTCGAAGCGTTAAGAGAAGCAGGGGTGCGATTGCCAAAGGTGGTTGGTCAATCCGTAAGTATCCTTGGAGCACTTGTAATCGGGCAAGCAGCTGTAGAGGCAGGGATTGTATCTGCTCCAATGGTTATTATTGTATCCATGACAGGTATTGCTTCTTTTACGATTCCCCGTTTTAATATGGCCATCTCCATTAGATTGCTACGCTTTCCGATGATGGTACTTGGAGGTAGCTTTGGATTACTAGGAATTGTACTTGGCTCCATCGTCATTTTAACGCATTTATGTAAACTAACATCCTTAGGAATCCCTTACTTTTCTCCTCTTGGGCCACTGAATTGGAGTGAACTAAAGGATGTATTTATTCGTGCCCCTTGGTGGGCATTAAGGAAGAGACCAACCGAATATGTGAGTGGGAATGTAATTAGACAAAAAAACTAGTGAATAAACCAGTTTACTTTAAACAAAAGGGATAGAATGGGATGAAAAAAATATTTGGACTGATCCTTTTTCTTTGCTCGTTTTAACCGGCTGTTGGGATAGAAGAGAAGTGAATGATTTAGCTTTTGTTACCATGACCGGTTACGACAAAATAGATGAAAATCAATTCAGGACTTCTGTACAAATCCCTCTACCAGGAGCGATGGGTGGTGCAGGTTCCACTGGTGGAGGAGGAGGAACAAAAGGTGGTCCATATTATATTGATTCTGAAATCGGGAGAAATATAAGGGAAAGTAATGACTTACTACAAAGGAGAATGTCCCGTAAAACTAATTTTTCCCACAGAAGAGTCATTATCATTGGAGAGGAGTTAGCTAGAAGTGGTTTTAAAAAAACACTTGATGTGCTATTGGATCAACCACAGTCTAGAATAACTGCCTATGTGCTTTTAACTAAAGGAGAAGCATTACAGATTCTAAATTCGGAACCACATCTAGAAAAACTATCATCTGAAGCACTCCGGGAATTGTCAAAGGAAAACGAAGGGATAAACGTTAAAAATGTATTAAATGATATTTGGAGACCCGGGAAAGACCCAGTAATCCCTGTGGTTCTAAATAATGAAACTGAAAATGGGAATTCAAAGGATAAGAAGAAGGAGGTGCAACTAGAAGGTTACGCCATCCTAAAAGAGGATAAGCTCGATTTTTTTACAAATAGTGAGGAAACCATAGGTGCAAAATTTTTATTAAATAAAAAAAATCATAAAAACTATACTTTCCCTGTTGAGGAAAATGGAGAGGTAAACGTCCATTTTGAAAAAGTGAATAATAAAGTGAGTTATAGACTAATCAATGGAAAGCCAATTTTTACAATAAGCTTTAACATAAGTGCCTCCGTTATGCAAAATGAGCCCAACCTTGAATTAAATAATCAAGAAACATACGATCAAGTAACGAAAAGTTTAGAATCGTCTATTCAAAAGCAAGTACTGACACTTTTGAATCATTCGAAGTCGGAAGGAATAGATGTTTATGGACTGGGATGGTATTTATTTAGACATGAGAATAGGTTATGGGAACGGAATTTAAAAGAAAATTGGAGAGAAATATTACCAGAGCTAGAGGTCAACGTAAAAGTAAGCTCAAAGATTACGAGGTCAATTAATCCTGGAATTAACATAAAGGAATGATGTGTTTGTTAGGTGCATGTTGTTTTGGGGGAGTACTATTACTTTATATGGCACTAATTTATCGAGGAAATAAGAAATTGGATAAAAAAGAAAGAAAGCGAATTTTGTTCGTTACGATTTTGTCTTTAGCTTGTTCCTCTTTCTTCTTTTTTACTGATACGATCAATTTAATTATAGACTATTGCAATAAATACATAGGATTCGTAACAAAGATGGTGATAAAACTATGAATCAAATTTCCCCATCTCAACTTTCATTAATGATTGCGAACTTTATTTTAACAGGGACCCTCATTACACTTGCTCAAGTTATGACACAAGTGTCACATCAATATACATGGGTAGTACCCATTCTAGTTTACATGATTGTAATTGGCCTGATCTTAATCGTTTTTAGGAAGTCTAACAATCAGTCGAAAAACAATAACCTGCAAGCAAGATCATTTACTAGTAGAATCTTGAATATTAGTATGGGTCTTTTGCTTGTAGTTATCTATATTAGGGATTTACGGGCATTTATTGATTATCTTAGATCTTATATTTTACCTGAGACACCCATTGAAATTTTATCCATTTTAGTCACACTTGCTTTACTATATGTAGCGGCTTCAGGTTTACAGGCAATAGCTAGAATAACGGTTATCCAGTTTATTACGTTAACAGCCATGATTCTATCACTGCCAATATTATTGTTAAATGAAATTGAATTACCAAATTTGGTTCCCATTTTAACAACAGGTACCTTCTCAAATTTAAGTAAATCAACCTTTTTAATGTTTCCTTGGATTGGAGAAATCGTAATTTTCTTTCTAGTTCTCGAAAATATCACATACAAGAAGCACATAAAAAAGGCATTTATAAAAGGGATCAGTCATGGAATTCTGTTATTATTTATTTTACTCTTTTTAAATATATCTGTACTTGGCGCAGGTATTGTTGAAAATGTAACATATCCTAATATATTGACGATTCAACAAATAAATGTAACGGATTTTCTTGATCGCTTGGACTTAGCTATTGTAATCGTATGGATGCCCTGTCTGTTAAGTAAAATGGCACTTAGTTTATATTGTATTCAAAGAATAACGAATAACTTGAAACTCTTTCAAACCAATCTTCACCTTACCCCTGTTAGCCTACTTTTAGGAATTCTAGTTGTCGTTCTGTTTGAAAATAATATGGCTCATTTAAGATATGCATTTTTATCGTGGACGACGCTTGGATTTGCGCTTGAAATGATGATTTTTTCCCTTTTCTTTTTGCTACAGATTAATAAGAAAAGGGAAAAGAAAGCAACCGAGGGAGGAGCGAGCTATACTTAAATCGAATCAGAGCGGTAGGGCCACATCTCTTGGAGGCTCGTAATAAAAAGCTCCACGTTTTTCTTTTTTTTCATAGTAGGAGAGTAGACATAAGACAGTGTTCTAGGAAATTGAAAATCTTTAATGCGGATGATGGCTAACTCTCCATTTTTTACTTCTTTATGGATAACGCTATTAGATAAAAGTGAAAGACCCATGCCTTTGCTTATGGTTTCCTTAATTCCTTGATTGCTGCTAATAGATAGAAGAGATTTAACCTTTAATCCATTCGAACGGATCACATGGTTTAAGTATTCACGAGTCCCTGACCCAACCTCCCTTGTCACCCATACTTGATTTTGAAGATCTGATATGAATAGGTCTCTATTTATTGTTGCAAGAGGATGAGTAGCGGATGATACAACAAAAAGCTCGTCCTTTAAAAAAGGGTGGACAGAAAGCTCTTTTTCGTTGGTTTGTCCTTCAATTAGACCAATATCCACTTCATGCCTTTTAACAGATTGAACAATTTCCTTCGTATTCCCAATCACCACTTCAAGTTCAAGTGCCTGATGTTCCTTTTGGATGTTATAGAGAAGAGAAGGTAAAATATATTCCCCGATGGTAAAGCTTGCCCCGATTTTCAAGGATCCTCTAACAGATGTTTGCAAGTCGAGGATATCTTGTTTGGTCTGCTCATACATGCTTATTAACTGTTTGGCTCGATCATACAAAATCTCTCCAGAAGGAGTGATTTTTAGTTGTTTTGGAGAACGTATAAATAGTTTCGTTTGAAACTCGTTTTCTAAATTCTTAATATGTAAACTAACACTTGGTTGTGACATGAGAAGGAGTTCGGCTGTTTTGGTGAAGTTTTTTACTTCCACTAGAGTAACAAAGGTTTTTAACTCATCAAAATACATACAATTCCCTCCTAATTATTAAAAATATTAATAATTATCATTAGTTATATGTATTTTACCAATAGCTAAACTTAAGGTAAAGTAGTTATCATAGAAGAGAATTATCGGTTTAAATAATAAAACCGACTTAACTTATTGGAATAATTAAGATATAATAACACGTATAATATTTTGCGAATTTTGGGGAATTTAGTCTATTTATATTTTTGTGAGGTGGATATCGTTGCAACTTCAGGTTATGAACAGCCCGTTTAGTCAGGAGCAGGCAGAGCTTCTTAACAAAATACTGCCAACACTAACTGAATCGCAGAAGGTTTGGCTTAGTGGATATTTAGCAGCTATTCAAGCAGCATCAGCAACTACTATTACAGAAGCAGCTTCTGTAGCTCTATCAGTGGAGGCTTCAAAATCAGTGTCGAAAGAAGTGACCATCCTTTTTGGTTCACAGACAGGAAATGCACAAAGACTGGCTACAAAAGCAGGTAAAACGCTTGAAAGCAATGGTTTTCAAGTAACCATTTCTTCCATGAGTGATTTTAAGCCAAATAATTTAAAGAAATTACAAAACCTATTAATAGTTGCAAGTACACATGGTGAGGGGGAACCACCAGATAATGCGTTGTCCTTCCATGAGTACTTACACTCAAAGCGTGCTCCTAAATTAGAGGAACTCAATTATGCAGTTTTATCGTTAGGGGACAGTTCATACGAATTCTTCTGTCAAACAGGCAAAGAATTTGATGAGCGCCTAAAGGAGTTAGGTGGGAAGTCACTAACTGAAAGAGTTGACTGTGATTTAGATTTTGATGAACCAGCTTCTGAATGGATTGAGAATGTACTATCGGCCCTTGGTCAGGCTGGAACTGCGGCAAGCCAAGCACAGGCCGCAGGTGCAGCAGTACAAGTTGCTTCAGAAGAATCTCTTTATTCTAGAACAAACCCTTTCCGTGCTGAAGTATTGGAAAACTTAAATTTAAATGGTCGTGGATCAAATAAAGAAACTCGTCATCTAGAGTTATCGCTTGAGGGTTCAGGATTAACGTATGAACCAGGTGACAGTTTAGGAATTTATCCAGAAAACGATCCAGAGCTTGTGGAGCAAATCCTTGCTGATATGAATTGGAATGCAGATGAAAAAGTGACAGTTAATAAACAAGGTGAAGTAAAAACGCTAAAAGATGCGTTATTTACCAACTTTGAAATTACGGTATTAACGAAGCCGTTAATGGAACAAGCAGCTAAGCTTTCGGTTAATCAGGAATTACAGGAGCTAGTGAAACCGGAAAATGCAGAAAAAGTAAGAGAGTATATTCATGGTCGTGATTTACTCGATTTGCTTCGAGATTTTGGCCCATGGACAGCTAACGCACAGGAATTTGTTTCTATATTAAGAAAGCTTCCTGCACGTTTATACTCGATTGCAAGTAGTGTTTCTGCAAACCCAGATGAAGTTCATTTGACGATTGGTGCGGTCAGATATGATTCACATGGACGTGAAAGAAAAGGTGTATGCTCGATTTTAACAGCTGAGCGCCTACAAGCAGGAGATACGCTACCAATCTTTATCCAACATAATCCAAACTTTAAGCTCCCTGAAAACCCTGAAACTCCAATTATCATGGTAGGACCAGGAACAGGTGTTGCACCATTCCGCGCATTTATGCAAGAGCGCGAAGAAGCGGGTGCTGAGGGCAAGTCATGGATGTTCTTCGGTGACCAACACTTTGTAACGGATTTCTTATATCAAACCGAATGGCAAAAATGGTTGAAAGATGGCGTCCTAACAAAGATGGATGTTGCATTTTCAAGAGATACGAATGAAAAGGTTTATGTTCAGCACCGTATGCTTGAGCAAAGCAAAGAAGTATTTGCGTGGCTTCAAGAGGGAGCGGTCGTATATATTTGTGGTGATGAGAAACATATGGCACATGACGTGCATCAAACGTTAATTACTATTATTGAAAAAGAAGGCAGCATGGGTCGTGAAGAAGCAGAAAGCTATTTAGCTTCCATGCAAAAAGAAAAGCGATACCAGCGTGACGTATATTGAGTTTGAGTGAAAGGAGTTTTTAGCATGGTGGAAGTGAAAGAAATTTTAAAAGCGCCCGAAGGCCCTCCTAGTGATGTAGAGGGAATAAAAGATCGAAGCGATTACTTACGTGGAACGCTAAAAGAAGTAATGCTTGATCGAATCAGTGCAGGTATTCCAGAGGATGACAATCGATTAATGAAGCATCACGGAAGCTATTTACAGGATGACCGTGATGTGCGTGCAGAACGACAAAAGCAAAAGCTTGAACCAGCTTATCAGTTCATGCTTCGTGTCCGACTACCAGGTGGAGTAGCGACACCTGAACAGTGGTTGGTGATGGATGAGCTTTCTGAAAAATACGGAAATGGTACATTAAAATTAACCACTCGCCAAACGTTCCAAATCCATGGCATCCTTAAGTGGAATATGAAAAGTACCATTCAAGGCATTAATCAATCTCTAATGGATACAATTGCTGCATGTGGAGATGTCAATAGAAATGTGATGAGTACTTCTAATCCACATCAGTCAGAAATTCATGCAGAGGTATACGAGTGGGGCAAGAAATTAAGTGATGATTTACTTCCTCGCACAAGAGCCTATCATGAAATTTGGCTTGATGAAGAAAGAGTGGCAGGAACACCTGATGTAGAGGTTGAACCTATGTATGGACCACTCTACTTGCCTCGTAAATTTAAAATTGGTATGGCTATTCCTCCTGAGAACGATGTGGATGTATTTTCACAGGATCTAGGGTATATTGCCATCGTGGAAGAAGGAAAGCTGGTTGGATTTAACGTGGCAATCGGTGGCGGAATGGGAATGTCACACGGTGATAAGACGACTTACCCGCAGCTTGCAAAAGTTATCGGCTTCTGTAAGCCAGAGCAAGTATACGATGTGGCTGAGAAGATTATTACCATCCAACGTGACTATGGAAATCGTTCCGTACGTAAGAATGCGCGTTTTAAGTACACGGTAGATCGTTTAGGATTAGAAAATGTGAAGCATGAGCTAGAAAACCGACTCGGCTGGAAGCTTGAAGAAGCAAAGCCTTACTCATTTGATCATAATGGTGATCGATATGGTTGGGTAAAAGGCCTAAAAGGAAATTGGCATTTTACATTATTTGTGCAAGGTGGACGTATAGCTGACTTCGATGGCTATCCATTGAAAACAGGCTTACGTGAAATCGCAAAGGTTCATACGGGAGATCTCCGTTTAACAGCGAATCAAAACCTAATCATTGGTAGCGTGTCTTCTCAGAAAAAGAAAAAAATTACTGAGCTACTTGAAAAATACGGTTTAACAGATGGAAAACATCATTCAGCAATCCGTCGTAGTTCAATAGCTTGCGTATCTTTACCAACATGTGGTCTTGCCATGGCGGAAGCGGAGAGATATCTTCCAACTCTTATCGATAAGATTGAAGAAATCGTTGAAGAGAATGGGCTAAGAGATAAAGAAATAACGATTCGTATGACTGGCTGTCCAAACGGTTGTGCAAGACATGCCCTAGGCGAAATTGGTTTCATTGGTAAGGCCCCTGGAAAATACAATATGTATTTAGGTGCTGCCTTTGATGGAAGCCGTTTAAGCAAGATGTATCGTGAAAATATCGGAGAAGCTGAAATCCTTAGTGAGCTAGGCTCCATCCTTCCACGTTATGCCAAGGAACGTAACGAAGGAGAACATTTTGGAGACTTTGTGATTCGTGCCGGTATTATTGAAGCAACAACAGATGGAACGAATTTTCACGCTTAATTTTTAAAAAGACCTTTATTTTATCGAGAGATAGAATAAGGGTCTTTTTTGGTTTTTAACTGGGCAAAATAGAATTAGTAATTTTTTGAATCTGTTATATTACCATAATTTTTAATTTACAATTAACAAACAATTATGTAAAATGGCTAAGGTGCATTCGCTATTTTTCGACAATTATTTCAATTTCTATAGGAGGATATAATGGATTTATTTCGTAAGAAACAAGTAGGGAAATCAGTGTCTGAAAATTCCCTCAAAAGAGTATTAGGAGCATTTGACCTAACTCTACTCGGTGTTGGAGCCATTATCGGAACAGGAGTATTTGTTTTAACTGGAGTGGCAGCAGCTGAATATGCAGGCCCTGCACTTATCTTATCCTTTATTATTGCTGGATTGGCTTGTGCATTTGCCGCATTATGTTACTCAGAATTTGCTTCTATGATCCCTCAATCGGGTAGTGCATATACATATGGATATGTTGCGTTTGGAGAACTCCTTGCATGGGTACTTGGTTGGGATTTAGTGCTGGAATATGGGTTGGCTTCTTCTGCGGTTGCAAGCGGTTGGTCTGGCTATTTTCAAAGTTTAATGGCAGGGTTCGGATGGCATTTACCTACTTTTCTAACAAGTGCATTTGATCCATCAAAAGGGACAATTGTAGACCTGCCAGCTGTTATTATTGTCTTATTAGTCACCCTTTTATTAACAAGAGGCGTGAAAGAATCAGCTAAATTTAATGCCATTATGGTTGTGATTAAAGTAGCTGTTGTTCTCCTGTTTATTGCGATAGGGGTATGGTATGTGGAACCAACCAATTGGCAACCATTCATGCCATTTGGAGCTTCAGGAGTTGTAGCAGGCGCAGCTGTCGTTGTTTTTGCTTATTTTGGATTTGATGCTGTTTCAACAGCAGCTGAAGAGGTAAAGAACCCTCAACGAAGTCTTCCGATTGGGATTATTTCTGCTCTTGCCATATGTACCATCTTATATATTGCGGTTTCCTTAATCTTAACAGGGATTGTACCGTTCAACCTATTAAACGTAAAGGATCCAGTAGCCTTTGCCCTACGCTTTATCCAACAAGACTGGGCAGCTGGATTTATCTCGCTTGGAGCAATCGTAGGTATTACTACTGTTCTAATTGTCATGATGTTTGGACAAACACGTCTATTTTATGCCATTAGTCGAGATGGGCTGTTACCTAAGAGATTATCAACCGTTCATCCACGATCGCAAGTGCCTATGACAAGCACATGGGTAACAGGGGGATTAGTGGCCATTTTTGCAGGCTTTATTCCTTTAAACAAACTGGCTGAGCTAACGAGTATTGGAACATTATTTGCCTTTGCAACGGTATCTCTTGGAGTCGCTGTACTTCGTAAAACACAGCCAGATTTACACCGACCGTTCAAGACACCTCTTGTTCCAGTGATTCCGATCTTGGCAGTTGTGTTTTGTGTGTATTTAATGCTCCAGTTATCAGCATTTACTTGGAAGGGATTTTTGGTCTGGTTAGTAATCGGTTTAGCAATCTATATTGGTTATGGGTATAGAAATAGTAAATTAAACAACCCTGAACCATCCAATTCATAAAAGAAGAAAAAGTCGGTTCTGGAGTGAACCGACTTTTTATATAGATCATTATGAAATTTTCCGTTCCTTAGCATCGGACATATGTGGTAGTCGGATGAAAATGGTTGTACCCATTCCTTTTTTACTATCTATTTGTATCGTTCCTTTCATGCTTTCTACTATTCGATAGACGACCATCATTCCAAGTCCGGTTCCTTTTAAGTCTTTAGTAGAAAAATAAGGTTCTCCTAATCGATTGATTTGCTGTTGGCTCATACCAACTCCTTCGTCTTTCACACTTATTAAAGTTGTTTTTTGTTCCTTGATGCATGTAATCTTTAAGACACCACCAGAAGACATGGCTTCGATCCCATTTTTCATAATATTTACGATCACTTGCTGGAGAAGTCCAAAGTTACCAGTAATTAAGGAGGAATCTAATTTAGAGTCGATTTCCACCTCGAATTGTTTTGCCATTGGTTCGACTATCTGAATAGCTTGTTGAATGACCTGGTCAATCTCGAGGACTTCTATTTTTTCAGGAGTGGGTTTGGCAAAGGTTAAGTAATCTTTAATAATATGATCAGCCTGGTCAATCTCACTTATTGCCAAGGCTAGATACCCCTTTTCCTTCTCTGGGATTTCGTGTGACTCACTTAATAACTGTAAAAACCCACGGCTAGATGTTAAAGGATTTCTTACCTCATGAGAAATGCTTGATGCCAAGTGGCTAGCAACCTCTGCCTTTTCACTTCGTATTAATCTTAATAATAATAAATGTTGATTTTTTATTTGTTCTGCCATATATATAGCCAGTCCCATCCCAGCAGCTTGAATGCCTGTATACGCTACGGTAAACGAAAGGGTGATGGGTGAATGAAACAAGAGTTTCGATCCTGCCAATACCCAAATAGACATCACAATAAATAGTGAAACTTGAAGGGTGAGCTTTTTAGCTAATGAGTATTGCTTGAATTTCTCTCTTATTGAAAAAAATATAAAGAAGAAAAGAATGGCATTACCTATAGCAAACCATGAATGGTCAAATCCATGAATAGCTATTCGTAAGACAACAATGAGTATCAATAGCCACACACCTGTGTATTTGTTTGCATAAAGACAACCAAGAACCAGAGGAATGAATCTAAGGTCGAAAGGAATTCCACCTGGAAGTGTTAATGGATACAACATGCAAAGGGAAACAGATGCAGTAAGGGTAATAAACATAAATATCTCTAATTGGTTTTTTTTAAGGTGATGCTTAATAACGAAGCCCTGAAAAAAGAGTAACGAGACTAATATAATTAATAAATTTATAAGAAAATGTGTCATACTCTCCATGATAGCCTCCGAAAAATTATCTTTCTAATATTATAAAGGGTAGAAAGGGAAAAAGGGTTACAATTAACATAAATTAGGGATTATTACCTAGGTATAAAGAGAGTGGTAAAATCATTATTGGTAAATTATTACATTTGCAGGTTTTGTTTATAATAGTACTTGCTGAGGTTAACAGTGTGAGCTGTTGGGGAATTAAGTTGGTAACAAGGGAGTAAAGCCCTGTCCTTATCTTTATTAAGATACGGACAGGACTTTTTTAAAAAAAGGAGAAATCTTTTTTCACGACAATCTAAGAGCCATCTATTATGGTTACGGGTTCAACAAAACCAAGCGGAGATTTTCCGGTTATCTTGCAGAGTAGAGCTCTGTTTGGGGTTTATAAGCGGAGGTTTTCCGGTTAAGCAAAATAAAATTGCCTATTTTCACTTTTTTTGAGTAAATAGACGGAATCTCTCCGTCTATTCGAGCTATTTTCGGTGCTATTTTTTTATTAAGAGAAATTTCTCCGCTTAATGATCAAACCGTCGCCCATCTGGATCCTTGAGGGACCGCTCTTTTATGGTTGGGGAGGGAGTGTGTCTCTTATTGACAATTCAATTATGACAACATGGTTCATGACAAAATGCATTTTAGTTTGAATTGAATAGGTGTTGAAAACGCTTTATCATAAAGTTAGAAACAAGGACAAAAGAATTATATTTCTGAAAGGGGAATTATACTATATGTCTAATCAAGTAGCGCAAAAGTCGGATGTTCGTGTGAAAATCCAACGCTTTGGTAGTCATTTAAGCGGCATGATTATGCCGAATATTGGTGCATTTATCGCATGGGGGATTATTACTGCTTTATTTATTCCCACAGGTTGGTATCCGAATGAGGATTTTGCCAAGCTAGTTGGACCGATGATCACGTATCTTCTTCCATTATTAATCGGTTACACTGGCGGTAAGATCGTTTATGATACTCGTGGAGGAGTAGTCGGTGCCACAGCAACAATGGGTGTGATCGTTGGTGCAGAGATTCCAATGTTCCTAGGTGCCATGATTATGGGGCCACTTGGAGGATATCTAATCAAGAAGCTTGATGCTGTAATCGTTCCGAAGATCAGACAAGGTTTTGAAATGTTGGTAAACAATTTTACAGCTGGTATTTTAGGTGGAGTGTTAACTTTAATCGCATTTAAAGTAATTGGTCCAGTGGTAGAAGGTTTAAACAAAATGTTAGCATCAGGAGTAGAAGCAATCGTTGATGCAGGGCTTCTTCCATTAGCAAATATTCTAATTGAACCTGCTAAGGTATTATTCTTAAACAATGCTATCAATCACGGGATTTTAAGCCCACTTGGTGTAGAGCAAGCAGCAGACGCTGGAAAATCGATTATGTTCCTATTAGAATCAAACCCTGGTCCTGGACTTGGTATTCTTTTAGCCATTATGTTGTTTGGTAAAGGTTCAGCAAAAAGAACAGCTCCAGGTGCAGTGATTATTCACTTCTTAGGAGGAATCCATGAGATTTACTTCCCTTACATCTTAATGAAGCCTATGTTAATTCTTGCTGCAATCGCAGGGGGCGTGAGTGGAGTATTCACATTATCCATTTTTAACGCAGGTCTTGTAGCTCCTCCATCACCAGGAAGTATCTTTGCTTTAATGGCAATGACTCCAAAAGGTGGTCACTTAGGAGTACTACTAGGTGTAATTGTTGCAGCAGCTGTATCATTCGCAGTAGCATCATTTATTCTTAAGGTTAGCAAAAACAACGAAGAAGAAGATTTAGAAGCAGCTACAGAAAAAATGCAAGAAATGAAAGGAAAGAAAAGTTCAGTAGCAGAAGCATTAGAAAGCAAGGTGGACTATAAAAAGGTAAATAAAATTATCTTTGCTTGTGATGCTGGAATGGGCTCTAGTGCGATGGGAGCTTCGATTTTACGAAACAAAGTAAAAAAGGCAGAAGTAGAAGGGGTAGAGGTAGCGAACACTTCTATCAATAATCTTCCAGCGGATGCAGACATCGTTGTAACGCATAAAGACTTAACTGACCGTGCCAAAGCTAAGCTTCCAAATGCCCATCATGTGTCAGTGGAAAACTTCTTAAATAGCCCTAGATATGATGAAATTGTAAATAACTTAAAATAATAAACGAAAATGAACACCTCTAAATCACTTTAAGATTTAGGGGTGTTTTATGTTTGAATGAAATGGCAAGTTTGTCCCAGATAGAGCATATATATATAAATCCTTACAAAAGGAAATATGCTATTGGAGATGAGATGAAACAATGGTTTTGTGGTTGATAATCATCTTTTTGTTAGTATTACTTTTACCCTTAAGAGTAAGAGTTGTAGAGAATAATATTGAATTATTTATTTTTATTATGGGTGTTATTACTGCGCTTACTAGTGGAAGTTGGAGCAGAGATTTATTTTTAAAAGCCGCGAGTAATCCAATTGGGATCACCATCGCTGTATTAATGGCATCATTATTATTAAAGTGGTTTCACCGAAGTATAGACAGATTCATCAATCGGTTGTTACGTGCGTTATCCTTTAGATGGTGCGTAGCTATAACCGTGATTACCTTGGGTTTAGTATCAAGTATTATAACAGCGATTATTTCTTCTCTCCTCTTGGTAGCGATTGTCACTTCTATGAGGTTAGATACAAAATCAACCGTCCGTTATGTGGTCCTTTCTTGTTTTAGTATTGGATTAGGGGCAAGTTTAACACCTGTAGGTGAACCTGTGGCTACTATAGCCATCAACAAATTGGGGGAAGATTTTTTTTATCTTATCCATTTATTAGGACCGATTATTATTCCATTAATCATTTTATTGGGTATATTGGCTGCTATATTAGTCAAAAAGCCAAAGTATTTACACGAATTCAGAGAGTCGCATATTAACAATGAAACGTATGAAGAGGTTTTGTACAGAGGAATCAAAATATATTTGTTTGTTATGGGCTTAACATTACTCGGATCGGGGTTTAAATCCGTGATTGATCTCTATATTATTCATCTAAACACACCATTGCTGTACTGGATTAATACAGTTTCTGCTGTTTTAGATAATGCGACACTCGCAGCTGCTGAAATGAGTCCTCAGATGGGAGAAGAAAAAGTAAGAGCGGTTCTATTAGGATTGCTCGTTAGCGGAGGGATGTTGATTCCTGGGAATATTCCTAATATCATAGCTGCAAATAAACTGGGCATCTCAAGTAAGGAATGGGCTCATTTTGGGGTGCCTGTTGGATTAGTCATAATGGTTATTATTTATGTTTTCTTATTATAAGTTCAAGAGGGGCCTAGAATAAATCTGGGCTCTTTTCTTATGCATTTATTTAATTTTGTCAACAAATACTATGACGAATGTGTATTTATAAACGGTTGTTAACCACTATTTGCAAGAGTATCATTAGATATGTAAATATCTTTATTTTAAAATTGTCAGTAAGTTGGACTCTTTAGGAGTTGATGGTCTTGTATATTACAGCGAGAGAAAGGAAAATTCTCGAGGTGATACTTCTTAGTGAAGAGGAAACGACCGTGAGTAGTATTGCCAAAATACTTAATGTGAGTTCTCGGACGGTACACCGTGATTTAAAAGGAGTAGAAGAAATATTAAAGTCCTACGATTTGTCGCTTTCAAAGCAATCTGGGGTTGGAATTCTCGTCAAAGGGAGTAGTGAAAACAAAGAGAAGCTAAAGTTATTCCTGTTTAGTGCTTCCCATAACGAATACAGTCCTGATGAAAGACAAACCATTATTCTCTCTAGTTTGCTGGAGAGCTTAGAACCGGTGAAACTGGTTGTCTTAGCTAATGACCTCAATGTCACGATTGCGACAGTAAGTAATGATCTAAATAAAATTGAAGAAAAAATCAAACCGTATGGTCTATCACTTATTCGGAAAAGAGGATATGGAGTAGAACTGTCGGGATTAGAAACAGCTAAAAGAAAAGTCATGAGCAGTCTGATTTTAGATCACTTGGATGAGTTTGAATTTATTTCTTTTATCAGGGAAAATATCCGAAAGCGTTCCGCTATGGATATGGACACAGCAACCGATCGTTTACTTGGATTGGTGGATAAAAAGAAGCTGATTATCATTGAAAGTATCATTGATGACGTAAAAAAGGAACTGACTTATCCAATAGCTGATAGTGCTTATATCGGTTTGGTTGTCCATCTAGCTTTAGCCACAGAAAGGATTCAACAAGGTGTGGAGATCGTGTTAGATGACAGATTCCCCGATCAGCTTTTGGCAACAAAGGAGTATAAAATTGCTGAAAAAATTGTATCAGGATTAGAGAAGGCCTTTCAAATATCTGTTTCTCAAGGTGAAGCAAGTTATATTACGATGCATCTTTTAGGAGCAAAGCTGAGGAATGAACAAGGAGATATTTTCGAAGAAACGGCTGTACAAGTCGGATATACCGCTCAAAAGCTCATCCAGTATGTTGGGAACAAAATGGGATATCAATTTGAAAATAATATTGATCTATACCAAGGTCTAATTGCTCACTTGCGTCCTGCTATCTATCGGATGAAACAAAATATGAAGATTAGTAATCCATTGCTTGAGCGGATTATGGAAGATTACGAAGAATTATTTAGCATTATTCAGGATGGGGTTGAAATTGTTTTTCCAGACTTCATCGTTCCAATAGAAGAGATAGGATTTCTAGTCATGCATTTTGCTTCTGCCATGCTAAAGGGAGAAGAAAATAAGCAAATGAATGGACTAGTCGTATGTTCGAGTGGAATAGGAACATCAAAGATTCTTGCGACAAAAATCCAAAAAGAACTGCCGTGGTTAAAAACAAAAAATGTTTCACTATTTGATTTTGAGCAGATCAATCCTGAGGAGTATTCGATTATTATTTCGACAGTCCCTTTAAAGGATTATCAAGGTCAGTATGTTCTTGTAAGCCCTATCCTTTCTCAGGCTGAAATTGAAAGAATAAAACAGTCGGTTCGAGTTGATTATCCGGATCAGCCGAAAAATGATATCCACTCAGTCCTAAAAAAAGATATGGGGAAGGATTTTTTTACCAAAATTCAACGAAACAATCGTTTTACATCGGCAGCCATTGACATACTTTCCGGTTATAATATCGAAAAACTGCGAGGAGATTGGTCGATTGAATCAGTCTTATTGGACGCGTGTGAAACACTTCAAAAACAAGGTGTCATTAACGATGTAAAAAAAGTCGTAAATCACTTAGCGGAAAGAGCAGCATTAGGTGGACTTGGAATACCTGAAACTACTCTCTCGCTTTACCATACAAGAAGCACTGGGGTGACTAAACCCTCTTTCACGATGTATGAACTGGAAAAACCTGTGAAAGTGAGTGCGATGGATGGGACAGAGATTTCTAATAAACGAATTCTCCTGATGCTATCACCACAAGATTCAACTGAGGAGGCACTTGAGATACTAAGTCAAATCAGTGCTTCAATTATCCGAAATGATGATTCGATACACCTGTATGAGAAGGGAGAAAAGGATGCCCTTTTTGATTATCTATGCAACGAGCTAAGAGACATTTTTGAAACAAAAAATATTCACTAAGGAGTGGACAATATGTCAGTACAAATATTAACAGCAGAAAATATCCAATTAAATGTAGCTTTATCAACAAAAGAGGAAGCGATAAGAAAGACGGGACAAATTCTTGTTGAAAAAGGGTATGTTGAAGCATCATATATCGAGAAAATGCTTGCTAGAGAAGAGTTAACTTCCACATACATGGGGAATTATGTGGCTATTCCACATGGTACAGAAGACGCAAAGGACATGGTTAAGCACTCAGGAATCTCAATCATTCAAGCTCCAGAGGGAGTGGATTTTGGTGGTGGAAATATGGTGAAGGTTCTTATTGGAATTGCAGGAAAAAATAACGAACACTTAGATATTTTATCAAACATCGCCATCGTTTGTTCGGAGGAAGAAAATATCGAGAAGCTCGTACAGGCTAAAACAGAAGAAGAAATTTTAAGTTTATTTGCTGAGGTGAACTAATATGTTTGCTCTACATTTTGGTGCGGGGAATATTGGTCGTGGTTTTATAGGCTTGTTATTACAACAATCAGGTTATGAGGTTTGCTTTGCTGATGTGAATGCAGAAATCGTTGATTTACTTAATGAGCGTAAAGAATACAAAGTGGTATTAGCAAATAAGGAACAAACCGAGACAACGGTAACGAACATATCTGCTATTAACAGTGCAAAAATTGGTGAATTAGTTGAAGAGGCAATTGTTCAGGCAGATCTAATTACCACTGCAGTGGGGCCGAATATTTTAGCCGTAATTGCACCGATGATTGCTAAGGGGTTGAAAAAAAGAGCCGCTATTTCTGATAAACCATTAAATATTATCGCCTGTGAAAATATGATCGGCGGGAGTGCTTTTTTAAAAGAGAAGGTATATGAACATCTGACTGGGGAAGAAAGAAATATGTTTGATTCCCTATATGGATTTCCAAACTCTGCGGTCGACAGAATTGTTCCGAATCAATCGAATGACGACAAGCTCTTAGTAAAAGTAGAGCCGTTCTTCGAATGGGTCATTGAGCAAACGGCTTGGGTAGGAGAAAAGCCATCTATTGAGGGAGCAACACTGGTGGATGATTTGGCACCATTTATAGAGAGAAAGTTGTTTACAGTTAATACAGGGCACGCCGCTATTGCTTATGTAGGTTCTGTATACGGGTTTCATCCAATAGCAGAAGCAATACAAAATGATCAAGTTAATCAGATTGTTTCGGGAGCGTTACAAGAATCAGGAAGAGTGCTTGTGAAAAAGTATGGATTTTCCAATGACCAGCACCAAGCATATATTCAAAAGATTATTGGCCGGTTCAAAAATGAATACATTATTGATGATGTGAAAAGAGTGGGGAGGTCACCTCTTCGAAAGCTAGGCATTCACGACCGTTTATTTGCTCCAGCTGTAGAATATTTCAGCGTGTTTCAGGAAGCACCAGTTAATCTATGTAAAGTCATTGCAGCTGCGTTATTATTTAAATCAAATGATGATCAAGAAGCGGTGGACCTTCAAAAAAGCTTGGAGAACGATGGGGTTCTAGTGGTATTAACGAGGTTAACAAATTTAGATTCAAGTCATTCTATTGTCCAGACAGTTGTAGAGGAATATAAACATTTCCAAAATCAGCTATCATAATTATTGGGTAAAAGTGAAAAGCTATTATAGATATTCCTCCGAATATCAGCACGTATCCTGACCAATGAGGTGATTAGAGATGAGTTTTAGAGATCATTTGGATCAACATTCTCAACTTTTTTGTCACACGTGGACGAGACGAAAGCATGCAAGTAGTTCTCAAGTGAATGGGCAAACAAGAAAATCCCAATCAGAAATCATTCTGTTTAGGAACGCGAAAGCCCATCGCTGGTAAGGGATTGTTTGATGATATGAGGAAAAAGGAATAGTGGTTAGTGTTGCTAACCAAAAGAGGGAGAGCCGTTTAGGCTCTCCCTCTTTCCATTTGGAAAGAGTGTATCAAAAATAACCCATCCCTGGGGAAAGGGATGGGTCACTATTATGAATGGGAGATAGGGGAATCTCCTAATGGAAAACACTCTTGGATTTAACGGTTATACACCTTTGAATGCTTCACGGTAAATTTCTGCTAATTCTGTTACTAGCGGTAATTTAGGGTTAGCTGTTGTACATTGATCTTCAAAGGCACGCTCAGCTAGGTAATCAACTTTTGCTTCAAATGCTTCTTTTGTGACTCCGTTAGCTTCAATACTCATAGGGATTTCTAGCTCTTTAGCAAGCTTGATAACCGCTTGGATTAAGCTTTCAACACCTTCTTCAGTTGTACGAGCAGGAAGACCTAATGTTCTTGCGATTTCAGCATAACGCTGGTCAGCAATAAAGTTCTCGTATTTAGGGAATGCAGCAAACTTTGTTGGTTTTGTTGCATTATAACGAATAACATGTGGCATTAAGATGGTATTAGAACGTCCGTGAGCAATGTGGAATTCTGCACCAAGCTTATGCGCCAAGCTGTGGTTAATTCCAAGGAATGCGTTAGCAAATGCCATACCAGCAATTGTTGAAGCATTATGCATTTTTTCACGCGCTACTGCATCGCTGCCATCACGGTATGCTTTTGGAAGATATTCGAATACAAGCTGAATGGCTTTCATTGCTAATCCATCCGTATAGTCGTTAGCCATAATAGATACATAAGCTTCGAACGCATGAGTTAATACGTCCATACCTGTATCAGCAGTAATGACCTTAGGAACAGTCATAACAAACTGTGGATCGATGATCGCGACATCCGGAGTTAACTCATAATCTGCTAATGGATACTTAATATTGTTTACCTTGTCTGTGATAACAGAGAAAGATGTTACCTCAGAACCAGTTCCAGATGTTGTTGGAATCGCAACAAACTGAGTTTTTTCACCTAACTTAGGATACTTAACAACACGCTTACGAATGTCTAAGAATTTTTGTTTTAATCCAAAGAAGTCTGCATCTGGGTGTTCGTAGAATAACCACATACCTTTTGCAGCATCCATTGCAGAACCACCACCAAGTGCAATAATGACATCTGGTTGGAATGCTGCCATAGCTTCTGCACCAGCCATAACTGTGTCGATAGATGGATCTGGCTCAACTGCTGAAAATACTTCAACATGAACTAGATTTGGACGTTGACGAAGGTAACGAGTCACGGTGTCAACATATCCTAGTTTTACCATTCCAGGGTCAGTAACGATAAATGCTCTTGAAATATTAGGCATCTTAGCTAGGTATTGAGTAGAATTCTTTTCGAAATAGATTTTAGGTGGAACCTTAAACCATTGCATATTATTATTCCTCTTCGCTAACTTTTTAATATTTACAAGATGGATAGCTCCTACGTTTTGAGATACAGAGTTACCACCGAATGTACCGCAACCAAGTGTTAATGAAGGCATAAATGCGTTATAGATGTCGCCAATTGCACCTTGTGAAGAAGGAGCATTAACGATGATACGACCAGCCTTCATACGAAGTCCAAATTCCTTCATTACTTCTTCATTTGTTGAGTGAAGAACAGCTGAGTGACCAAGTCCACCGAATTCAAGCATTTCTTCAGCACGTGTTAAACCTTCTTCTAAGCTGTTTACCTTGAAGCAAGCAAGAACTGGGCTTAGTTTTTCACGAGAAAGTGGAGATTCAGGTCCAACTGTCTTAAGTTCAGCAATAAGAATCTTTGTATCTTCAGGCACTTCTACTCCAGCAAGCTTTGCAATTTTAGCAGCAGGCATCCCTACGATAGTTGGGTTAACAGCACAAGTATTTTCATTAATAACCAATGCCTCAACCTTTTTCTTTTCTGCATCGTTTAGGAAGTAGCACTTATTAGAAATTAGTTCTTTCTTCACTTCATTGTAGATTTCTTTATCGATAATTACCGCTTGTTCAGATGCACAAATCATACCATTATCGAATGTTTTAGATAAGATTAAGTCGTTTACTGCACGCTTAATTTTTGCTGACTTTTCGATATAACAAGGAACGTTACCAGCACCAACACCTAGAGCAGGCTTACCAGAGCTATAAGCTGATTTAACCATTCCAGGTCCACCAGTTGCTAAAATAAGTGAAATTCCAGGATGCTTCATTAATGCTTGAGTAGCTTGAACAGATGGCTTTTCAACCCACTGGATACAGTTTTCAGGAGCACCCGCTTTAACTGCTGCATCACGTACGACACGCGCTGCTTCACTGCTACATTTTTGTGCAGATGGGTGGAAAGCAAAGATGATTGGGTTTCTTGTTTTGATAGCAATTAATGATTTGAACATTGTAGTTGATGTTGGGTTGGTTACAGGTGTTACCCCAGCAACCACTCCAACTGGATCAGCGATTGTATAAACACCTTCATATTGGTTGTCATCGATAATTCCAACGGTTTTGTTATTCTTAATATTGTTGTAAACATATTCTGTTGCAAATATGTTTTTGATCATTTTATCTTCAAAAACTCCGCGGCCTGTTTCTTCTACCGCTAGTTTCGCTAGAGGCATATGTTGGTCAAGTCCAGCAAGAGCCATTTCTTTTACAATGTCATCAATCATTTCTTGTGTGAAACCTTGGAATTCTTTCAACGCTTTTTGACCTTTTGCCACTAACTCATCAATCATTTTGGCTACTTCTTGATTTTCAGTTAGTACTTTTTCTTCAACTGCCATGTTAAAGACCTCCGTTTAAACAATTTAGTTTGTGAAACATTTCACATTCAGTAGTAAAAAAATTAACTTGAAGTAATGCAAGATGTATAGGTAAACGCCTATATGGACGTTACGCGCAAACTGGATTTCTAGGGATCTTCTCGAAAGAAATATCTGAAATATATTTAGAACAGCTCTTTACGATGACTACGTAGTTAACTGTCCAAATGAATGCTGGAAGGCTTTCATTTTCTTTAAACATCATTGACTCGAATTCATCTCCAATGACTTCCTCAAAAACTTCTATTGTATAAGTCTCAGTGTCTGTAGAAAAGTTCTTCCATTCGCATACCATCATGTTTATCACCCCTAATGTTTTTCTTGAATTAAATATAACATATAAAAACAATAATAGTTTGTGAAATATTGAACAAAGTATGAACAATGATTTTACCCTTGAAGTGATAAAAAAAGACTGTAATTACAAGGATTTTTAGTAAGTGTTTATAAAATAATCGCTACTTATTGAAAACGCTTACAATAAAAACGGTATATTAATATAATTTAATTAAGCTGAGCTTATTGGAAAAAAAGAAAGTCAGCGACATTTGTCACTGACTTTCTCTTCTATTAATATTATTCTCCTAAGTAAGCGGTCAACATCCAAATATGTGTATCAAGTGATTCGATGAGTCCTGTTGCCATATCGTTTGTGATGATGTCATGGTTTTCTTCAGCCAAAGTAGCTAGAGAAGAAAGTTCTTCTTTTACTTGCTTATAATCGGCAACGAGAGCGGCAACCATCTCACTTGCTTTTGTTTCATTATTCGTCTCAGAGAGAGTAGCTGTTTCTAAGTATTCCTTCATGGAAGCAACGGGTTGTCCACCAATGGCCAAAAGTCGTTCTGCCAATTGATCAACTACTAAACCTGCTTCATTATATAATTCCTCAAACTTGGCATGTAGGGTAAAGAATAACGGACCCTTAACGTACCAGTGGAAACGGTGAAGTTTCGTGTATAAAACATTCCAGTTTGCGATTTGTTGATTTAATTGAGCTTGTAATTCCATAATATTATTCCTCCTCAGTTATCTTATGAATAAATTATAACATATCTAATATTATAATCAATACTAAATTATAATTATTATAAATAAAGGTATATTAGTCATCTAAAATAAAAAAAGTATAGAGAGATCAATCGACCTTTCTATACCTTCATTTAATAGTTAATTAGCCTCTAACTGTTTATTTAAGAAACTACGAAATATCCCTTTCTTATCGTTTGCTAACTGTATATATTCTCCTTTTTGTACAATTCTCCCTTTATCTAATACGATTACTTGATCAGCATTGTGGATAGTAGACAGGCGATGGGCAATGACAATGACGGTCATTTTTCCTTTCAGTCGTTCCAATGCCATTTGTATTTTTGACTCATTATCAGTATCCAAGGAGCTTGTTGCTTCATCAAGAATTAAAATAGAAGGATTTCGTAATATAGCTCTAGCTAAAACAATACGTTGTCTTTCTCCACCTGATAATCTTATTCCTCTATCACCAAGGGGGGTATCTAAGCCGTTTGGAAGTTCTTTTACAAAATCAGCGGCAGCAAATTCTAAGGAAGCCCACAAATGTTCCTCAGGTGCCGTTGGATTCATTAATAGAAGGTTTTGTCTAATGCTTGCGTTAAAAAGGAAGGGGTCCTGTGGAACAAAGCTAATGGTTTTCCTTAAGGCTAGCAATTTATCATCTGTTAAAGGCATACCATCTATTAATACTTCACCAGTTTCCGGACGCTGTAATCCCATTAATATATCAACTAAAGTGCTTTTACCAGCACCTGATTGTCCGACAATAGCGGTCATATGATTTGCTAGAATTTGTAAATTGATATTTTGAAGTGCATAGGACGTATTGTCTCCATTGTATTTAAAGCATACGTTTTTACATTCAATCATCTTATTCATATACAGAATCTCTTCATTATCATCTGATACTTCAATCAATTGTTTAGTTTCATTTTGTAAAGCTAATAATACTTTAAATGCTGGAATGGTTAATGCTAATTGCTGTAAATTTGACTGTATGGTAACAAAACGGGGCCATAATCTAGAAAAGATAATAATGACAATTAATAATTTCTCTGGTTGAGTATAGAACAAATTAGCTGAAAAAAAGATAAAACAAGAAAGAATTAATGCGAAAGCGGTTTTGTAAGACAACTGAGAGCTAGTCTGTAACTCAACAAATTTCACTTGTTCATCAAGCATTTTTATATTTAGCGATTTTAACCAAGTCATCCTCGATTTTTCCAGTCGGTTCGTTTTAATGTCTTTTAAACCATTTAGATGATCAGTTATACCTGCTAAATAGGCTCTCGAAATATCAGTTGACTCTTTCCCGAGATTTTTTGCTTGTCGAACAAATTTCCATGAAAAAAATGCCAGCCCTAACCCACAAACTAGAACAAGGCTCGCTATTTGAGGAGAGAGCCAAAAAGCAATTCCAATTTGAATCAATGTAAATATAAAGTTTGTAATAAACTGCATAAACATTTTAATTCCAGTACTAACTCGATTAATATCTTTTGTTAAAGAATTTATTAAATTGGATTTTCTCGTCCTTATAATAAACTCCCACTTAACATGTAATAAACTCTGATAGATTTCCTCTTTCAGGTGATTAATAAAGCCCTGATGAATCTTAATGTCACGAATGGACAGGTTTCTCTGTAGGAGGTTTTGTCCTAATACCAATATAACGTAAAATCCTAATATAAAAGGTAAACCAATCCCAGTAGGAAGATCCTTCAACAAATCTGAAAACACCCACATCAAAGAAGATTCATTAGCTGAATTTATAATTCCACTTATACTTAATATCGGAATCAATAATAGAATGGCTACACCATCAAGAAAACTGACTACTACCATTCCAAGAAAATTGATATACATAATGTTTCCGGTGTATTGATACAATTGTTTAAAATAATGCATGAATTCTTTCACTTAAGATCCTCCGTTTGTTTACTCTTTATTAAATACAAAGTAAGTTAGGAAAAGTTTTAATAGTAACAAGGAGAGGGACTATTGAGGGGGATTTCTGAAGGTAATAACAAGAATGTTATAAAGAGACTTTCAATTTTATAAAGAGTATTTGATCTTCAATGTGTAGTGGGATTATAAGGGACTTTATTAGCCCTTATAATCCCCAATATCATAGTTTTTACTTTCCGTTTCTACCATTACCGTTCCCGTTGTCAACAAAATCGGCGTTTTGATCGCTATTATCATTGTTATCATTTTCATTGTCATTACCATTTTTATCATTGCCACCAACAATATTAACGTCACTTGAACTTACAAAATTCTCACCACTAATTTTTCCACTGAGATACCCAATTTTATCTTCAGGATCTAGGTTTGTTTGTTGGAATGGAAAATGATAAACTCTATCAGCATATCCATCTCCGTTAATATCTTTTAATTCACCAAAGTGAGAAGGTGCTGCTCCATCGGTTGATGTATCCCCAAACCGAACCGTACTATTATCAATTTTTGAGACATCAAAGTTTGCTGAACCAAAAACTGCTACTGGAATCTTTCCATTTGAGTTTGCCCCATAGCTGCTTGGATCACTACCAGGTTTAATATCAATTATTGGGTAGGTAGGTTCACCTGGATCTGTGGGTTCTTCTGGCTCTTCGTTTGGTCCACTTATTAAAGTTTCGAATTTAATCGCTTGGTGACTAATTACCTTCGGGCTCGTGTACACTTTTTTAGTCATAATTGTTACACCTCTTCATTTATTAAATCGTTGGTTCTTAAAAAAGAACAAAAATACATCACTGCTTGCTATTCTTCATTTTGATTTGCTATCTCTCCTATTATACTATCGGAATTGTTCGTTTTAAAGAAAATAATTTCGACAAAATACTAGATAATAGCAAATGCCCCGTTCCTATAAAAGAACGAGGCTTTGTAGTATGAATCTTTAATATTCGTAACATCATTGCTTTCCTTCCGATCCAAACATATAAGTTTTTTTATGGTAATGAATACTGAATATTAAACCCATCGCAAACATATTGCCCATTAACGAACTTCCTCCATAACTGACGAAAGGGAGGGGAATTCCCGTAATTGGCAGAACTTGAATCGTCATTCCGACATTTTGGAAGACATGAAAGGTAATCATTGAGATGACTCCTGCACAAATATAGGTGTTAAACGGATCATTCGCATCTAAGGCAGTTTTTGTTAAATGATAGATTAGTATAAAGAATAGACCAATAACGATGCTTGCTCCTACAAATCCATATTCCTCACCAATCACACTGAAAATAAAATCGGTATGACTCTCGGGTATGTATACTTGTCTCTCCCCAAAGCCCTTTCCGGTTAATAATCCGGAACCAATTGCTCTTAACGAATTATAAAGATGATATCCGGACCCTGCTTGGTAGTTGTCAGGGTCAATCCAGGAGTAAATTCTATTAAACTGGTATGTTTGGACGTTTAAGTATTTTACAAGAACCTCTGGTGCCCAAACCACGTAGTAAATAATGGTTGCTCCAAGTAGCGAGCCAAGTCCATAAATGGTTAGAATAATCTTCCATGTAATGCCTGATACGAAAATAAGTCCAGTAAATATGGCTACAATAACAAGGCTAGTTCCTAAATCAGGTTGCTTCATGATTAACGCTAATGGAAGAGCCGTAGATAAGCTCATTTTAGTGAAAAGCCAAAAATCAGACTGAAAGGTTTTCTTTATGTATTTTTCGTGGTGAGAGGTTATGACCTTACTAAGGGAAAGGATGAGAAAGGCTTTCATAAATTCCGAAGGCTGAATTGTACCAAAACCCGGAATTTGAAACCAACTATGTGCTCCATTTCTTTCAGGCGCAATGCTTTCGGGTGCGATAATCAGAGCGAACAGCAGAAATATGCCGAATCCATATAGATACCAGGAAAGTTTTTTATATTGATCACTATCAAAAAACATAACGACCGCAACAATGATACTTCCTACTACATACCAAAATATTTGCCTAACAAAATAATTTTCGTTGTACTGTCCTGTCGTTTGAGCACTATAGATAGATAAGCAGCTTACTAGAAACAATAAAAACAAAATAAGACTTAAGGTCCAATCAAACTTTTCTGTCGGTTTTTTAACAACTTCCATTCATCTGCACCTAATTCCCTCTACTATTTACAATTTTATCCTATCAAACAAAAATTCCTCATTCAAGATATGCACAAAAGATTATGTTCATTCATTATCATAGTTCTTTTTATATAGACGAAGAAGACTAGGTAATAGTTTCAATTATTGGAGTGTTAAGAGCCATTCAGTTCCTTGTCTTTTTTGTTTTTCATCTTTTTCTTTAACACCTTGGTAATTGGGGTTCCATTCATAATCATCCATATAAAGATCGGAGCAAGAAGGTTTAAAGCCATAATCAAGACAACAAAAGTCCAAATGGCCCATTCAGCATTCAGGATATTTCGGTAGACCCAAGTGCTATAAAACTCCATAAAATCACCCGCCTTTCTCGTAGCCTATTTGGCTACATGTTTGCCAAACCCTTCAGGAAATAAACTAATTTCTGACTAGAATCTGTTTTTGTTGGAAAAATAAAGGAAAGGGTAATGAACGTGGAAATAATCATCTTAGGAGTTTTCAATTTATGACTGCAGTGGAAGAAAAGGATTATTTTTTTAGAGATTTGAAAGATAATGAAGAGTTGATGAATGAGATTTTGGGAACCAGTGTTGACTTAGTCAAACGGCGTATTACCTTTCATGAACATAAAAATGTTCAAGCAATTTGTTATTACACGGATGGGTTAGTTGATGTTATACAAATAGAACTATTTATTAGTGACCTACTTTATAAGGGGAATCTGTTGCTGCAACATTCGACCTTACCTACGGGACCTCCATTCACCTTGCTGAAGGACCATATGCTTTCAAATGCATCATTTCAGGTAATCAAGGAGGTTAGTCAAGCGGTAGATGGAATCCTTTCTGGAGTCGCAGTCTTGATTCTTGATGGAAGCGATGAAGTGTTTGTTATACAAACAAAAGGATGGGAAAAAAGAGGGGTAGATGAACCGCAGACAGAGCAAGTGGTTCGTGGTCCGCGAGATGGTTTTACAGAAAGCATACGAACCAATACGGCGTTAGTACGACGAAGAATTAGAGATCCAAAGCTACGGATTGAGCAAATGAATATCGGGAAACGCTCAAAGACAGATATCAATATTGCCTATATTGAAGACATTGTGAAGGATGGTTTGGTTGAGGAGGTAAAGAAAAGGCTACGTGATATAAAAATCGATGCCATTTTAGAAAGTGGATATATTGAAGAATTAATTGAAGATGCACCTCGATCTCCTTTTACTACCATACAAAGTACAGAAAGACCTGATAAAGTAGCATCGTCTTTACTTGAAGGAAGAGTAGCTATTTTTGTTGACAATACTCCTTTTGTATTGGTAGTTCCCAGCTTCTTTTGGCAGTTTTTACAGGCAAGTGATGATTATTATTCACGGTTTATGACAGGTAGTTTTTTTCGTGCGATACGATATTTGGCCTTTGTACTTAGCTTAACTCTTACCTCCATTTATGTAATGCTCGTAAGTTTTCATCAAGAAATGATTCCTACCCAACTGATACTAACCATTGCCTCCGGACGCGAGGTGGTTCCTTTTCCAGTTTTACTAGAAGCGTTAATGATGGAAATCTCCTTTGAGTTGATGAGGGAAGCAGGGCTTCGGATGCCTAAGCCTGTTGGTCAGGCTGTTAGTATTGTGGGGTCTCTTGTCATTGGCCAAGCAGCTGTTCAAGCGGGGATCGTTTCTCCATTTATGGTTATTATCGTTGCCTTAACGGGTATTTCGTCGTTTGCCATACCTAATTACGCTGCATCATTCTCGATTCGTCTTATTCGGTTTCCTTTGCTACTAGGAGCTGGGACACTTGGCTTGCTTGGGTTTTCTGCGATGTTCACCTTATTAGCCATTCATGCTCTTACTCTGCGCTCTTTCGGGGAGTCATACTTAGCACCAGCAACCCCTTTCCAACCTAAGGATCAGAAGGATTCGATCATTCGCTTTCCTTGGTGGAAAATGCAGGCGAGGCCTGAAGGGGTTACAGGTGATGAGAAACGTGTAGGAGATTATCAATTTCCAGAACCGCCCAATACAGATCCTTATTCTGATGAAGGGGGTAAAAGTAAAGAAAGTAATCAAAAAGGTGGAGATAAATCACGGAGGAAGAAAACCCGTCATATCATCAAGCTTAAGGGGGAGGATGAAGAATGAAAAGACACCTGGCATGGTCTCTTTTATTAATAATAATTCTCCTATTAGCGGGATGTGCAGGTAAGAGAGAGTTAAATGACCTAGCCTTGGTGATGGCAGTAGGTATTGATAAAGGAGAGGAAGAGAACTCCTTTAAAGTGACGGCACAGATAGCCAGACCAGCAGATGCTAGGGGACAGACAGGTGCTCCTTCTGGGCAGACGGGGGAGCCTATTCTCACCATTGTCGGACAAGGTGAATCTTTGTTTGATGCGATACGGGATCTTTCTTCCTTTACCACAAGAAATGTTTTTTGGGCCCACAATCAAGTCATTGTTATCAATGAGGATTTGGCCAAGGAAGGAATTGCGCAGGTGATTGATTTTTTTACAAGAAACCCAGAACTTCGGATGAGAACTTGGGTTGTTATCACTCCAGAAAAGGCTAGCACCTTAGTATCAACCGTTACGGGGTTGGAGCTCATACCGGGTGAGGCAGTTAATAAACTGTTTCGGTATGGAGAAATTTCAAATGTTGCTCCAAACACACAAATCATGGATGTTCAGGCAGCCTACTTAAGTCAGAGCTCACAACCAATTATCGCTAGAGTTTCCTTAAAGGAAGTGATGATCTCTAACAAAAAACCAGAAAAAGGCCCTACGATCAAACAAGTGGACTTGGCCGGTGCTGGAGTCTTTCAGGAAGATCGTTTGGTTGGAGTATTAAAACCAGAAGAAACAAGGGCATTAATGCTTTTTACAGAAAGATTACAGTCTGGTGTCGTTACGACCCCATGTCCAAGTAAACCTGAACGAACGATCAGTGTAGAGCTGAGGGACCAGATGTTTCAGGTTACACCTCATTTAAAGGGTAACCAAATCAGTTTTACTGCTGAGTATGATGCTTTTGCTAGGGTGGTTGAAGCAGGTTGTCCATTTTCTATTGATAATCAAGAGAAAGTAACAGAATTAGAAAAAGCAGTTGAGAAAAAGTTGGAAAAGGAAATAGAAACGACTGTAGATAAGGTGCAAACGGAGTATAAAACAGATGTAATCGAGCTCGGGAAAGTGTTTCACAATGAGTATCCCGGGTACTGGAGGCAAATTGCGGATGATTGGGAGGAAGTATTCCCTACGGTTGATATCGAAGTCTCTGTAAATGTGGAGGTGAAGGATTCAGTTCTACTATGGGAGGAAACAAACTCCGGTAAAAAGGAGAATAGTGCAAACTAATGAAGGTACAAATCTCAAATGGTATGTTTATGGCATTAATAATTAATATGATCTATGCAAAGGCAATCGGTGTAACGCAAGGATCAATGGCCAGAGAAGTAGGTGGGGATATATGGATTTCGACCCTGATTGCGACCATCCAAGGTGGGGTGATTATGTTCTTGGTGATCTTTGTCATCCGTCGAATGCCTGAGGGGGACTTAATTGACCAAGCGGGAAGGTTACTTGGCAAATGGGTTGGGAAATTTGTCGCGCTTATCACCTTTTTATTTTTTCTAGCTGCATATGGGCCTGTTATGTCCACCTTTGTTTTTCACTTAAAGGATTACTTCCTACCAGAGGCACCGATCTTATTGTTTATCCTTTCAGCTTTTTTAATAGGTACATATGCGATTTACTTTGGAGTAGAAGTGATAGCTAGGATGGCTTTAATCGGTGTGTTTTCAATTATCGCTTTAAATATATTGCTCATGCTTGGCTCTCTGTCCGAGTTTGATATTAGAGAATTACGTCCAACGTTTCAAATGGGTTTTTTAAAAACCGTTTGGGCAAGTAGACATCATAATACGGACTGGGCTATGGCAACAATTATGGCGGGAATTATTTTGCCGATGGTTGCCAATAAGGAGACTTGGGGGAAAATGGGGTTTGCTGGGATTGGTTACGGAATGGTATTCATTATTATGTGGCCGATTCTAGAGGCAGGTGTTCTGTCCCCTGAGACAGCTGCACAGTATATCGTTTCTTGTATGCAAATGGCTAGAAGTGCACAAATTGGTTATTTTGTTCATCGATATGAAATGATTATGATTGCTTTCTTTGCGTTATCGATTCTTACACAGATTATGATGAGCTTGTTATGTGCTTCGGTTGCTATGCAAAAAATGCTTGGTTTAAAGGATTATCGGAAAGTGATTATTCCTACTGCTATCATTCTCAGTGCATTTGGTTATTGGATCAACTTTGATAAAAATCGTGCCGTTGATTTTTTAGAAGGTTGGTGGGTGTATATTAGCATAGGGGTTGCGGTAGGTTTACCTTCGATGATTCTCGTAATGGGATTCTTTTTTAAGAAAAAGTTGAAAAAAGAAAGAGTAGCTGAGGAGGCAAAATAAAAGCACGAAGCGCTATGCTTCGTGCCTCTTTACTGTATATGATGTAGGAAAAGTGTAGCGATCCCAAAATAAGTTAAGAGTGAAAAAATATCATTTAACGTTGTAATAAGAGGTCCAGAAGCAATGGCTGGATCGATTTGCAGTCGATAAAGAACCAATGGGATAACTGTTCCTGCTAAGGTACCGATAATAAGAGTAAGTAGCAAGGAGATGCCGACTACAAGGCCAATCATTAAATTACCCTGCCAAATAAATGCGATAAGTGAAATAAGGATGCCACAGGTAATACCAATAATGACACCAACACCAAGCTCTCTCAGGACAAGTTTCGTGATGACACGTTTATTAATATCATTCGATACAAGTCCACGAACCACCACAGCTAGAGACTGTGTACCGGTATTTCCGGTCATTCCGGATATCATGGGAATGAAAAAAGCGAGTGCTACAATTTCTTTGAGTGTTTCTTGATACGTACTGATGATACTTCCTGATAAAATGCCGATTAGCAATAGAAGGATGAGCCATGGCAGTCTTCTATATGCAGCCACATAGGCACTTGTATCAAAATCAATGGATTTACCTGAAGCGGATAGTTTTTCGATATCTTCGTTCGCTTCTTGAATCACAACATCAATAATATCATCTACGGTAATAATACCCATAAGTACATTTTCTTCGTTTACAGCAGGAATGGCCATGAAATCATAACGTTGAATAAGCATAGCCACTTCTTCTTGGTCCGTATCGACTGAAACAGAAATGACCCGTTCGTACATAATATTTCGAACAACTTCGTCAGCTTCTGCCATTAGAATATCACGGTAGGAAACCACTCCAACTAGTTTGCGGTATTGATCAATCACGTAAAGATAATTTATGGTTTCTGCATAATCGGTGAACGATTTGAGCTTGGTCACAGCTTCCTTAACGGTATAGTAATCTCTTATCCATACAAAACGATTCGTCATCAATCGTCCAGCTGTTTCTGGAGGATAGTTCATGATATCCTGAACGGCTTTGGATTCCTCTTTTTTCATTCCAGATAAGAGCTGGCTGATTTTTTCAGGTGACAGGTCATCAAGCAATGAGGCGAGGTCATCGTTATCCATTTCATCGAGGACTTCACCCGAACGTTCAATACCCAGTCGATTTAGAACATCCAGCTGTTCGGTTTTGCTTAATTCCTCAATGAGGTCTGCAAGCATGTCTATATTTAAGTACAATAAAAATCTTTTTTTGTGTTTTTCGGGTAATTCCCCATATATTCTAGCGACATCATAAGGCTGTAGTTCATCTAATATCGCATCAAATTCTTTTCGTTTTGATTCTTTTAACGCTTTAATAATGTATAGGGTAATTTGATTTTCTGTCATATTTGTAATCATACGTATCACCTCTTTGGTGGGGAAGTTCAGTTTTAAAAGCAACATGCTAATTATAGAGAAAAACAAGTTATTTTAAAATGGAAGTTTCATAAAAGTTTGTGAATTGTTAAGAATGTGCTTGAATTATATAGTGCTTATACAATAGTATAGTTTTATTTAGAAGAACAGTGCGGGAAATTCTTCGAAACTTTTTTATACGTTCATTCGTCATAAGTAAGGGAGATATTACTATTATTGTGGGGGTTTACTAGGTGAAAAAAAGCAATCAGGAGAAACGCGATCTTCTCTACATATTCCTTAATGAAGGTGAACAATATGTTCTGACACACGGGATTGAATTTAAAGAGTTTGCTCGGTCTCTTTCCGATTCTTTGAATCATCTTTTGTTGATTAAACATGCTTACGAATCGGGAGAGTTTAATCGTCACACTTTACTAGAATATGTCCCTAAAGAGAAATTGCACCGGCTAATGGGTGACGATGTACATGGTTATGGTGATTTTTGCTGGGTAGATTTCGAGGAGCTTGAAGGAGTAAATGCCTTATCTGGCGAGGAGATTGCCGAGCTGCTTTATATGGGACATATGAAGGAGCACTTAAAGCAGCCATTTAACCGACATCTGAGAAATAGATATGGTTATTTTGCTCACGATGATGGCTGGTGGAATAAGGTTTATTACCGGACGTTAACTGATTTTTATCGGCTATTATCTGATCTCGTGCCTGAGAAGTTAAATGAGTTCAAACCAGAAAAAGGAGTTTTAGGGTTAAAAAAGAGGAGGGAGTACCCTCCGATGGATATTGATATTTCTCTTTCGTTAAAACCGTTGATGAAAGAGGGGATATTAATATCATTTAAAGATGCGGTCCAAAGTAGAACGAAAATTGAAGTACCTATTTGGGTTATTGGCGACTACATGAATATGGACGATATGTTCGAAGAATACGAAAAACTGTCTAAAACCAAGTCAGACGCAACCCTCACCTTCGACAAGAAAACAAAGCAATGGCAGTAAAAAGGTGTCAGACACCTTTCGTGGACAAATTGGGTTGATTTGTCCACGTGGGGTGGACACTTATGATTTTATTGCGATTGATAGTATGTTACTAGTTCATTAAACTGGGCTAGCATGCGTTGTGTCTCCTTTTCTTCAATATGACTAATAGGAGAGATTTGAACCCAGTTATTGTGTTTCAAATACGCACTTTCATAGTGTAGTAAATAGCCATTCATCTCCATGTCCTCTCCGATATAGGTAGAGGGTATTTTTGTTGGAAATGGAATGGTCATAATGGTCGGACAAGAATGCTCTAACTTAGATAGTACCTGGATGTTATGAGATTCGAGAAACTCTCGAATATACAGGTATTGACGACCGATTCTTTCAAAGGGCTGGTCATCTTCATAGGCTTCTAGTGCCTGATGAAGAGCGGAGATGAGATTTGAAGAGTGTGTAAATGGGACTCCGTCGTTCTCTATATACCATCCAAGATCAAGATAGCCGGGAATCCTCTCATCTTTTTTCATGTAATGCTGGTGAAACACAATGGAAAGACCTGAATACGAGCCCAGTGCTTTTCCGCTAACACCTGAGGCAAGATAGATATTTGAGAGATTTAATGGGCTAGCTCCTATAGAACTAATGGCATCAAGGCAGATTTTTATATCCTTTTCCATGCAGGCTTTATGCATATCTTCCAAAGAGTTTAAAACGCCAGTGGAAGTTTCGCAATGCGCAAACCAGATCCACTCAGGGTTATGTTTGTTAAGAACCTCTTTTATTTCTGTAAGAGTAAATGGTGTGCCCCACGGTATTTCGTAACTTTCAAAAGTTAAGCCAGCACGGATGGCGTGACCTTGAAGTCGCTTTCCAAACTCCCCGTTAATAAAAATAACTCCGTTCGAAAGTTTTTTCAGTTGCATGGCGATGGCATCATTCGCCAGCGTTCCAGATCCAAGAAGAAGCTGACAATTTGCCGCTTTAGTTAATCTCAATAGTCTTTCTTTTACAGAGTTAAATAATGTTAGAAAGGCTTTGGAGCGATGAGAAAGGGGTGGACTCATAAGTGCTTTACTAACTGCATCTGCTACCATAGTGGGTCCGGGTATAAACCGGCTCGAAGATATCCCGATGCGTGAAGAGACTTGTTTTTCAAAGGTGTCTCTAGTGATATACATAGGATGGAATTGTGCATCTTCTGTTCCGACTGGATCGTGAAATACAGTAAAACCAAGTTGTGTATACAGCTTTGTTTGTCTGGTGGTTCCTGAAATAACAGCTGCGTCGTATCCTTGTTTAATACAGTAGTTGGCTAATAATTGCGAAAGTCCTAGAAACACTCTACCGTTACGATTCTTTGCATCAACCGCGAGGAGGCGAATTTCGCACAATAGATGTGCTTGAAAAGGAAGATGATCTTCTACAGGACCAATCTTTTTATCAATGGAAAAAGGCCGCTTGTCTCGAACCGCAATCATTCCAATGAGTTGTTTATTCTTTAAGCAAATAAGGTACGTATTTTCAGCGTGAAAAGGGTCAACTCTTCTCTCTGTATCAGACTTTGGATGTTGTGGGATCTCTTCGACAAAGGTACGATAATTTAGTTTGTGAATTTGCTCCATTTCTTCTTCGCTTCTTGCAATCTTAAAAAGCAAGCCCATTTGGTTTCCCCCTATACTCTTTCTTTTATATTGGCTGTTTTCGTAAAGTTTGTTGTTTTGGAAAAATCCCAGAAGCCGGATTTTTCCCCGCATAACGCTGAGTTTATTGGTCTATTTGGAGAGTAGATCTTTTCTAAGGAGGATAAAATCCTGATTGGCTGCTGAAACATATAGTTTAATTCTGAAAAAGTGTGTATATAGCAACAATGTTTTAGAAAAGAGCCTTTATATTTGTTCGATGAGCAAAAAGAATCGTGATTATTGTGAGTACGATTATTCCGACGGATGTGTATGTATAAGTTTCAATAAAGAAATAGATCGGAAGGATGCATAGGCTTAGTAGACCAGATATAGTAAAACTGCGGAACAAGGGATATGTGAGGCCGAAGCTTACGAGAATGACAATGGTTACGGTCGGTTCAAAAGCAATGATTCCTCCGAGAAAACTAGAGATCCCTTTTCCTCCCTTAAAGGAAAGGGTGATGGGCCAAATATGTCCTATAAGCACCAATAGGAATCCAACTAATTGAATCTCCTCTGAAAAGCCTAGCATTCTGCCAAGAAGGATAACTGCCGCTCCTTTAGACGCGTCTCCTAAAAAGGTAGCGACAAAGGCCGTCTTATTTAAACTTCTCCCGATATTACGAGCACCTACGTTTCCACTACCTACCTCCCGAATATCAATCTTTCCAAACAGTCTTCCAATAATGTATCCAAACATGATGCATCCAATAAAGTAGGAAACGAAGAAATAAACCACTACTACCATAGAACATGACCTCCGCGCTCTGTTGTATATATTCCATATTATGCTAAGCAAAACCTCTTCACAATAAGAAGTTACTGTCCACCCCAGACGGACAAAACAACCCTAAGTGTCCACGAGCGGTGACAGACACCCTCCGTGGACATTTTGGCCATTTTGTCCACGAAGGGTGTCTGACACCTTTTTGTTAAAAAGGGGTTGCGTTTTTGGGGTTTTGTTGGTGTATAATCAGACGTAGCAGAAAATTTCATAATTCGACTAGTAGTAGGTGTCTTCATAACTGAAGACTTAAAAAGGAAGTTGGTGAAATTCCAACGCGGTCCCGCCACTGTAAATGGGAGCAAGCTGCAAGTAATACCACTGTACGTGAACGTATGGGAAGGTTGCAGCAAGCAATGACCATAAGCCAGGAGACTCGCCTATTGCTATGCACCGAATTTCCTACGAGGATAGGAGTGGTGTGGCAGACCTCTACCTATTTTATGGGCTTCCATTTAATGTATAACGTCTATCATACCAGCATCTTCCTGCCTCTGTAGGAAGATGCTTTTTATTTTGTACATATCACAGGGGGAAAGAACATGCGTCAAAAATTTTACGCACTATTTGCATTACTCGTACTATCACTAGGAATTCTTGCTGGTTGTGGGAGCACAACTGAAAACACAGAAGAAAACCAAAACACAGAAGGTCAAACGGAACAAACGGAAAAAGCAGCCTTTCCAGTTACAATCAAAGATGCGTTAGACAATGAAGTAGTAATAGAGGAAGAACCAACATCAATCATTTCTCTAATACCTAGTAACACAGAAATTATTTACGAATTGGGCCTAGGAGATAAAGTTGTCGGGCTTACAACAAATGATACGTACCCAGAAGAAACAGCAGAAGTCGAAAAAGTAGGCGATTTCAATGTAGATATTGAAAAAGTTATTGCACTTAATCCAGATTTAGTGTTAGCACACGAATCTTCAGCAGCCTCTTCTGAAGCTGGTTTTCAGCAAATGAGGGATGCAGGTATCACGGTTTTCATCGTAAATGATGCCGTTAATTTTGAAGATGTCTACGATACAATTGGTATCATCGGTCAACTGACAGGAACAACAGAAGAAGCAGAAGCGTTAACTGCTGACATGAAAGCCAAGATTGAAGAAATTAAGGAAAAGGCAGCAACAGTGACAGAAAAGAAAAAGGTATATATTGAGATATCTCCAGCTCCAGATATCTATTCAGTTGGTAAAAACACATTCATGGATGTCATGCTACAAACCATAAATGCAGAAAATGCGACGGGAGATCTTGAGGGCTGGCCAAGCATTGACCAAGAATCTATCCTTGAACGTAATCCTGATGTCATTATTGCTACTTATAATTACATTGAAGACCCTGTAGGTCAGCTCATGGCAAGAGAAGGTTGGGCGGATGTGAGTGCGATCAAAAATAAGCAGGTGGTTGATGTTAATCCAGATCTTGTTAACAGACCAGGTCCAAGGGTCGTTGAAGGGGTAGAGGAACTTGCAAAAGCCGTATATCCGGAAGTATTTAATAACTAATCGAATAGCAGCCTACTTAATGGGAGCCTCGTTTCTCCTACTGGCTATAGTACTAGGCATCTCACTAGGAACCGTGAAAGTTCCAGTTTTAAGTACGATTCAAATATTACTTGCACAACTTTTTCCGTTTGTTTCACTAGATGGAATTGACCAAATGCATGTCAACATTGTTTCGAATATTCGCCTGCCAAGAGTCATCTTAGCAGGACTTGTTGGAGCGGCTCTAGCTATTGCTGGAGCTGCCTTTCAAGGTTTACTCAGAAATCCACTGGCAGACCCTTATACATTAGGAGTTTCCTCGGGTGCTTCAGTTGGAGCAGTTGTTACTTTGTTTTTTCAACTGTCCCTTCCAGTCATTGGAGCATTCACCCTTCCTGTTCTCAGTATTTTGTTCTCTTTTATCACTATTTTCCTCGTATTAGGTTTTGCACAAAAAATAGAGCGATCGATGCGGGTGGAGACGATAATCTTAACAGGGATCATTTTTAGTTCCTTTCTTGGTGCCCTTATCTCATTAATGATTGCCTTAACAGGTGAGGAGTTGCGTCAAATTATTGGTTGGCTACTAGGAAGCGTTTCCATGAGAGGATGGGTATACATAAAAATTATTCTCCCATTCTTCCTTATAGGATCAGCTATCTTAATTTTTAACGGTAAAGAATTAAATGCGATGTCGTTTGGAGAGGAAAGAGCTCATCATCTTGGAGTGAATGTCCAACGAAGAAAACATATTATTTTGATGGCAGGCTCCATGTTAACTGGCAGCGCAGTAGCTGTTTCAGGTACGATTGGTTTTGTTGGATTGGTTATTCCGCATTTAGCAAGAATGCTTTGGGGGCCAGATCATAAGCATCTACTTCCGTTATCGGTTCTTACTGGAAGTGCCTTTTTAATTTTAGCTGACTTAGTGTCAAGAACCATCATTGCTCCTATCGAGCTTCCAATTGGAGTGATTACCGCTCTGATCGGGGCACCTGTCTTTGCTGTGATTCTCCTAAAAACAAAAGCAGAAAGAAGTGGTTAACATGCTACACATTCAGCATGTCAGTGGTGGATACGCTGGTAATTCTATCGTAAAGGATATTTCCTTTGAAGTGAGAAAAGGCGAGATGCTCGGAATTCTTGGACCGAATGGAAGCGGTAAGACCACACTTTTAAAAATGATAAGTGGAATTTTGCCGGCTTCTGAAGGAACCATTTCCATTGATGGTACTAAGCTTTCCAATTATACTCCCAAGGAGCTTGCTAAGCTGATTGCGGTGTTGCCTCAGCATGCAGCAGATCCATTTTCCTACACGGTAAAAGAAACCGTATCACTTGGGCGTTATGCCCATCAAAGAGGCTGGTTTCATAGCTGGAGCACAGAAGATGAGGAAACGGTTTTAAGAGTCATGGAGCAAACGGGAACATTGAGCCTCCAACACCGAAATATTCAAGACTTATCTGGTGGAGAGAGACAAAGGGTTTACTTAGCTCAGGCACTTGCTCAGGAACCACGTATCCTTCTTCTTGATGAACCAACCAACCATTTAGATTTAAGTTATCAAAAAGAGTTGTTTGATCTGTTGAAAAAGTGGTCAAAGGAATGTGAATTGATGGTTGTTTCCATTTTCCATGATCTCAATTTAGCGGGCTTATACTGCGACAGACTTCTACTCCTTCACGAGGGGAAGATTGTAATAGAAGATACTCCGAACGAAGTGTTGAAACAAGATCGAATTCAAACCGTTTATCATACGAAAATTGCCAAACAGCCTCATCCAAAGGTTCCGGTTCCACAAATGGTGTTATTACCAGAGTGGGAAAATGACCAGATAGAAGATGTATATCAAATTGATCCATCAGTGATTCATGCTTCATCAGAAAGAATTGTAGTAAAAACGGAGCAACCCTTAAAAACGATGAGCTCTGGAGTAATTGGTTCTGGAACGGGTTGGTATCAGAACTTTGTTAATCGCCATGTAGACAAAACCTATAATTGTAGTGACCATAAAAAAGAAATGGCCCACTACTTAGAAAGAAATGGGTTCCTTCCAGGGGAAACGGTTGGAATGATGACCGCTGTTAAGCTTGAAGATGTCACTTATAAGCTTTATATAGATGGCCAGGTTTCCATTTTTATAGTCGTGACGGCAGGTGTTGGAAATGCCATAGACGCATCTGTTATGGATCGAGAAGTGTTTGATTATAAGCCAGGTACCATCAATACGTGGATCTTTGTAAACGGTGAATTGTCTGAGGAAGCATTTATTCAATCCATCATGACAGCAACAGAAGTAAAAGTGAAGGTCTTGCAAAATGAAGAGGTGCTAGACTTAAATACCGGTACACTCGCAACAGGTACATCAACAGATAGCATCTTAATTGCAGCTACGCAAAAGGGGACATCCATTGAATATGCAGGCTCCTTTACTCAACTAGGTCGATTAATTAGCCGAGGAGTCCTCGAATGTACAACGGAAGCCATTCGTAAATCTAGATTGAGAAAAGAAGGCATGAGTTAATCTCGTTCAAAATTGTTCCTGGAGGAAAAGCTGTGAAAACTGTCCGTGCATTTCTATTAAACTTACAATTTTTTACATCAATTCCTGTTAACATGAACTTGCCAATGGATGCCACGCATATGAAACGTGCGGTTGGCATGTTCCCGTTATTAGGAATTTTACAAGGAGGCATGTATTCGGTCCTTCTTTTCACCTTAATAGAGTGGACCCCATTATCGACAGTCGCCATTGCTTTCATCTTATGGTTGGCTTGGATCTTCTTTACAGGAGGTCTTCATCTAGACGGTTGGATGGATGCAAGCGATGCGTTCTTTTCCTATCGCGACAAGGAAAAACGATTAGAAATTATGAGCGATCCCCGAACAGGAGCATTTGGTGTGTTATCTGCTATTGTGCTGTTAAGTGGTCGCTATTTGTTTTTATATGAAATCACGAGTTTTGCTCATTCTTACACTTACATCATCATCCTGTTCATTCCTTTTTTCAGTAGGGGAGTGATGGGTGCGTTATTAGTGCTTGCTCCACTGGCAAAGAATGAGGGACTTGCAGCGTTTTTTAGAGAACGGTTGAGCAAGATCTCTTTACTCAGTTATCCTTTCTATTGTATGGTCATGTTAATAGGATTAGCCCTGTTCTTTCCAGCGATTACTCCCGTGTTCCTCTTGTTATTAGCAAGTGCTTTTCTATGTTTTCTATTAATCCGAAAAAAAACAGTGCACTGGTTTGGCGGAATAACCGGAGATGTGTTAGGAGCATCTGCAGAAGGGACGGAATGGTTTTTATGGATGATTGTGTGGTTATGGCATTATGCAGGCATGGCCTAACAGAGGCAAATAAAAAAAGAGCCTATCTAGGGTGGACGGATTCCCCTTTATGCCATCAACCCTCACCATTAGTAACGACCTATGAAGGGTGTTTTACGAGCGATTTAGGACGTTGTGTTGCCACGTTACAAGCATTCTTTCCTGAGGTAGAACCAATCCGAATGAGTGAGCTAAGGGAGATGCATTTTGGTGACTTTGAGGGTTGTACCTTTGACGACTTAAAGGATAATGAAGAGTATAATCAATGGCTTGATCATTACAAAGAAGCAGCCACACCTAATGGCGAAAGCTTTCAGCAATTTGTAAGAAGAATTGATATGGGTTGGAACAAGATGATTTCGGAAGTGAAAAATAATCATTGGAAACGTTCGTTTGTGGTCACTCATGCAGGTGTGATCAGGCATTTATTAGCTAGATTTGCACCAGACGAACGAGCATACTGGGACTGGAATGTGTCCCATGATTATTATTATGAATTACTATTTTCGAAAAGAGACTTTGAAAAGGGAGAACGAGCCTTTTCACTAAAGAAAGTATCCATTTAAAGGGGATGAGCAAATGAAGATTTACACAAAGACGGGAGATAAGGGGCAAACAAGTATCATCGGTGGAAGAGTGGATAAGGATGATATCCGAGTGGAAGCGTATGGGACGATTGATGAAGTGAATAGCTTTGTTGGACAAGTGGCATCTGAGCTCAATGAAGATGTGTTTGGGGATGTTCTTGCAGACTTGGAGAAAATTCAGCATGAGTTATTTGACTGCGGGGGAGATTTAGCTAATGTAACGGCTAAGCGGGTTCCGAAGCTTACTGAGGATGCAGTTCAGTACTTAGAGCAAAGAATTGATGTGTATACCGAGGAAGCGCCACCGCTTGAACGATTTATTTTACCAGGAGGAACAAAGGCTTCTGCTACGATTCATATTGCTCGTACTGTTGCTCGTCGCGCTGAGCGTCTAATTGTCAGTTTATCAAAGGCAGATTCGACCACCCCAACTGTGTGCTTACAGTATGTAAACCGCCTTTCAGATTACTTTTTTGCTTTGGCGAGAGTAATAAATTTCCGTTTAGGTGTCAAAGATGTGGAATATGTAAGAAGTGCGAAGGTGTTTCGAAATTAGATAAAGTAGGGAAGAGGAGATTGTCGATGGAAGTTAAGCTTGGTTATGTCATTTTGTACGTGGACAGCTTAGAAAAAACAAAGCAATTTTATGGTGAACTACTCGGGTTAAAGCTTCGAAACGAGTTTGGTTCCTACATTGAATATGAAACAGGCTCGACGATCTTAAGCATGAATACAAGGGCGGGCGGAAGAGAAGTGACGGGATTGCCTATCCCAGATGGTATTCAAAGAAGTCATACGTTTGAGTTAGGTTTTGTGACAGAGAATGTCGAGGGGCTTGTAGACCGACTTCGTCAAGCGGGAGTACCTGTTTTGCTTGAGCCCACAGAGAAACCATGGGGCCAAAAGGTTGCTTATGTGGAAGATCCAGACGGGCATTATATAGAAATATGCACTCCTACTCCTTAAAAGAAAAATCGATCCTTTTGTTATGAAGGATCGATTTTTTTATGCTTTTTTATTGGATTTAAGTATATAAAAACCATCAAACTCAAAAAATAATTCTTGCTACTGATGTTAGAAAGGGGATAGAATGAGACACTTAAAATGGATACTCGTATATTTAGTACTTTTGTCAACGGTGATAGCTGTTCCAACCAGAAGCCATGCCATTGCTGCAAAAGGGGCTATATTAATGGAGCAAGAATCAGGACGAGTATTATTTGAAAGAGATGCTCACACGCCAATGCGTATTGCTAGTATCACGAAGATTATGACTGCGACATTAGCGATTGAATCTGGGAAAATGAATGAGATGGTGACCATCAGTAAAAAGGCATCCGTCACGGAAGGGTCCTCTCTCTATTTACAACCTGGAGATAAAATAAAACTAGAAGACCTTGTATATGGATTGATGCTACGTTCTGGAAATGATGCAGCTGTGGCTATAGCCGAACATGTGGGGGGGAGCCTAGACTATTTCGTCAAAATGATGAATAAAAAGGCGAAAGAAATTGGCATGACCAAAACGGTATTTGCGAACCCGCATGGCTTAGATGACCATGAAAATCATTATTCTACAGCCTACGACATGGCCTTGCTCACCAAATATGCGATGCAAAATGAACAGTACCGTAAGATCTCAGGAACAAAAGAATATCATTGTAAAAGTTTAAATCGTTCGATCGGAACTTGGTTTAATAAAAATAAGCTTCTTACGATACTGTACCCATATTCAACAGGCGGAAAAACAGGCTATACCATTCGAGCGAAACGCACTCTTGTATCAACGGCAGAAAAGGATGGTTTGAAATTGATTGTCGTCACGATCAATGACCGGCAAGATTGGAAAGACCATATGTCCCTATTTAACATGGCCTTTCAAAAATATGAGCGAGTAGAGGTAGTTAGCCAAGAGAAATTTGCCTCCTTCCAGGGCTCTTACTTAGGTGGAGTTGTACCAGAACATGAAATCGTCTATCCAATGACAAAAGAGGAAAAAGAAAGTGTTGAAGTCAAATTTAAGCCATCTAAACAAAAGGACATACGAAAAGGAAAAGTAGGCGAGCTTAAAGTACTTGTTCTAGGGAAAGAAATTGGAAAGACAGATCTACTCGGAGAAGATCTACCAAAACCAGAGAACGATGACAATGACTCCTGGTTGAAGAGGCTTTTTAACTAGGTGCTTTGATATTAAAGAGTATCTAGTTGATTAGAGCGGAAGGCGCTTGACTCCTGGAAAGCAAGCGCCTGGAGCGGAAATCACCTTTAAAATTTGAGGCGCATAAATTTATGCGTCTTTTTATTTTGTTAATAGGAATAAGGTTGTGAAGCAAGCTAGTTATGACATAGGTATAGAACGAAGGGCTTAGGGAAAAAAACTACATAAATGCACAGAAGTACGGTTCCTTTCTTAAAATAGATAGTGGTAAAATAGTAAAGGCAATGACTATATGGAGGTACGTTTATGAAAACGAAGTTAGGGTTATTATACGGTGGAAAATCTGCTGAACATAAAGTGTCGTTACAAACAGCATTAGCAGTAATTAATGCGCTTGATCATAGCAAATTTGAAATACATCCTATTTATATAACGGAAAGTGGTAGCTGGGTAAGTGGTGGTCTGTTAACTGGCCCGGTTGAAACGGTAAAAGAATTAATTTTTACAGAAGGTGATGCTCTCCCGCCAACCTCTTTAACACCTGCGTTATCAAGTAAAGGGGAAGAAGCTGGCTATGATGTCATTTTCCCACTTCTCCATGGTCCGAACGGGGAAGATGGTACCGTCCAAGGATTACTAGAACTGTTAAACCTTCCGTATGTAGGAAATGGTGTCCTCTCTTCTTCTGTAGGTATGGATAAAGTATTAATGAAAAATGTATTTGCTCAAGCTGGTTTGCCACAGGTGAACTATGTATCTTTTATCCGCAGCAGTTTTGAACAAAACACAGAAGAGGCTTATAATCAGGTAGAAGCAGAGCTTGGCTATCCTTGTTTTGTTAAACCAGCAAACCTTGGATCTAGCGTTGGAATTAGCAAATGTTCCAACCGTGAGGAACTTGCACTAGCATGTAAAGAAGCTTTCCAATTCGATCGTAAAATCATTATCGAGCAAGGGGTGACAGCAAGAGAAGTCGAAATTGCTGTATTAGGAAATGATGACCCTGAATGCTCGGTTGCTGGAGAAATTGTACCTAAGGTTGAATTTTACGATTATAAAGCAAAATACGAAGATGGAAATACAGCTTTAATCATTCCAGCTGAAATTAGTGAGGAAGAGTACAGCCAGTTGAAGGAATTAGCGATAAAAGCATTCAAAGCACTGGACTGTTCAGGACTAGTTCGTGCGGATTTCTTTTTAACAAAAGACGGAAAGGCCTATATTAATGAAGTGAATACTATGCCTGGATTCACACCGTTTAGCATGTTCCCGCTTCTTTGGAAGCATACTGGCGTAGAATATCCAAAGTTAATTGAAAAGCTAGTGGACCTTGCCAAAGAGCGCCACGCGGAAAAGCAAAAAATCAAGTATACGTTTTAATGGAGGCACGGCAAGTAATTGCCGTGTTTTCCGAGTAGGAGGAACGAGAGTGATAAAAAGAACCATTAAAAAACTAACGGAAATGATGACAGTCATAAATGAAGTGGATCCGTTTGAACAGGTAGAGATTTCTGGAGTCTCGATTGATTCGAGGAAGATAGATAAGGGGAATTTATTTGTCCCTTTTAAAGGGGCCCATTCGGATGGTCACCAATTTGTAGAAGCGGCTATTCAAGATGGTGCGGCTGCAGCACTATGGCAAAAGGATGTGCCTAACCCACCTGTTGGACTTCCGATTCTAATCGTTGAAAATACATTAGAGGCCTTACAGCAGCTTTCAAGTAGTTACCGAAATGAGCTTCATGTTAAAGTAGTAGGCATAACCGGTAGTAACGGGAAAACGACAACGAAGGATATGACCGCGAACCTCCTTTCTCTTTCCTATAAGGTACAAAAGACGGAAGGGAATTTTAATAATCATATTGGCTTGCCTTTAACATTGTTAAGACTTGAAGAGGACACGGATATTGCCGTTGTTGAAATGGGAATGAGTGCACTAGGGGAAATTGAGTTTTTGTCAAAGCTAGCAAAACCAGATGTGGTGATCGTGACAAATATCGGAGAATCCCACTTACAGGACTTAGGTAGCAGGGAAAATATTGCGAAAGCAAAGCTCGAGATTATTTCAGGAATCAATGAGAATGGCTTGATTGTTTATAATGGAGACGAGCCACTTCTAAGTAAAGGACTATCACATTATGAGGGAAGTGCAAAGCTCCAAACATTTGGTCGTTCTAGTGAAAACACCTTATACCCGGTATCAATCGACCAAAAGGATGACGGCAGTACGTTTACGATCAATAAGGGGAATGAAGAGTTTCATTTGCCGGTTCTTGGTACCCATAATATTTTAAATGCTTTAGGGTCCATGCTCATTGCGAACTACTTTGATGTTCCATTTGAAAAGATGAATAAGGGCTTTGCTCAATTGAAACTGACAAGCATGCGAATGGAGCTTGTTCCTGGAGCGAAAGGTGAGAAAATCATCAATGATGCTTATAATGCGAGTCCAACTAGCATGAGGGCAGCAATCGATTTGGTAACCACTCTTTCTGGTTATGAGAAAAAGATTCTTGTACTCGGTGATATGTTGGAGCTTGGCCCAAATGAAGAGAATTTCCATTATGAAATCGGGTCTGGTGTGAATAAGGAAGCAATCGATTATGTATTTACATTTGGGAAGCTCGGTCAATTCATAGCAGAGGGAGCAAAGTCTGTACTCCCAGAGGATCGAGTAAAAGCTTATGATAGTAAACCGGAGTTAATCTCCGAACTAAAGAAATACACAGACGATAAGACTCTTTTGCTTGTGAAAGCATCGAGAGGAATGCGTCTAGAAGAAGTAGTTCATGAGTTGCAGAAATAGATAGAACAAACGTCCCGGGGAAAAGTTCCGGGACGTTTGTTCTTTACTTAGTTGCGATTTCTACCTTCGAAAGAATAAAATCCTCAACCACTTGAGCAACACCATCGTTGTTGTTTGTGTCGGTTACGTGATTAGCAATATCTTTAATCGCGTCTGGTGCGTTCCCCATCGCGACGCCAAGGCCGGCAAATTCAATCATCGTAATATCGTTGTAGCTATCACCGATCGCGATTACTTCTTCAGCCTTTATGCCAAGCTTTTTAGTTAATTGATGGAGGCTTGTTCCTTTTGTCACGTTCAGAGCCGTGAATTCTAAGAAGAAAGGCTTCGAACGGAACACACTTACTTCCTCTCCTACTTCCTTAATAAGTGTTTGTTCAACGTCTACAAGAACATCTGGATGTGCAAGCATCATGGCTTTTACAACAGGCTCTGTGATGGTTGCCTTGAATTGATCAACGATTTGCATAGGAAGACCTGTAATTGTGGCTTCAATATCTGCATATTCGTTGGCCTCTTCAATGACAATGGATTCATCTTTATAAGATAAAATCGCCACACCTTCGCGTCTGCTCAAGTCGTATAGACGGTGAGCCATTTCACTTGAGAGTGTAGAATTAAACATTTCTTCATGGGTTTTAGCGTTTATGATTTTTGAGCCGTTAAAGGAAAGTATATAGCTTCCGTATTGATCTAGTTGTAAATCCTTCGCAATAGAAACCATTCCGAATGTTGGTCGGCCAGAAGCCAGAACCACTTTCACCCCAAGCTCTTGCGCGGCCATTAAAGCTTCTTTGTTTCTTTTTGAAAGAGTATGTTCGTCATTGAGCAAAGTATCGTCTAAATCTAACACAATCATTTTGTATGGAAGAGTCATAATAACATCCTTTCTTTAAAGCGTTACTCTATCATCCTACTACATTATGACTCTCACGAATAGCAGAAATCATTGGAGAATAAATATAACCAATGGCTAATTAAACCCGAATCCTCTCTAAAAGTGTAAAATTACAATAATAAATCTTCCTTTTACAGAAATAGGGTGTAAAATAGAAATGTAAAGTAATTGGTAAAGGGGGAGAAAAGGTGATTGGTTGTCTATGTATCCATGGTTTTACCGGTGCACCTTTTGAGGTGGAGCCGTTAGTTTTATTTTTACAAAAACATACAGACTGGCGAATCGTTACACCAACTCTTCCAGGACATGGTGAAACACTGCAACTTAAGGGAGTCGCCTACCATGATTGGATTGATCACGCGGAAAGAGAATTACAGTCTCTTTTAGAAACATGTGATGAAGTGTATGTGATTGGTTTTTCAATGGGAGGAATGATTGCTAGCTATTTAGCGGTTCATTATCCGGTCGATAAGCTTGTTTTGTTGAGTGCGGCTGCCTATTATATGAATCCAAAGCAGTTGGCATTAGATATAAAAGAAATGGTGAAAGATACGTTTAGAGGTGGATTATTAGAAAATGAAATGTTTCTCCGCTATAAACGAAAAATAAAAGAAACGCCATTAGCAGCGACGATGCAATTTAGACGATTGGTAACTAATGTTCGACCGTTGCTGCCTGAGATTCATATCCCAACCTTTATTGCACAAGGCAATGTGGATGGAATTGTTCCTCCAAAAAGTGCTCGTTTCCTTTTTGAAAGAATCAGTGCGACGGAAAAGAAAATCGTTTTTTATCAGAATGCGAAGCACCTGATTTGCCACTGCGAGGAAAGAAATGAGCTGTTTGAAGAAGTGTTATCGTTTCTTAAAGGGGAGGAATAGGAGGAGACCTATTTCATTGCATTCAGTTCCTTAAGATGGTAAGATAACTTCAAAGTGACAACGAGAAGGATAACTTTCGGACATACTCCACTTGGGGAATGTCTTTTTTCACTTTGATATACTTGTTCACTTTATAGTGATTAAGACGGTTGGGTGTGTTACCTGACTTATAGATGCTAAATTACCTTATACATAGTGAAACTTCTGATTGCTCTTATTTACCTAAAGAGCACTTTTCATAAGATGCCGTATGCAGAGAAAGTTTCACTTCGTCCCCCTTACGACGGGGAAAGTGGACACGGGATAATATTTTTCGTTACAAAAGGAGATTGGTAACATTGATGACAAAGTTTCAAGATTTAGGTATTAGTCCAGCAACGATGAAGTCGTTAAAGAGAATGGGCTTTGAGGAAGCGACTCCGGTACAAGCACAAACCATTCCACTTAGCTTGGAAAACAAGGACTTGATCGGGCAAGCACAGACGGGAACAGGAAAAACAGCTGCCTTTGGAATTCCTTTAATCGATAAGATTGATGTTAACTCGAATGTAGTACAAGGAATTGTTATTGCACCAACAAGAGAGTTAGCGATCCAAGTATCTGAAGAGTTATACAAAATTGGCTACGGAAAACGAGCAAGAGTTCTATCTATTTACGGTGGGCAAGATATCAATAGACAAATTCGTGCTTTGAAAAAATTCCCTCAAATCATTGTAGGAACTCCAGGAAGAATTCTTGATCACATTAACAGAAAAACGCTTCGCCTTGAAAATGTACACACAGTGATATTGGATGAGGCAGATGAGATGTTAAACATGGGCTTTATTGAGGATATTGAGTCTATTCTTGCCCAAACTCCAGAGGAGCGTCAAACTCTTTTATTCTCTGCAACGATGCCTGCACCGATTCAACGTATGGCTGAGAAGTTTATGAAGAATCCTGAAGTTGTTAAAGTAAAAGCGAAGGAAATGACAGTCCCTGCCATTGAACAATTTTACGTAGAAGTTCAGGAAAAGAGTAAGTTTGATATCTTAACGCGCCTATTGAATATTCAAGCGCCAGAGCTTGCGATTGTATTTGGTCGTACAAAGCGTAGAGTTGATGAGCTTTCAGAAGCCTTAAATTTACGCGGGTATATGGCTGAAGGAATTCATGGTGATTTAAGCCAAGCGAAACGTATGTCTGTTTTGAAAAAGTTTAAAGAAGGGTCGATTGATGTGCTAGTGGCAACAGATGTTGCTGCACGTGGACTTGATATTTCTGGTGTTACTCACGTGTACAATTTCGATATTCCACAAGACCCTGAAAGCTATGTACACCGTATTGGTCGTACAGGCCGAGCTGGTAAAACAGGTATGGCGATGACGTTAATTACGCCAAGAGAAAAATCATACCTATCAGTGGTAGAAAAAACGATCAAGAGAAAGATGGATAAAATGGTCCCTCCAACGTTAGATGAGGCATTAGAAGGACAGCAAAAAGCAGCCATCGAAAAAATTCTCCAATCGATCGAATCTGAGAACTTACAATATTACAAGCAGGCGGCGGATGAGCTTCTAGAACAACAAGATGCATCCACAATCGTGGCAGCGGTTCTCAAAATGCTAACGAAGGAGCCGGATTCAACACCGGTGACGTTAACGGAAGAGAAACCATTACCAATGAAAAAAGATTTCCGTAGCAATGACCGCCGTGGAAAGTATGATTCTAAGAATAGAAGCAAAGGTTCTTACAAGCCAAGACAGGGTCAAGGTCAAGGCAATCGCCGTTCGAACCACAGTGGCTCTAACAGAACGGATTCAAGATCGAATAGCTATAATCGTTAAATGTGTTTGAACCCCTAGCCGGAAAGCTAGGGGTTTTTTATATGACGTTTAAGTTAACTGTTTTCCTAGTTTACACGTCATAAGTGTGTTTTTATGACGTGTAAAAGCATCAATATATCAGCTCACGTGTCATAAACGATTACTTATGACGTGAACGCACCTGCTTTTCCGGTCACAGGCGTCATAAGTGAGTCCTTATGACGTGTAAAAGCAACCGAATTCCAGCTCGCGCGTCATAAAGGTTATTACAGGATATAATTTCTAAATTGACTTCAAGAAGGCAGACATCCTGTGAAGATTCGTCTTATGCAAGTCGGGGCTAACCATAGCGACTCCTCTTTATCTCATACATACTACAGCTGAATTGCCATAAACTATGCAAAAACATGATAACGAAGGTGATCTGAAAAATGATTGTTCGACTTGGGTATGTGGCGATGAGCATGGAGCTGCAAAATGCGTCTCCTTCACAGACAATGACGTATAAACAATTCTCGCAAATTTCTGACCGGGAAGCAGCGATTCAGAAGCTTGAGCGAATAGCAGTTAACAATCTAACAAACTGCCTACGACTTCTTAAGCATAATGTAGCAAATGAGATCCATTTTTTCCGCTTTAGTTCCAAGCTCATTCCGCTTGCTAATCATGAGGAATTGACCGACTGGAAGTATATGAGACCGTTAAAAGGTATCCTAAAAGAAATCGGGCAATATTTACAAGATCATCCGATGCGAGTGGATTTCCATCCTGATCATTTTGTCCTATTGAACTCCAAAAGCACCGACATATTAAATAATTCGATAAAAACCCTTGCGATGCATGAAGCCTTGCTCAAAGGAATGGGAATTGACCCAGAGCACCGTTGTGTTATGCATGTAGGTGGGGCCTATAAGGATAAAGAAAAAGCGCTTGAGCAGTTTATACATAACTGGGCATATGTTCCGACTTCTATTCAGCGGATGATTATGTTGGAAAATGATGATATCACATTTCACCTCGAAGATACGTTGTATTTATGCGAAAAGCTAGGGATTCCTTTAGTATTCGACTATCACCACCATTTAGCGAATCATGAAAATCCAGACTGGGAAAAGGAATGGAATCGTGTTCTGTCGACTTGGAGTTTATCAAAGTTACCGATAAAAATGCATATCTCTAGCCCAAAGTCTGAGAAAGAATATCGTGCCCATGCTGATACCATTGACCCTGAAATGTTTTTGCGATTTTTATATACGATTAAAGGATCTGTTAGTGAGATACATTGTATGATTGAGGCGAAAAAGAAGGATGCTGCACTTTTCCAGTTAGTTCATGATTTGAAGGAGGAAAGTGGCATAAGGTGGGTGGATCAATCAAGTTTTGAAATACAATAATGAAACTTATTTCCTGCTCAAACCGTATGAAAGTGAGAAGAGTTTATATGGAGTAGGGGGAACTTGCAAATATGAATGAACCACAGAAACGAATTTCAGACAAGGCCCTTTCGGTATGGCGAATGACAGGAGCCTTTTCCTCTGTCATTGTTGCGATTTTGGCAGGGGGAGTCATATCGCTTTCAAGTATATTCTCCTGGCCCATTTGGATCCCAATAGCCGGGATTGCAGTAGCCATTTTACATGTCTATTTATACGTGTATTTATTTCCTATGCTACGCTGGAAAAGGTGGCGCTATGAGGTAAGAGAGCAAGAAATCGAGCTCCAACAAGGGGTGTTTGTTGTAAAGAGAACGCTTGTCCCGATGATCAGGGTACAACATGTTGATACAAGGCAGGGACCTCTTTTGAAAAGGTATGGACTTGCTACCGTTGACGTGTCTACAGCGGCAACCGTGCACGAAATCCCTGCTCTTCCTATGGAGGAGGCAGAGGAGCTTCGTTTATTTATTTCAAGATTAGCTAGGGTGGCGGATGAAGATGTCTAATTCGAAACGACTTCATCCCATATCAGCAGTGACGAATTTTTTCAAACAGCTTAAAGAGCTTATTGTCCCTTTTGTTGCCTTCTTTGTTTTTGGATCAAGGGCATCAGAGGGAGACCTTTGGTTTTTTGTAGGGTCCATTGCTGTCGTGCTTGTGGTACTTGGACTGGGAGTATTAAATTGGCTCCGTTTCTCCTACCGATTGGAAGAGGGGGAGCTACGAATGGAGTATGGCTTACTAGTAAGAAAGAAGCGGTACATCCCATTTGATCGTATTCAAAGTCTTGATTTCTCTGAAGGAATACTCCACCGGCCCTTTGGTCTGGTAAAAGTGAAGGTAGAAACAGCTGGATCGAGTGGTGCAGCAGATGCTGAGGCGGTTCTTACTGCTATTACAAAGGAAGAAGCGAATTGGATACAAGAAACGATTGCCCAGGCTAAGAGCAAGCTTGCTGAAGAGGCTGTCGATACAAAAGTGGAAGATACAGTAGAAGAACATGTGATTTATAAAATTACCTCCAAAGAACTTCTATTGTTAGCTACTACCTCTGGTGGGGTGGGGGTGGTTCTTTCAGCCATGGTGGCCTTTGTGTCTCAATTAGATGATCTGATCCCTTATGAGAGTGCCTATCGTGAAGTAGAGAAGATGATATCAAATGGTATCGTTATTGTTGCGGTACTCGTCTTTCTAGGGTTCTTACTTGCTTGGATAGTAGCATTAATTGGAACGATGGTGAAATTCGCTCAATTTACCGTTAAGAAAACAGAAAGAGAAATTATTATATCAAGGGGCTTGTTAGAAAAGAGACAAATCACCATTCCGTTGAATCGAATCCAAGCCGTTCGTATTTCAGAAAATATTCTAAGGCAGCCCTTTGGATTATGTTCGGTTTATATTATTAGTGCGGGTGGTTCTGTAAGAAACACAGAGGGGTCGAAGGTGCTTTTACTACCCGCTGTGAAAAAAGTGCAGGTTGCTCATATCCTGCAGCAGCATCTTCCGGTTTCATCGACTTCACAGACATTTAATAAGCCGCCGAAGCGATCCCTTCCAAGGTATTTGCTCCGTGGATCATTGATGGTTGTTCCATTGGTGATCGCTGCGATAACCATTTTTAAACTATGGGGTTTACTGTCGATTATGCTTTTCGTGTTCTCTAGTGCCTGGTCGTATTTAATATATAAGGATGCGGGATGGAGTATTGAGGGTCAGCAGTTAAATATCCAATATCGAGGCTTAATTAAGCATACAATATTTATGAAAAAGCCTAATGTGCAATCACTGGACTACAAAGAAAGTATCTTTCAAAAAAGAAAGAATCTTGCCACGATGACAAGCCTCATTAAATCGGGGATGGGAGCAATCGGAGGAACGATTGTTGATATTGAAAAGGAGGATGCCAGAGAGATTTATCAATGGTATTCACATAGCCAAAAAGCGCCTTTTTGAGGCGCTTTTTATCTGCTTAATAATCCAATCAATGCTAAGAAAATAAGCAATGCAAGCAGAATGGACGTGGGACTCCACTTTCTGGGGCCGCCGGAAGAAGTGAGAGTTCTTTTGGTGATTCTTTGAAAGGAGGAGGTAAGCTCTCTTCCGCGATCAATGGCAAATGAACCAAGAATAAGACCTGCAAGAAGACCGAAAATATGAGCCGTCACATTTACATTTGCATTAACGAATGTCATGATGACTCCAATTACGACAATGGCCAACACAACCTGTGTGTTCTCTCGAGAAAGCATTTCTTTTCGAAAAAAAATCATGGCTAAGTAGATACCGAACAATCCGAAGATGGCTCCACTTGACCCGACATGGGTGTAAGTTAATGGTTTTAACATCAAGGTGGCAATGTTTGCTAGGATTCCTGTGGATAAATAAAGGATGATAAACCTTTTCCTTCCGAGTAAATGCTCGAGTCCAGGGCCAAACAAAACGAGAGAAAAGCTATTGAATAATAGATGTGCAAACCCACTATGTAGAAAGATAGGAGTCACAAGTCTCCAAAGCTCACCTTCCATTATATAAAGATTCACTCCCGCAAATCTTTCGAAAATCAACCCACCTGGAAAGAAGGGGAGAAACAGTAGTAAGTACAAAACAATATGAATAAAGACAATACCGGTTATAATGGGGTAATAACGGGTGAAATCTTTAAAGCTCTCCGTTCGGATAAACATAAGTACCCTCCAATATATTCATTATTTTTACTATCATAACTGTTTTGTATTTATAATACACGTGATTACTCTACAGTTTGTACACCATATGCATCTTAATAACTATTTAGAAGGAGTTGCTACGTTTGATTTCGGGAATAGGTGTTGATATCGTTGAGCTTTCTCGAATTGAGGAGCTAAGTGCAAGACAAAGTAAGTTCGTCGATCGAATACTAACACATAAAGAAAAAGACAAATATCATACATATAACGGCAAAAGGAAAACGGAATACTTAGCCGGGCGATTTGCTGCAAAGGAGGCCTTTTCTAAGGCAGTTGGAACGGGGATTGGTGAATCGTTATCATTTTTAGACATAGAAATTCAGTCGGATGAAAAAGGACAGCCAATGATTATAAAACCCTTTAGTGAGGGCGTCTTCCTCTCCATTTCACATAGTAAAGAGTATGCGGTTGCGCAGGTGGTCATTGAAAAAAATAAATAGCTTGTTCTAATCGTTGGACATATTCCCCAAGGTTGTCTCATATATTCATAGTGCAACAGAAGAGCGAGGGATGGCGGCGAGTTTCTTTAGCGGTTACTAAACAATCGTAAGAGTTCATATCCTTCCCTCACCCTTCTTACTACGAAGAAATGAAACTAAAGGGGTTGAAGGAATGAGGAAGAAATTATTATTGCTATTCGCCGGGCTAATGGCAGTACTTATGTTAGCCGCCTGTGGATCTAAATCACAAGAGGATGTGGTGAAGGATTTAAGCGGGAAGGTTGAAAGTTTGAAAGGGTATAAGGCAGATGCCACTATGACTTTGCAAATGGGAACTGAGCCACAAACGTATGATGTGCAAATTTGGCACAAAGCTCCTACTTACTATCGAGTAAATTTAAAGAATGCTCAAAAAGACCAAAGTCAAATGATTTTACGTAATGACGATGGAGTGTTTGTGTTAACACCAGCCCTTAACAAGAGCTTCCGCTTCCAAAGTGATTGGCCGGAAAATAGCAGCCAGGCGTATTTGTATGAATCTCTGATTGAAGATATTATTGCTGATAAGGAAGCAAAATTTAGTGCAACTAAGGATCATTATGTATTTGAAACAAAGACTAGATATCAAAACAACAAGATGCTTCCTTACCAAGAGATTACGTTTAAAAAGGATTTAACACCTGTAAGTGTAAAAGTAATGGATTCTGATCGAAAGGCATTAGTAACCGTCGAATTTACAAATGTTAAATTTGATGCTAGCTTTGATGCGAAGGATTTTGATATGGCTAAAAATATGACAGGTGCCCAGCTAGAAGTTCCTGTTATGTCAAATGTAAAAGATGCAGAGTTCACGGTAATGTATCCATCACAAGAGATTGCTGGTGTGGACTTAATCGAAGAAAAAGAAGTGAAAACCGAAAATGGTAAACGTGTGATTTTAACTTATGATGGTGAAAAGAGCTTCACGCTTGTACAGGAAAAAGCCATTGTTGCTGAAGCGTCAGTTACATCAACCACAGTTTCTGGGGAACCGATTGATCTTGGTTTTACAATTGGTGCTATGTCAGGAAATACGATTTCATGGACGTATCAAGGTGTAGATTACATGCTTGCCTCTAATGACTTATCCGAAGAAGAAATGGCCATGTTAGCCAGATCGGTAGAAGTACAAGGGGAAGTAAATAAATAAATAATCAACAGGCTTCCTTTTGTGGAGCCTGTTCTTTTGCATAGAGAAAGAAAGTTGACAATCGACGGTAAGGATTCGATAATCGTATGTATATGTAAGACCGGAAGTAGAAGGAAGTGTAGACATGAGTCACAATACTTTGTTTTATCGAGATACATGGGCAGAAGTGAATTTAGATAAAATCATGTATAATGTTACGCGGTTAAAAAAACATTTGCCAAATGACGTACAAATAATCGCGGTTGTTAAAGCTAATGCATACGGTCATGGAGATGTACAAGTAGCAAGAACTGCTTTAGAAGCAGGGGCCACCCTTTTGGCCGTTGCGTTTTTAGATGAGGCGATTGCCCTTAGGAAAAAAGGAGTAACAGCTCCAATCCTTGTATTAGGAGCCAGTCGTCCGGAAGATTCATCAGTGGCAGTTAAAAATAATATTACATTAACTGTATTTCGATATGAATGGTTACAGCAAGCGAAGGGAATGTTAGGTGAGGGAGAAAAATTATCTATTCATATAAAACTTGATACAGGTATGGGAAGAATTGGTGTCCGTTCAAGGGAAGAATTAACATTCATTGAGGAGCTACTAGAATCAAGTGAATGTTTTCTTTTTGAGGGAATCTATACTCACTTTGCTACAGCGGATGAGCTAGAGGAGGGCTATTTTCAAAAGCAGCTCTCGCGTTTTCATGAGCTTTTATCCTATTTAAGGGCTAAACCGGACATGATCCATGCGAGCAACAGTGCAGCATCCATTCGTTTTGGTGAAGCTTCATTTAATGCGATTCGGTTTGGCATTGGGATGTATGGGCTCACACCATCATTAGAAATGGAGTCATTGCTACCGTTTCCGTTACAACAGGCATTTTCTCTTCAAACAAGGCTTATTCATGTGAAAAAGTTAGAAAAAGGGGATTCGGTTAGCTATGGTGCCACGTATACGGCTCGTGAGCCTGAGTGGATAGGCACGTTGCCAATAGGTTATGCGGATGGTTGGATCCGAAAGCTATATGGACAAGAGGTGCTGATTGAAGGAGAACGAGTACCGATTGTCGGTCGGATCTGCATGGATCAATGCATGGTTAGATTACCTAAAGAACTTCCCGTTGGAACACTCGTTACGCTGATTGGCGAACAAGAAGCAGATAGCATTTCAATGAATGAAATTGCATCAAAACTAGAAACAATCAATTATGAAGTTCCTTGTATTATTTCAAGTCGTGTGCCTAGAATTTATAAAAAATATGGAAAAATGATTGAGCAAAGAAATGATATTTTACATTCGTATGTATAGTTGAAACCCTTTTAGAATAAGGATTTATAGAAAAAGAACCATATTTATGAATCTTTGGAGACATCATGAATAAAAGGGTATTTTTTTGGTGGATAATATTGAAGTATGACTTATTGCCCCTTTGCATTGTTGTGGATTGGTGTTATTATAAAATATGGTAGAGATAAAATGGTGTGTAGTGATGGTGGAGGTGTATGTTTGTGTCTGAGTCCAGCGCAACAACAGAAATTATGGTGAAATTACCGCAACATCTTTTAACCGAATTGGATGGTTTTGTGAAACAGGAGAATGTGAACAGAAGCGAATTCATTTATCAAGCTACTAAAATGTACTTGCGTGAGCGGAAAAAGAGACAAATTCGTGAATCCATGCGAAGAGGCTACATGGAGATGGCGAAGATCAACTTAACAATTGCTTCAGAAGCGTTTCAAGCAGAGTATGAGGCAGAACACACAGTTGAACGTCTAGTAAGTGGGGGATAATCCTTTGATTGTCAAACGTGGTGACGTTTATTTTGCAGACCTATCCCCAGTTGTTGGTTCCGAGCAAGGTGGCGTTCGTCCAGTTCTTGTGATCCAAAACGATATCGGGAATCGGTTCAGTCCCACAGTGATTATTGCAGCCATTACAGCTCAAATTCAGAAAGCGAAACTGCCTACTCACGTTGAAATTGATGCGAAACGCTATGGTTTCGAACGAGATTCAGTTATCCTGTTGGAACAAATTCGTACAATTGATAAACAACGTCTGACCGATAAGATCACTCATCTCGATGACGAAATGATGGAGAAAGTGGACGAAGCTTTACAAATTAGCCTAGGTCTAATTGAATTCTAAAAAATACGCTCTACTAAGGGCGTTTTTTTATTGTATGAAAAAGAAATCATAGTGTGCAAAAGAAGGATAGCCTAAAGTGCTATCCTTTTTTTTGATTCCGGTACATACGTTGCTATGGCGGGCTCTTCTATGTTTAGATACTCGAAAAAAAGGGTATGTAACAAAGTCGCAATATTGTCATAATTAGTTTAAGCTTTCGCATAAAATTGATATCATTACTGATAGGTACAAAAATTGGGTTTTAAGCTTACGTTACAGTTTAAAGACAATCCGTTATGAAAGAACCTATCATGTTAAAATTGGGAGGATATAATGAACAAAGATATTGAACAGTATATTCAAACGAATCGGGAAGAAATACTTACAAAGTGGATCGAGAGCATGAAGGAAAAGTCAGATGAACGGGTTTTAAAGGTAGTTTCTGACCAAGTATTCGTAGGGACAAGCCGAGAGTTCATAGATCTAATTGTTTCAAATCTACAAGATTCTGATGAAAAGTATAGTGAAAAGCTTGTAGAGTTTGCTGAAAAAGTAGTTAGGCTTGCGTGGCCTTTAAGTTTTGTTACGGACGGATTACGAGATTTTGCAAGGATTGCTTTTGAAGGAATGAGTGCAACAGGCATTGTAAATGAAAAGAATCGAATGGAAATCATTTATGACTTTGATAACTGGATAAGTCCGATGACAAACGAAATTGTTAATGTATATTCTTCGACTTGGGAGCGAACGGTATCACTTCAAAAAATCGCTCTTCAAGAATTGTCCGCTCCTTTAATTCCTGTGTTTGATGGCATTTCAGTTATGCCACTTGTTGGGACAATAGATACCGAGAGGGCAAAACAGATCATGGAAAACTTGTTAAATGGAGTGGTTAGAAATCGCTCAGAAGTGGTTCTTATAGATATTACGGGTGTTCCGGTCGTTGATACAATGGTCGCTCATCATATTATTCAAGCTGCCGATGCAGTTAGGTTAGTTGGGGCTAAATGTATGCTAGTCGGGATTCGTCCGGAAATAGCACAAACCATCGTCAATCTTGGGATTAATTTAAATCAGATTACAACAAAAAATACACTAAAAAAGGGAATCGAGTCAGCCCTTGAAATAATGAACAAGAAGATTATCAGCACGGGGGGAGAAAATTGAGGATACCAATTCTAAAATTACACAATTGCTTACTAGTATCGATTCAATGGGAATTGGACGATCAAACGGCCCTTCAATTTCAGGAAGATTTGCTACATAAAATACACGAAACAAGCGCAAATGGTGTAGTGATTGATATAACTTCAATTGATTTTATTGATTCATTCATCGCAAAGGTGCTTGGTGATGTAATTAATATGTCTAAACTTATGGGTGCTAAAGTTGTCATTACAGGTATTCAGCCAGCGGTGGCGATTACTCTTATAGAATTAGGAATTGGTTTAGATGATGTCCTAACAGCTTTGGATCTAGAAAAAGGTTTGGAGAAATTACATCAGGAATTGGGGGAATAACCGTATGGGAATCCAATCCTGCGTAAAAATCATTAATGAATGGGACATCGTTGCAGCTAGGCAGCTAGGCCGAAATGTGGCAAAAGAGCTTGGATTTGGAACTGTCGATCAGGCCAGAATCACAACTGCTATTAGTGAATTAGCGAGAAATATTTATTTATACGCTGGTCAGGGCCAAATCTGCATTGAAAAACTATATGAAAGCGGTAAAGCGGGATTGAAGGTAGTGGCGATAGACAATGGACCTGGTATAAAGGATATAAGGCAAGTAATGGAGGATGGATATTCTACCTCAGGTGGTTTAGGAGCTGGATTACCAGGTGTCAAACGCTTGATGGATGAGTTTGGGATTAACTCAACGCCAGGTAATGGAACAGAGATAACGGCAACTAAGTGGGTACGTTAGGGGGAACATTTATGGATTTCCGAGAATTGATGGAGACAAAATATCGGCACATACTTGAGAAGTACATAAACGACCCTTCTGAACAAGTTCTATATCAGGGCCAAAAGTTCAGTAGAAAGTCTATCGAGCATCGAATCTCTCCTGAGGAAATCATCAGTTTACATAAAACACTTATGCATGAAATGGTTCCGGATTTACCAGAAGAAGTATCGCTCTCCTTTGATATGTTACTAGAAGTGATGTTAGGCTACGGTCTTGCTTATAGAGAGCATCAAAGCTTGCGTCATAAGCAGCAGGAACTAAGAACGGAAATGGAGATTGCGGCAAATGTTCAACAAACCTTATTAGAAACCAATGTCCCATCGGTTCCTTGGCTTGATATAGGTGCTATTAGTGTTCCTGCCAAGCATATGAATGGAGATTATTATCACTTTGTTCAAGATGAAACCAATAACATCAGTATAGCTATTGCTGATGTGATTGGGAAGGGAATTCCAGCGGCGTTGTGTATGTCCATGATCAAATATGCGATGGATAGTCAACCCGATAATCAACAAGAACCGAGTAAGGTGTTAGAAAATCTTAATCGGGTCGTTGAACAAAATGTCGATCCTAGTATGTTTATCACCATGTTCTACGGTGTGTATCATCCAAGAAAGCATACGTTTGCCTATTCTTCTGCTGGTCATGAGCCGGGTTTTCTATACCGTGCGCAATCGGGAGAATTTATTGAAATTGAGGCAAAGGGTTTGTTGTTAGGAGTAGAGAAACGGACGAAATATAAGCAGTATGAGCAAGCAATAAATGTGGGAGACATGATTATCTTGATGTCAGACGGTGTTACAGAATGTCGGTCAGAAGAAGGGTTTATCGAAAAAGAAACATTAATCTCTTATATAAAAAAATATATCCATTTACCAGCACAAGAGATTGTAACCAACATATATAAAGAGCTAGAAAAGCTCCAACATTTTCAATTGCGAGATGATTTTACGTTAATAATCTTGAAAAGAAATGTTTAAGTACTATTTTTTCAGGGTATCGAATAAGAGCAATTGACTTGTAAAGAGGTGGGGAATATGAACATAAAGTTAGATATCACGGAAAGTGATGGTCGTGTTGCTGTTCATGTAACAGGGGAAATTGATGTTTATACGGCACCGAAGCTAAGAGAAACACTGTTTCCTCTGTCCGAGAGAAACGGAGTGGACATGATGATTGATCTTTCTGGAGTAGAATATATGGATAGCACAGGCTTAGGTGTGTTTGTTGGGACATTTAAAAATGTGCGCTCAAGTAAGGGGAAATTTCAGTTAGTTGGACTTTCTGATCGGTTAAGAAGACTTTTTGAGATCACCGGGCTAGCTGATATTATGAATATTAGCCAGATTGAGGGTGAACCAAAATGACGGAAGCTTGTGACTACATTGAAATGAAAATTCCTGCTAAGCCGGAATACGTAGGTGTGATTCGGTTAACATTATCTGCCATTGCAAGTCGAATGGGCTTTTCGTTTGACGAAATTGAAGATTTGAAGATTGCTACAAGTGAAGCGATAACCAATGCTGTGCAGCATGCCTATAAAACAGGAAAGCTTGGAGAAGTTGCAATAGGATTTGGGTCATATGGCGATCGACTGGAAGTCATCGTGGCTGATAGCGGAAAGAGTTTCGATTTTCAATCGGCTCGAGAAAAAGTAGGTCCTTATCGTGGGAATGAACCGGTTGAGTTTATGCGTGAAGGAGGCCTAGGGCTTTACTTGATAGAGACGCTGATGGATGAAGTTATTATTCATCAGAATGAAGGTGTGACGGTTTTTATGACCAAATACCTAGAAGGGGAGCAGGTGGAGAGGAATGCAGAACAAATCTCAACCTAATTCGCTATCAAAAGAAGAAATTCATCGATATATTAAAGCTTATCAGCAGAATCAGGATGATGAAGCCCAAAATCAGTTGGTTCTACATTATAAAAACTTGGTTGAAACGATTGCCCGAAAGTACTCAAAAGGAAAATCCTATCATGAGGACATTGTCCAAGTGGGGAATATTGGTCTTTTAGGTGCTATTCGAAGGTACGATGAGGACTTTGGGAGAAGCTTTGAAGCTTTTGCAGTACCTACCATTGTGGGAGAAATCAAGCGGTTTTTAAGAGATAAAACTTGGAGTATCCATGTTCCAAGAAGAATCAAAGAACTGGGACCGAGAATTAAAGCAACGGTTGAAGAGTTAACAACTACCCTCCAGCGTTCGCCCAAAGTATGTGAAATTGCTGAAGCCTTGCAGGAAACTGAAGAGGATGTACTAGAAGCAATGGAGATGGGAAGAAGTTATCAGGCATTGTCTGTGGACCATTCCATTGAGGCTGATTCGGATGGAGGAACTGTCACCTTATTGGACGTCGTAGGGAACATTGATGAGGGTTATGAAAAAGTGAATCAAAAGCTCGTACTAGACAAGGTTCTACATGTTCTAACAGACAGAGAAAGGGAGATTATCCAATATACGTATTTGGATAATCTGAGTCAAAAAGATACTGGCGAAAAATTAGGTATTTCACAGATGCATGTTTCAAGATTGCAGAGAAAAGCAATTAAAAAGCTTCAAGATGCCATACGTTCAGATCATAACAGCTCGGAGTGCTTATCGTGACGCAGCCAATAGAAGTGATTGTTCAACAAACAACTAAGGAAGGTAAGTATGAATGCGGAGATAGCTATTATTACGTTCTCCAAGATGATTATTTTACCTGTGTCGTCGCGGATGGTCTGGGCAGTGGGAAACTTGCAAATGAGGCATCTTCAGCTGTGGTTGATGTGGTCCAACAATATCATCATGAAGATGTTGAAGAGTTAATGAAAAAATGCAATCAGGCTCTTTTTCAGAAAAGAGGAGCTGCGGTAGCTGTACTAAAGGTTTTTTTTCAAACAAAAGAATTTCACTATAGTTGTGTAGGGAATATTCGTTTCTTTTTATATTCTGATAAAGGTGAACTAACTTACCCCCTACCAGTCTCAGGATATTTATCTGGAAGACCGGTAAGATTTAATACAAAGAGATACTTTTATCAAGCAAACTCAAAATTTCTTATACATTCGGATGGCATCGCCCCAAATGGAGTAAAATCCCTACTAAGTTCCGGGTTGTCGAATGAATGCATTGCGAACCAACTTAGGGAGCGGTTCACTTCGAAAATGGATGATTCTACATTTATTATAGGGACATTGCATTAGAGTTACCTGTACATAATGGGGTAACTCTTTTTTGTGCATATCATTCATTTTGTTGCACTTGAAATTTTTGATAAAATAAGGAAAAAGACTTTCATGTTGGAGGAAACGTACATTGGATCAAACAATAGATAAGCGTAAGGAACTCTTACAAACGCTAGCCAAAGAGCAAAATTTAAATTTCAAACAAGTGAACAATGTTATTTCATTACTTGAAGAAGGAAACACTTTACCGTTCATTGCAAGATATCGTAAAGAACAAACGGGAGCATTGGATGAGGTACAAATTCGTGACATTATGGAACGTTGGCAATACATACAAAACCTTGAGCAAAGAAAAGAAGAGGTTATTCGGATTATTGAAGAACAAGGGAAGCTGACGGTAGAGTTAAAAAGTCAGATAGAAAAGTCCATTAAGCTGCAAGAGGTTGAAGACTTATATCGTCCGTATAAACAAAAACGACGCACAAAGGCAACTGTCGCGAAGGAAAAAGGATTAGAGCCTTTTGCGGAATGGTTAGTAACCTTCCCCGTAAATGGGTCACTAGAAGAGAAAGCGAGTGAATTTTTGTCGGACGAGCTCGAGGTCCAATCTATTGAAGAAGTCATAAATGGGGCGAAGGATATTATCGCTGAGTGGGTTTCAGACGATGCAGATTCACGAAAATGGGTTAGAAGTGAGACAGCTAAATCTGGATTTGTTGAAGCTACCGTTAAGGATACGGAAAAAGACGAGAAAAAAGTTTATGAGATGTATTACGAATATTCAGAGCCTATTAGCAAAGTAGTTCCCCATCGTACGCTTGCTCTCAACCGGGGAGAGAAAGAAGATGTTTTACGTGTTGCGATTAAGCCGAATGTTGAACGTAACATGGATTATTTAACGAAAAAATGGATTAAGAATTCTAATTCCTTTGTTGTTGAGACAGTTATTGAGGCCGTTGAAGATGGTTATAAGAGATTAATTCAACCTTCAATAGAAAGAGAAATTCGTAATGAGCTAACTGAAAAAGCAGAAGAAAGAGCGATCCATATATTCTCTGAAAATTTAAGAAATCTTCTGCTCCAACCACCTTTAAAAGGAAAGGTAGTTCTTGGTGTGGACCCAGCTTATCGAACAGGATGTAAGTTAGCTGTAGTGGATGAAACAGGGAAGGTCCTTCGAATAGATGTGATTTATCCTCATCCACCTGTATCGAAGAAACAAGAAGCTGAGAAAAAGTTTAAAGAAATCATTGAGACCTATGAAGTTGAGATGGTAGCAGTGGGAAATGGGACTGCTTCCCGGGAAACAGAGCAGTTTGTAGTAGATATGCTTAAAGAACAAAAGAGAGAGATTTATTATTTAATTGTGAACGAAGCGGGTGCCAGTGTTTATTCTGCTTCTGACTTAGCGCGTGAAGAATTCCCTGATTTTCAGGTTGAGGAACGAAGTGCAGTTTCCATTGCCCGACGCTTGCAAGATCCGTTAGCTGAATTAGTTAAAATAGATCCAAAATCGGTTGGTGTCGGACAGTATCAACATGACGTGTCTCAAAAGAGATTATCTGAGTCATTAACATTTGTCGTGGAAACCGCAGTTAACCAGGTAGGTGTGAACGTTAATACAGCTTCTGCTTCATTGCTTCAATATGTTGCTGGTCTTTCAAAAACAGTAGCAACCAATATCGTCAAGAAACGTGAAGAGGAAGGGAAGTTTGTCAATCGAATACAGTTAAAGAAAATCCCGAGGTTAGGTGCAAAAACATATGAGCAAGCCATCGGGTTTCTACGTGTGATCGATGGAAAAGAGCCGCTTGACCGCACAGGGATCCATCCGGAAAATTATCAAGCAGTTAAAAATCTCCTAAGTAAATTAGGATTTACATCAGCTGACCTAGGTTCTGAAGCACTAAAAACAACATTATCAGCTGTTGATATAAAAGCTATTGCGGCAGAGCTTGAGATTGGAGAATTAACCCTTAAGGATATTCTCGATGCGTTAGTTAGACCGGAAAGAGATCCGCGTGACGAACTTCCAGCGCCACTATTAAAGAAAGATGTATTAAAACTTGAAGATTTAAAAGCGGGAATGGAACTTCAAGGAACTGTCCGAAACGTAGTGGACTTCGGAGCGTTTGTTGATATTGGAGTAAAGCAAGACGGGCTTGTTCATATTTCGAAACTAAGCAATCGCTTTGTTAAGCATCCGCTCGATATTGTTTCAGTTGGAGATGTAGTAACCGTGTGGGTGGATAGTGTTGATCAACAAAAAGGTAGAGTCGCTTTAACGATGCTACAGAATTAAAGGTAAAAGAAATACCGTTCACGATGGTAACGGGTTTACTTGTGAGGTACAAACGGTAAAAGTAGACCAAATCATTTACAATATATTTCACAGTCAAAAAGGATTAGAGATGTAAATCTTTCTAATCCTTTTTTGGATTTCTTTATTTACTAAAGCACCCGAAAGTTAGCTGCTAAAGCGAGTTTGAAATAAGCGGAGAAATTTCTCTTATTTAGGAAATTGCACTGGAAAAAGCTAAAATAGACGGAAAATTTCCGACTATTGACTTAAAAAACGTGAAATTGGATGATTTTCTTTTGCTTAGTCGGAAAAACTCCGCTTATATACCCCGAATCAAGCTCAATTCAGTAGTCTAACCGAAAAATCTCCGCTTATGTTTCTTATTACTGGTTACTATGTTCAAAAAATTAGATGTCTTATTTAAATGCGTTACAGGGAGCTTAGCCACTTGTGGTTCGCCCAGTCTGCTAAGTCTAAAGGAGTTTACGTGCCCATAAAAGCTTTGTAATCTCAGCATATTCCACGGACTAAATCACAAATGATTCACACACCATCCAATAATTACTTCATACCTTGTGATTTCCTTTGTTAAACAAGACAAAATAAGCAATAAAAAACGCACTTTGAATGATATCGTGAATTCAAGTGCGTTTTCATATGAGTTTTATAATGTTCGTTATCAAGATGAACGGTGTTTTTTTCTGTAAAAAAACCAACATTGGTTAAGAAGTTTTATTTGATAGGCATTTTTCTCTAAAAATGCTTTCTGCATCTGATTTTGAAACCAAGTAGGCATAGACATACCTCCTAGCACAAATTTCAAGGGGTATATTCAATGTATGCTATAATGGGTTGTCATGTTCATATAATTTTTATTTAGTTAGGAACGGAGGTGGGAGTATGGAGGATAAAGAGTTACAAAGATTAGTTGAGGAAATTTCCTTGCGGTTCTTTAACAAGCCATTTCGACATACTGCTTTTTTTAATTCCCGTCTTCGAACAACAGGTGGACGTTATATGTTAAGGTCTCATAATATTGAAATTAATCGAAGTTATCTAGAACAGCTTGGAGAGCAAGAATTAATTGGTATCATTAAGCATGAATTATGTCATTATCATTTGCATTTAGAGGGAAAAGGCTATCAGCACAGAGATCATGACTTTAAAACACTTCTTAAAAAAGTGAATGCACCACGATTTTGTTCTACTCTCCCAAATCGCCCTGAAGTTAAATCAGCAAAGACTGTTCGGATATATCAGTGCTCTGGATGCGCTCTGCAATATAGGAGAAAAAGAAGGATCAATATATCAAAGTATGTTTGTGGAAAGTGCCAGGGAAAGTTAATTGAAATTCCTGTTTGACAGTTGGAGAAAATGATGTTAAATTATTATTCCGTGACTGACATGAGCGGAAATAAGTAATTGAAATTTCCCCTTGATTTTCACAGCTTGGCTCAATATAATATAAAGAGTCGAGATTACGACACGAACACTTTTCTTATTCCACAGTAGCTCAGTTGGTAGAGCATTCGGCTGTTAACCGAACGGTCGCAGGTTCGAGTCCTGCCTGTGGAGCCATTTTGGGGAAGTACTCAAGAGGCTGAAGAGGCGCCCCTGCTAAGGGTGTAGGTCGGGTGACCGGCGCGAGGGTTCAAATCCCTCCTTCTCCGCCAGTAACTTTCATCATTTTTTTAAAAAATATGGCCCCTTGGTCAAGCGGTTAAGACACCGCCCTTTCACGGCGGTAACACGGGTTCGAATCCCGTAGGGGTCACTTTCAAATTATTATACTAACAAAAATGGTCCCGTGGTGTAGCGGTTAACATGCCTGCCTGTCACGCAGGAGATCGCCGGTTCGATCCCGGTCGGGACCGCCATATTGTTGGGCTATAGCCAAGCGGTAAGGCAACGGACTTTGACTCCGTCATGCGTTGGTTCGAATCCAGCTAGCCCAGCCATTTTTTATTTTAAGGTATTTTTCAAATTGTACGAGCCATTAGCTCAGTCGGTAGAGCATCTGACTTTTAATCAGAGGGTCGAAGGTTCGAGTCCTTCATGGCTCACCAAAGTATTTTGCTTCAGCAAAATAACTTTCTATTATGCGGGTGTGGCGGAATTGGCAGACGCACTAGACTTAGGATCTAGCGCCGCAAGGCGTGGGGGTTCGACTCCCTTCACCCGCACCATTCATTTCCAGTTGAATAACTGTGAGAAATCATATATAATATATTCTATCGCTCTTAATGAGCGGTCGTGGCGGAATGGCAGACGCGCTAGGTTGAGGGCCTAGTGGGGGCAACCCCGTGGAGGTTCAAGTCCTCTCGGCCGCACCAAGAAATAACTACAAAAAAATGTTTGACATTAAAATGTGGTTATGATATTATATAAAAGTTGCTTCTTTAAAAAGAGCGCCCGTAGCTCAATTGGATAGAGCGTCTGACTACGGATCAGAAGGTTATGGGTTCGACTCCTTTCGGGCGCGCCATTTTGAATAACGGGGAGTAGCTCAGCTTGGTAGAGCACTTGGTTTGGGACCAAGGGGTCGCAGGTTCGAATCCTGTCTTCCCGACCATCTTAATAAAATATTAATATGCGGGTGTAGTTTAATGGTAAAACCTCAGCCTTCCAAGCTGATGTCGTGAGTTCGATTCTCATCACCCGCTCCAACAAATTTGTTCTTTGAAAACTAAACAAATCATACGTCAACAAAAAATGATTAGTGTTGAAAAATACACTAGCCAACGTTTTAACTTTAAGAGCTAATCTTACTCTTTATTGGAGAGTTTGATCCTGGCTCAGGACGAACGCTGGCGGCGTGCCTAATACATGCAA
>NZ_JBOCCY010000019.1:0-72322 GCF_050586445.1 Bacillus coreaensis
TAAAGAGTAAGATTAGCTCTTAAAGTTAAAACGTTGGCTAGTGTATTTTTCAACACTAATCATTTTTTGTTGACGTATGATTTGTTTAGTTTTCAAAGAACAATCACTATCGCAACGAGGCGACTTTAATAATATATCATGTTTACTAAATCATTTCAACTACTTTTTTAAAAAAGTTTTAACAATAATTTAAGTACCTGTTGAACTGACTTTTAATAGTATAACAAGTCATTGTTTATTATTCAATATCTAATAAATGGAAACATTTAAGAGCCAAATAGATAACACCTACTTGGCTCTACCATCCTAAGGAATCTTTACTTCATCGATAAAAATCATCCGGTTTCTCTGCAAATGAATAATTTCAGCAGTAGCTAATACTTTTACAAGCGGCCTTGTTGGAGCATTCTCATCAATATATAGAATTTCAGCTTCTTGTCCATTTGAAAGTTTTACTAAACTTCCAATAGAAATATTCATAATCCCAGCTTGAAGTGCACGGATGGAGGCAATATCAAACTGTCCAAATAAATCTTGTAGCATCATCTCTAATACTTTAAAAGGAGACTGCTTTTTTCTATATAAGCGTTGTGAAGTCATTGCATGGAAGGTGTCAGCGACCCCAATAATTTTTGCATATTGGTGGATTTTCTGTCCTTTTTCACCAAGTGGATACCCACTTCCATCCAAACGCTCATGATGTTGAAAGATGGCAATTTTACCAGCCTCTCTAATAAAAGGTGTACTTTGAATAAGTCTATAACTATACGTTGGATGGTTTTTTACCTCTTGATAATCCTCTTGTGTAAGAGGTGTTCTTTTATTTAATATTCCTTCAGAAAGCTTTGCCATACCACAATCGCTTAAAGTCCCAGCCAAAGCAATCTGAACAATTTCCCCTTTATTAAAACCTAGTTTCTTAGAAATAAAACTACTAATTAATCCAACCGCAACCGCATGCTGGTACAAATAGTCTTCCTCAGTTGAAAAGTGATGAAGTTGAAAAAGGTCTGCTTGATTGTGTTCTATTTTTTCGATTAACGGAAATATAATACTTCGCACCTTTGTAACATCTACTGGTAAACCCGCCTGCCAGCTTCGAAACTCCTTTTTAAAGCTTCTTGATGCTTGAAGAAAGAGTTCGGTGAATGTAAGTTCCCTTTGTGCTTCATTTTCCTCATGCCTCACTTCTTCATCATCCATAAGGATCTCATTAGGTATAAAAGGATGCCCGCTAGACAGAGTCTTTTCAACCTCTAATTCGGGTATTAAGAAGGCTTTTAATACTCCGAGTAATTCGGAAGTTAATACTGTTTTCTTTTGGACAATTGCCCGTCCTGAAGACCCCATAACATCTTCAGAAAGAATGCATCCTTCTTGAACTTCTTTTATAAGAACTCGCACTAAATTACACCCTCTAGTAATAATATTCTTAGTCTATTTTACCCAATTCATAAAAAAAGAGGAACATAATAATGTCCCTCTCTTACAAATTATTCTTCTTCCGCTGGTTCAACGTCTTTTACTTCTTCTTCACCAACGATTAATTCTTCTTTTTCTTCATCTTTTTCTTCTTCTTTTTCAACCATCGCTACAGTGGCTACGAATTCTTCTTCTGACTCATTCAATCTGATCAATCTCACACCTTGAGTATTTCGTCCCATTGTTGAGATATCACTAACCGCCATACGGATTAAGACTCCGCCTGTAGTAATTAACATGACATCTTCTTCACCTGTTACAGCCTTCATCGAAACTAAGTTTCCGTTTTTATCTGTAATATTGCAGGTTTTAATCCCTTTACCGCCACGACCTTGTATTCTATATTCATCAGCAGGTGTACGTTTACCATACCCATTCTTTGTAACAATTAATATTTCAGTGTTTTCCTCAAGAACTTCCATTCCGACTACTTCATCTGAAGCGTCAATGTTAATTCCTTTAACTCCTGTAGCAGTACGCCCCATAGAACGAACATCTGTTTCAGGGAAACGAATGAGTAACCCTTTCTTCGTTCCAATAATAATTTCCTTACTGCCATCTGTAAGACGAACAGAGATTAACTCATCTTCCTCGCGTAAGTTCAAGGCAATTAAACCATTGTTTCGGATATTTGCAAAGGAAGTGAGTGGTGATCGTTTCGATATTCCTTCTTTGGTAGTAAAGAATAGGAACCAGTCATCTACAAACTCTGAGACAGGAATAATGGCATTCACCCATTCTCCTTTATCCACTTCTAATAGGTTGATGATTGGAATTCCTTTTGCTGTTCTTGAGAACTCAGGAATTTCATATCCTTTCGAGCGATACACTTTCCCTTTATTTGTAAAGAAAAGGATTGTGTCATGTGTGGACGTTGTAACAAGATGTTCAACGAAATCATCTTCATTCGTTCCCATTCCTTGTATTCCTCGACCACCACGTTTTTGCGCGCGGTAGGTTGAAACAGGAAGACGTTTGATGTATCCATTATGAGTTAACGAAATAACGATATTTTCAACCGGAATTAAATCCTCATCTTCAATGTTTTCGACTCCACCCGTTACGATTTCAGTACGACGAATATCGTTGAAGCGTTCTTTAATTTCAGATAGTTCTTCTCTAATTATTTCAAGAACCTTCTCTTCATTTGCCAAAATTTCCTTCAGCTCTGCAATTAGCTTCACAAGGTTTTGATACTCTTCTTCGATTTTTTCACGTTCTAAACCAGTTAAACGCTGTAATCGCATATCTAAAATTGCCTGTGCTTGCTTTTCAGAAAGCTCGAAGGTAGTCATTAACCCCTCACGAGCAATATCTGTTGTTTGTGAAGAACGAATTAAGCTAATAACCGCGTCTAGATGATCTAGTGCAATTCGTAAGCCATCTAAAATATGCGCACGTGCTTCGGCTTTTCGTAATTCAAATTCTGTTCTTCTACGAATGACTACTTTTTGGTGATCTAAGTAGTAAACTAAACATTGTTTTAAGTTCAATACCTTAGGTTGTCCACCAACTAACGCTAACGTATTGATTCCAAAACTAGTTTGTAGAGCGGTTTGCTTGTAAAGATTATTTAATAATACATTGGCATTTGCATCCTTACGAACCTCTATAACAATACGCATACCATTTCTATCGGATTCATCACGAAGGTCTGTAATACCATCAATTTTTTTCTCACGGGCTAGCTCAGCAATTTTCTCGATAAGCTTTGCCTTGTTTACCTGGTATGGAATTTCATTAACAATGATAACTTCCTTGCCATTGGCCTTTTGTTCAATAACAACTTTTGCTCGTAATGTAATAGAACCTCTGCCTGTTTCGTAAGCCTTTCGAATCCCACTTCTCCCCAGTATTAATCCTCCTGTTGGAAAATCAGGACCTGGAATAATCTCCATGAGCTCCTGAGTGGTTATCTCTGGGTCTTTACTAACTGCCAACACACCGTCAATAACTTCTCCAAGCTGATGTGGAGGAATATTTGTTGCCATTCCTACCGCAATCCCTGTTGTTCCATTGACTAGGAGATTCGGGAATCGAGCAGGTAGAACAACTGGCTCCTTTTCTTCTCCATCATAGTTATCTTGGTAATCAATCGTGTCTTTATTTATATCTCGCAACAGTTCCATTGAGATTTTTGACATTCTTGATTCTGTATAACGCATGGCTGCCGCTGAATCTCCATCAACCGATCCAAAGTTTCCATGGCCATCAACAAGCATGTACCGATAGTTAAAATCCTGAGCCATACGTACCATTGTCTCATACACTGCTGAGTCTCCGTGTGGATGGTATTTACCAATTACATCTCCTACGATACGAGCAGACTTTTTATATGGCTTGTCAGAGTGCATCCCAAGGTCATGCATGGCATATAGAATACGACGGTGAACAGGCTTTAATCCATCTCTAACATCTGGCAAAGCACGGGAGACGATTACGCTCATCGCATAGTCTAGGAATGAAGTCTTCATTTCTTGGCTTATATTTATTTCTTTAATTTGTGAATTTGGTGTTTCAGCCAACGTGTGTACCTCCTTTAAAGCTAATGATGATCCTTTGTAAGCCTTCTATGAAAAGAAAAGGAGGATAGTGGTTACCCTCTACCCTTTTTTAAATATCTAAGTTTTTCACGTACTGTGCGTTTGCTTCGATAAAGTTACGACGTGGCTCCACTTTATCTCCCATTAACATTTCGAATGTTTCATCAGCTTCAATGGCATCTTGAAGACTAACCTGTAACATGGTTCTCGTCTCTGGGTTCATGGTTGTTTCCCAAAGCTGATCAGGATTCATCTCGCCTAATCCTTTGTAACGTTGAATATTAGGTTTCGGTTGACTCGGAAGCTCTGCGAAAATACGGTCTAATTCTTTATCGTTATAGGCATATTCAATACGTTTCCCTTGTTGAACTTTATATAACGGTGGCTGAGCGATATAAATATAGCCCGCCTCTAAGATTTGTCTCATATATCGATAGAAGAATGTTAGTATCAGTGTTCGAATATGCGCACCGTCAACATCAGCATCCGTCATAATTACAACTTTATGGTAGCGAGCTTTCGAAAGATCAAAGTCTTCGCCAATCCCTGTTCCAATAGCTGTAATCATGGCACGAACTTCATTATTTGAAAGGATTTTATCCAATCTAGCTTTTTCTACGTTAAGGATTTTCCCTCTAAGTGGAAGAATCGCTTGGAAATGACGGTCACGTCCTTGTTTTGCTGATCCACCCGCTGAATCTCCCTCAACGATATATATTTCACTTATTTCAGGATCTTTAGAAGAGCAGTCAGCAAGCTTACCAGGTAAGCTCGATACCTCAAGGGCACTCTTTCGACGTGTTAACTCTCGTGCTTTTTTGGCAGCTAAACGGGCTCTTGCCGCCATTAAGCCTTTTTCAACTATTTTCCTTGCAACTGTAGGGTTTTCAAGAAGAAACTTATCCAGTGCCTCGGCAAAAATCGTATCTGTTGCTGCTCTTACCTCTGAGTTACCAAGTTTCGTTTTTGTTTGGCCTTCAAACTGTGGATCTGGATGTTTGATTGATACGATAGCTGTTAAACCTTCTCGTACATCATCACCAGACAGATTCGAATCGTTTTCTTTTATCTGACCATATTTTCTCGCATAGTCGTTTATGATTCTTGTAAGAGCTGTTTTAAAACCAGATTCATGTGTCCCACCTTCATGGGTATGAATATTGTTCGCAAACGAGTAAATATTACTTGTATAACTATCATTGTATTGAATGGCGACCTCGATGGTAATTCCCTCTTTTTCGCCTTCAATAAAGATCGGCTCTTCATGTAGAACTTCCTTTGATCTATTCAAGTGTTCTACATAAGACTTTATACCGCCTTCATAGTAATATTGGTTGCCTTTATTTTCTTCACGCTTATCTTCAATCGTTATTTTTAAACCTTTGTTTAAAAAAGCAAGCTCACGGATACGATTGGCAAGGGTCTCATAATCATACTCAAGAGTCTCTGTGAAAATTTCGCTATCTGGAACAAAGTGAATCGTCGTACCGGTATGGTCTGTTTCTCCGATCACTTCTAGGTCAGCTACAGGCACTCCACGCTCAAATTTCTGGTAGTGAATTTTCCCTTCTCGATGAACATACACTTCTAATAACGTAGATAGCGCATTAACAACAGACGCACCCACTCCGTGAAGTCCTCCAGAAACTTTGTAACCTCCGCCACCAAACTTTCCGCCAGCATGAAGAACAGTCATAATAACTTCAACAGCCGGTCTTCCCATCTTTTCATGGATCCCGACCGGAATTCCCCGTCCATTATCAATAACGGTAATGCTATTATCCTTTTCAATTACAACATTTATCTCTGAACAGAAGCCAGCTAGAGCTTCGTCAATACTATTGTCAACGATTTCCCAAACTAAATGGTGGAGTCCTTTGACACTTGTGGAACCTATATACATCCCCGGTCTTTTTCTTACGGCTTCAAGACCTTCCAGAACCTGTATCTGATTTTCATCATATGATTGTTCTTGGACTTCTTTTTGTTCCATTGCCATAAACCGTTCACCTACTCTTTCTTTCACAATTAAGCAAAAATCATCTGATTTTCGCGTACCAAATATATATTTTCACTTAGCAAGAGAGCTAAGATTATTCTAATACTGAGCTGCTAGTTTATAAGAGCGTTTTTTTAATGTTCCAGATGATAACGGTGAATAATAGACTTTATCTTTTGTGACCACGATAGATTTATATCCACCTTTTGAAAGATCCACAACCACTAAACGATCATGCATTAAAAATTCATTCATCTGTGATGAAGAAACGACACTTTCTTTACTTATGATGGCAACGATATCTATTGCTCGAACCAATGTCTCTTCTCCAATATGAACATACATATGACCACCTCATAAGATTCGTTTAATCGTCCCACTATCAACGGTAAAGGTTGACGCTTCTTTTAGTGTTTGATGGTCAATTCCATCTACATTTGTTGTTGTCACAAATGTTTGTACTTTACCCTGAATGGTATTTAACAAGTGAGATTGGCGATAATCATCCAGCTCTGAAAGAACATCATCAAGAAGCAAAATAGGGTATTCCCCTATTTCCGCATGAATGAGTTCGATTTCTGCAAGCTTGACGGATAATGCAGTCGTCCGTTGCTGGCCTTGAGATCCAAAAGTTTGCACATCACGCCCATTTACAAAAAAGAGCATATCATCACGATGAGGTCCAAACAGTGTAGTGCCACGTTCGATCTCTCTTCTTTTTATTTTATCAAATTTATGAGTAAATACTTCTACCATTTTCGACAAATCTTGTTCTTCTGATACATCAACAGAAGGTTTATACTCAATCTTTAATGTTTCTAACCCTCTAGAAATTCCACTATGGATTGGAATAGCCCATTTTTGAAGCAAACGGAGGAATTCATAACGTTTGGCAACGATACGAACAGCCTTGTCAATAAATTGCTCCGTTAATATATCAAGCATCGTTTCGTCTGATTGCTTTTTAATCTGCATCATTTTTAAATAATGGTTTCTTTGCTGGAGAATTTTCTGATATTGCCCCATTTCATGAAGATAAATAGGGGATACTTGTCCAATCTCCATATCTATAAATCGCCTTCTAACCTGCGGACTTCCTTTCACAAGTGTAAGATCCTCAGGCGCAAACATAACCACATTCATATTCCCTACATACTGGCTTAATTTTTGCTGCTCAAGATGATTGCATTTTGCCTTTTTTCCTTTTTTAGAAATAATCAGCTGCATTGGGAGAGGACCGTGACTTTTTTTTACCCGTCCCTCTATTGTAGCATATTCTTCATCCCAGCGAATAAGTTCTTTATCATTAGAGGTTCGATGAGATTTAGCCATGGCTAATACGTAGATGGATTCCATGACATTTGTTTTCCCTTGAGCATTTTCACCTAAGATGACATTAACCTTGTTTTCAAAAGTCATAGTCAAATCTTCGTAATTACGATAATTTTTTAACCCTAAATGCTCAATATACATATTCAAAACATCCTTTATCCCTATACAGTAAGCGAGACTTCAACACATATGTCGAAGCCTGCTTCCTTTTACATGACAATGTATGAACCGATGGTAGGAATTTCAACAACATCTCCAGCTCTAAGCTTTCGACCTCTCCTTTGATCTTGCTCATTATTGACAAATATTTCATACTCACTAAGGAACCACTTTGCCATTCCTCCGGTATCTATAACGCCTGCTAGCTTTAAAAATTGACCTAACGTAATATACTCTGTGTCAATTTTTACTTCTTCTCTCAAATAGCCTCACTCTTTTCACGTTATTTTTCATGACGAGCGTTTTCGTGTCTACTCTTTATTTTACTAAATAATTGGCTTATATACAAAGGGTTAAACGAAAAGCCACCAGAGACCTGGCAGCTTATTCTTAATATGTTCTTACAGGGAGAATCAATTGCAGAATCGAATCGTCATTTAAAGGTTGGATAATAAACGGTCTCATTGCCCCTGTAAAACTAATTTTTATTTCTTGCCCTTCTAAAGCTTTTAATGCATCCATTACATATTTTGCACTAAAAGATATTTTTAACTCTTCACCAGTAATGGCTTGTGCTTGCAGCTCTTCAACTACTTTTCCGATTTCTGGAGTATTAGAGGACACCTCTATCACTTTTTCTTCAATCGTTGAAAATTTAACTACGTTATTTCTCCCTTCTCTTGCCAGCAAGGAAGCACGATCAATGGATTGTAAAAACTCTTTTGTATTAACAGTTACTTCTGTCTTACTCTCTGACGGAATCAATCGAGTTGTATCAGGATAGTTCCCTTCAAGCAATCTTGAGAAAAACAATAGATGCTTGGCTTTAAATAACACCTGGTTTTCTGTTATGACGATGTCAACTAGGTCATTTGTATCATCTAGGATTTTACTCAATTCATTTAAGCTTTTCCCTGGAATAACTACATTGTAATTCACATCGTTCTCAATATCGACCTTCGCTTTTCTTAAAGCTAATCTGTGACTATCTGTTGCAATACAGATTAACTCTCCGTTTTCGACCTTCCAGTTTACACCTGTCAACACTGGGCGTGTTTCTGAGGTGGACACTGCAAAAACCGTTTGACGAATCAGAACTTTTAGGAGGTCTGTACGGATCTTAAAAGCATTTTGTTCTTCTATTTGTGGTAAATGCGGATACTCTTCTGCATCAAGACCATTTAAATTAAATTCAGATTTACCTGAACGAATAACGGTTTGAAAATGATTTTGAACATCTATTTCAACTGTATCTGTAGGTAATTTCTTTACAATTTCACTGAAAAACTTTGCTTGTAGAACGATAGAACCTGTTTGTTTGATTTCGACAAGTTCATCACCAGCTTCTTCTTTAGGTATAAATGATTCTATAGAAATGTCTGAGTCACTACCAGTTAATGTAACACCATCTTCAGTTACAACGATTTTTATACCGGTTAAGATTGGGATAGTTGTTCTGCTAGTTACTGCTTTCATAACATCTTGAACGCTTTGAACTAAACGGTCCCTTTGAATAATAAAACGCATAAAAAAAGTCCTCCCGTTATGAATGGAATATCAGCTTATTTATATATATTTTTATTATAAAAAATAGTAGAAGTAATAGTAGGGCCTGTGAGTATGTGGATAACTCCCTTAAGCGAAAGGAAATACAGCCTATCCACATGTGGACAGACTGTGAGTAAACAAGTGAAAGTTATACACAGTATTAAATTTTCAAAAGCTCATTAATCTCATTCAATTGTTTTTGGAACTGAGCATCTGATTGAATCAGCTTTGAAATTTTTTCATGAGCATGAATAACTGTCGTGTGATCTCGACCTCCGAACTCTTCACCAATTTTCGGAAGGGAAAAGTCGGTTAATTCTCTTGATAAATACATAGCAATTTGCCTAGGAAAAGCTACAGACTTTGTCCGTTTCTTTGCTTTAAAATCCTCGAGTTTTACATTAAAGTGCTCTCCAACGACTCGTTGAATTTCATGAATCGTTATGACTCGTGGTTTTGAACTAGGAATAATATCTTTCAAAGCTTCCGCAGCTAAATCAGCATTAATATCTTTATTTATTAGAGATGAGTAGGCAACCACTCGAATCAATGCACCTTCTAGCTCTCTAATATTGGAATCAATTTGATTTGCTATATATAGCATGACTTCGTTCGGAATATCCAATCCCTCAGCTTTTGCTTTTTTACGAAGAATGGCAATCCTTGTTTCTAAATCTGGTGGTGTGATGTCTGTGATTAATCCCCATTCAAAGCGTGAACGGAGTCGATCTTCAAGCGTCGGAATTTCCTTCGGCGGACGATCACTGGATATAACGATTTGCTTACTTTCTTCATGTAGCGTATTAAACGTATGGAAAAATTCCTCTTGAGTTTGTTCTTTTCCAGCAAGAAATTGAATATCATCAATAAGAAGAACATCTACATTGCGATATTTATTTCTAAAATCAACTGCTTTATTGTCTCGAATAGAGTTAATGAACTCATTCGTAAATTTTTCAGAAGATAAATATACAACCTTTGCTGATGGATTATGATCCTGCACATAGTGCCCAATCGCATGCATAAGGTGAGTTTTTCCTAAACCTACGCCCCCGTAAATAAAAAGGGGATTATATGCTTTAGCTGGTGCTTCAGCGACTGCTAGTGAAGCAGCATGTGCGAATCGGTTCCCAGAACCAATAACAAATGTATCAAAAGTATATTTCGGATTGAGCATATTTAACGGTAGCTCTTGATGGTCATCATCTTTAATATTGCGTTTTTGTGGGATAGGAATATCATCTTCCATTTCATTTTGATTTTGCGGAATGATGAATTTTACCCCTAATTCTTCTCCAGTTATATCGTAGAGAATTCCAGCGATTAATTGCGAATAACGTTCTTCTAGCCAGTCACGAGCAAATTCATTTGGAGCCGTTACGGTTAACGTATCACCTTGCAAAGAATGGGCTTTAGTAGATTTTAGCCACGTTTCAAAGCTGGGTTTGCTTATTTTTTTCTCTATATTGGCTAACGCGTTATTCCAAAGATCCGAAATATTTTCCACACTGATCCCTCCTTTTAGGAATATAAATGCCATCTTTGAAGCGGCTAAACAGTCTACTAATTTTTCTATGTTTCCCGTAAGGATCACAAAAAAACATAGGTTATACAAGCTGTACAACCTATAAATTTATAAATATACAAATCTGTTAATGTGGGTAAGTATATATATAAGAAGTAATGAGGGATTTCGACAATATCCACGACTTGTGGACAACGTTCTACATAGGCTCTGAATAACCTATCCACAAGATATCCACAATCTGTGGATAGTCTATTTATCCACATGTTTTTATCCAGAGTGAAAACACAATAATAATATCAAATAAATTAAGTAGACGCAATGGTTTTTTAAGTTTATCCACAACAAGTACAAGCTGTGAGTATTAATTGTCCACAGCGAAAGAATCTGTGAAAAAGCTGTCAATAAGCGTTGTGGATAATGGAGAAACGTGTCGAAAGTTATTAACAGGAGCTAAAAAAGCTGTTTGGAGGACACTTCATCAAAACATTAAAATAAAGAAAATCGTATCTGTTATTCTGTCCGTCAAAAGGAGTCGAAGATAGGCTATTGACTTTTTTTATAGGTCGCCTCTATAATTAGAAGGACTGTCTTTAAAGTTATTCCTCAGGGAGGTGTCATATAATGAAAAGAACGTACCAACCAAATAAGCGTAAACACAGCAAAGTTCACGGTTTCCGTAGTCGTATGAGCTCTGCAAACGGACGTAAAGTATTAGCACGTCGTCGTCGTAAAGGAAGAAAAGTATTATCTGCTTAGGCCACTGAAACGTCAGTGGTCTTTTTTCTCATTCAAGTGGAAGAAGAGTTCGATTTATGTATAGATGTTCACACAGAAGAAAATAATGGGAAGGGCAGTGTGCGCCTCCAGAAGCTAGAGCACTTGCTTTAATCTAGATCGTAGGTGTAATAAATGAAAAAGGAATTTCGAATTAAAAAGAATAAAGAATTTCAAGAGATATATAAAAAGGGGAATTCTGTAGCAAATCGTCAATTTGTTGTTTATTTGCGAAAAGTTCCAGAACAAACTCATTTTCATGTGGGTTTGTCTGTTAGCAAGAAGATTGGAAATGCTGTAACTCGTAATCAAGTGAAAAGGTATATTAGACAATCCTTACTAGAGCTTCAAGAATATATGAAAAATGACTTGGATTTGATTATCATTGCGAGAAAACCAGCTTCTGACATGACGTTTCATGAAGTGAAGGGAAGTTTAACTCATGTTTTAAAACTTGCGAAGGTTTTAAATGGTAGAGTAGAAAGAAGGAAATAAAATCTTAGTGTTTGCATTTTTTTAAGGAAATGTACTTATAAAAAATGATACAATACACTTGGATTATTAATAGACGAACAAGTAGTGTGTTTCTTTTTTTATCTAAAGATTGAAGTGGACATACTTGGAGGATATAAGATATTAAGGAGGAAAAAACGGTTGAAAAAGAAACTTCTTCTTTTAATCGGCCTCATATTTCTGATGGCACTACTTACGGGCTGTACAGAGTATAATAAGCCGATTACAGCAGAAAGCGAAGGTTTTTGGAACGAGTATATTGTATACCCATTATCGTTATTAATTGTCAAAACAGCGGAGTTTGCCGGTGGAAACTTTGGTTTAGGTATTATTTTAGTTACACTTTTGATTCGTTTGGTGATTTTGCCATTAATGATCAAGCAAACAAAGAGCTCAAAGGCTATGCAAGCTATTCAGCCTGAGATGCAAAAGTTAAGAGAAAAATATAGCTCAAAAGATCAAAAAACGCAACAAAAGCTTCAACAGGAAACAATGGCGTTATTTCAGCAGCATGGAGTAAATCCGCTTGCTGGATGTTTTCCATTAATCATTCAAATGCCAATATTAATTGGTTTTTATCATGCTATTTCTCGTACAAGAGAGATTGCAGAGCATAACTTCTTATGGTTTGACCTTGGGTCTCCGGATCCGTTTTATATTTTACCGATTGTAGCGGGGATCACAACATTCATCCAACAGAAAATTATGATGGCGGGTGTAGAGAATAATCCTCAAATGCAAATGATGCTTTACATTATGCCAGTCATGATTGTCGTGTTTGCATTTACTTTCCCAGCTGCTTTATCACTATATTGGGTAGTCGGGAATATCTTTATGATTGTTCAAACTTATTTTATTAAAGGTCCAGATTTAAAAAAGGTTGCTGAAACTGGTAAATCAGGAGGAGCGAAAAAGTGAGAGAGGTAACTGCTACGGGTAATTCCGTTGAGGAAGCAGTAGCGTCAGCTTTAGCTCAACTAGAAACAACAAGAGATCGTGCAGAAATAGCGATAGTTGACGAAGGGAAAAAGGGGCTATTTGGTATTTTTGGTACCCGCCCGGCTATTGTTAAAGTAACTAAAAAGATTGATGCGATTGAAGAAGCAAAAAACTTTTTAACTGATGTAGCAAACAAAATGGGTTCGCCAGTTGATATTGAAGTGATAAAAGAAGGCAAACAAGTTCAATTTATTCTTTCTGGGGACAAGATTGCTCTCCTAATTGGAAAAAGAGGACAAACTTTAAACTCCCTTCAATATTTAACGCAGCTAGTCATTAATCGATATGCGGATCAATATGTAAATGTATTGCTTGATGCAGAAGATTATCGAAAAAGAAGAAATGATACACTAATGCAATTAGCTGAAAGACTTGCTTTTAAAGCTGTTCGTACAGGCCAAAGAGTATCACTTGAACCAATGCCATCGTATGAAAGAAAAGTGATTCATACCGCTTTAGTGGATAATAAGCGAGTGAAAACATACTCTGACGGAGTCGAGCCAAATCGTTATATCGTTATTACACCGAATAAATAAGAGTTAGGGCGATCCCACTTAGTGGGGTCGTTTTTTTTGATGTTTTATTGAGGTGCTGCTGTGAGTGGGTATTAGGGAAGCTTCCTGTGCGATTCGTCTTATGCCTGTCGCCCCTGAACAAGCTTCCTCCGCTTTTCTTTGTCCAGCTCCGCCTCCTTGACCCTCGAGGTCATAAGACAATCCCTTCCGGAAAGCAGGCTTTCCTACTGGGCTTGTCTTATGCTTGTCGGGTCAGAACAGTCGGCTCCGCTTTTCTTGTTATTCACATGTGGATAAGTTATGATAGAACATAATGCGCTTTTTTATTTGTGGATAAATCTTTTTTATTAGAAATGACTGTGCTATTCTAATAATTTGGGAAAAGATGCTTTTAATGAGTAAAGTTTCGTGACATAGATGAAGATAAGGAATATACAGTCCCTTAGTGGGAAGAGGTGAAGGCAATGGAATTTGATACAATTGCGGCGATATCGACTCCGCTTGGTGAAGGAGCGATTGCGATTGTTCGTCTTAGTGGAGACGAAGCAATCCAAATTGCCGATAAGCTATTTAGAGGAAAAAGAAATAAACGTTTGATAGATGTACAAACACATACCATCCATTACGGTCACTTACTGGATCCAAAAACAGGTGAGGTTGCTGAAGAGGTAATGGTATCTGTGATGAAAGGACCACATACATTTACAAAAGAAGATGTAGTAGAAATCAATTGCCATGGTGGGGTTGTGTCGGTAAACCGTGTCCTGCAATTGGTATTACGATTTGGAGCAAGATTGGCAGAACCAGGTGAATTCACAAAACGTGCCTTTTTAAACGGAAGAATTGATTTATCACAAGCGGAAGCAGTGATGGATTTGATTCGTGCCAAAACGGATCGTGCCATGAACGTAGCACTTGGGCAAATGGAAGGACGATTATCCAAGCTTATTCAAAGATTGAGGCAGGAGATTCTTGAAACCTTGGCTCATGTTGAAGTGAATATTGACTATCCAGAGTATGATGATGTGGAAGAAATGACTCACAACATGCTTTTAGAAAAAGCAAACCTCGTTCGAGTAGAAATGAAAAAGTTACTTGAAACGTCTCAACAAGGAAAGATTTTACGTGAGGGCTTATCAACGGTGATTGTTGGAAGACCTAACGTTGGGAAATCCTCCTTACTAAATAGTTTAGTTCAGGAAAATAAAGCAATTGTTACGGATATTCCTGGAACGACTCGTGACGTCATCGAAGAATATGTTAATGTTCGAGGAGTGCCGCTTCGCTTATTAGATACAGCGGGTATTCGTGAGACAGAAGATATCGTAGAAAGAATTGGCGTGGAAAAATCACGACAAGTGCTAAAAGAAGCAGATCTTATTTTACTAGTTCTGAACTATTCGGATGATTTAACAAAGGAAGATGAAAACCTGTTTAAGGCTGTTGAAGGAATGGATGTTATCGTCATTATTAATAAAACAGATCTTCCTCAAAAGATTGATATGGAGAAAGTTAAAGAACTGACAGGGAAAGGTCCACTTGTAACGACCTCATTGCTTGAAGATCGAGGCGTCGATGATTTAGAAGAGGCGATTGCTGCTCTTTTCTTCTCTGGATCGATTGAGTCTGGTGATATCACGTATGTATCTAATAGTCGTCATATCGCTCTTCTACACCAGGCGTTACATACCATAGAAGAAGCGATTTCAGGTGTGGAAAGTGGAGTGCCAATTGATATTGTGCAGATTGATTTTACAAGAACTTGGGAGCTATTAGGGGAGATTATTGGAGAGTCCATTCATGAAAGCTTAATTGACCAGTTATTCTCGCAGTTCTGTTTAGGTAAATAATTTTTTTATAGATACAAGGAGGCAGCATGATGCAATATAGTGCTGGAAATTATGACGTGATCGTCATTGGAGCGGGACATGCCGGCTGTGAAGCAGGTTTGGCAGCTGCACGTCAAGGTGCAAAAACATTAATGATTACCATTAATTTAGATATGGTGGCTTTTATGCCATGTAATCCTTCTGTTGGTGGACCAGCAAAAGGAATTGTTGTGCGCGAAATTGATGCTCTTGGTGGAGAAATGGGGAAAAACATCGATAAAACGCATATTCAAATGAGAATGCTGAATACAGGTAAGGGACCAGCTGTACGTGCATTACGTGCACAAGCGGATAAATTTAGTTATCAGCATGAAATGAAAAAAACATTAGAAAACGAAAAAAATCTTACATTAGTTCAAGGAATGGTAGAGCGTCTAATTGTTGAGGACGGAGTTTGTAAAGGAGTCATTACAAAGACCGGTGCTACCTATGAAGCAAAAACGGTTGTTATTACTACTGGTACCTTCCTTCGTGGTGAAATCATTCTTGGTGAGTTAAAGTACTCAAGTGGTCCCAATAATCAGCAGCCATCCATCAGGCTTTCTGAACACCTCGAAGAGCTAGGTTTTGATCTTGTTCGGTTTAAAACAGGAACTCCTCCACGTGTGAATAGTCATACCATTGATTACAGCAAAACGGAAATTCAACCAGGTGATGAGGAGCCTAGAGCCTTTTCTTATGAAACAACCAAGTTTATTACAGACCAACTGCCTTGCTGGTTAACATACACGAGCGAACAGACTCACCAATTAATTGATAATAATTTGCACCGTTCTCCTATGTATTCAGGCATGATCAAAGGGACAGGTCCAAGATACTGTCCTTCCATAGAAGATAAGGTAGTTCGTTTCAACGATAAGCCAAGACACCAAATTTTCTTAGAGCCAGAGGGACGAAATACACAAGAGGTATACGTTCAAGGATTATCAACGAGCTTACCTGAGGAAGTTCAACATCAAATTTTAAAGACCATTCCAGGTCTTGAAAATGTTCAAATGATGAGACCAGGATACGCAATAGAATATGATGCAATTGTGCCGACACAGCTATGGCCAACACTTGAAACGAAAGTGATTCAGAACCTTTATACAGCAGGTCAAATTAATGGTACTTCTGGTTACGAGGAAGCCGCAGGGCAAGGTTTAATGGCTGGTATGAACGCGGGTCGAAAAGCATTAGGCGAAGAAGAAGTCATTCTTAGCCGTTCGGAAGCTTATATAGGGGTATTGATCGATGACCTTGTAACTAAAGGAACGAATGAGCCGTACCGATTACTTACTTCCCGTGCGGAATATCGATTGTTGTTACGTCACGATAATGCCGATTTACGTTTAACAGAAACTGGTCGTAAAGTGGGACTTATTTCTGAAGAACGCTATGAGCGCTTCTTAACAAAAAAAGCAGCCATAGAAGCGGAAAAGGAACGTTTAGAAGGAATCATCATTAAACCTAAGCCTGAAGTCCAAGAACTCATCAAAGCTCAGGGTGGAAGTGAGTTAAAGGATGGTATCCGGGCTTCGGATCTACTAAAACGACCAGAGATGACGTACCAACATATTGAAGCCATTGTTCCATCTGAGAAGGACTTGGATTTTGATATTAAAGAACAGGTAGAAATCCAAGTGAAATACGAAGGGTATATTGAGAAGTCTTTACAACAAGTGGACCGTCTGAAGAAAATGGAGAATAAAAAGATTCCTGATAATATCGACTATGATGCCATATCTGGGCTGGCGACAGAAGCAAGGCAAAAAATGAAGCAGGTGCGCCCATTATCCATCGCTCAAGCATCAAGGATTTCAGGAGTAAACCCTGCAGATATCTCCATCTTACTTGTTTATTTGGAACAAGGAAAAATAGCACGTGTTTCAAATGATGCATAAAGAAAAATTTTTCCGGTGTGAGGAAGAAGGTATCGCATGAATACAGAGTTATTTATTAAAATGTTAGAGGAGAAGGGGATTGAACTTTCTCCTCAACAGGTTAAGCAATATGAACAATATTTTCACTTATTAGTTGAGTGGAATGAAAAGATGAATCTGACGGCTATTACTGAGAAAGAGGATGTCTATTTAAAACATTTTTATGATAGTGTGTCTGCAGCGTTTTATTATGATTTTTCAAAACCGTTAAGCCTTTGTGATGTGGGAGCAGGAGCAGGATTCCCTAGCATCCCAATAAAAATTGCATTCCCTCATCTACAGGTAACCATTGTAGATTCTTTAAACAAACGAATTACATTTTTAGAGAACCTTGCAAAGGAATTACAACTTGATGGAGTAACCTTCATTCATGACCGAGCAGAGACTTTTGGTCAAAAGAAGGAATACAGAGAACAATATGATTTGGTTACAGCTCGAGCGGTAGCACGATTATCTGTATTAAGTGAGCTTTGCTTGCCGCTTGTGAGGGTAGGTGGAAGCTTTGTGGCCATGAAGGCTGCTCATGCAAAAGATGAGTTAGAAATTGGGAAAAAAGCAATTGTCACACTCGGAGGATCCTTAAAAGAAACTCATTCATTCTTACTTCCTGTCGAGGAAAGTGAGAGAAATATTATTATTGTAGAAAAGGTAAAAACAACACCAAAAAAATATCCTAGAAAACCTGGGACTCCGAATAAAGCACCAATCGAATAGAGTTACATTTTAGCTCATTTTATGGCATAATTTTAATAAGTATGTAGGATAAAATAATCAATCATTGCATGTTTGGGCAGGAACTTGATTTTTTTTATAGAATACATTAATAGGGAGTTTCGTAAAGGTGGTGCAGGGTGATGAAGCAGACTTTCACACGCTTTTTTGGCCTAGGCGAAAAAGAGGGACAAGCTGAAGAGACGGAAGAACAGGTTGAAGTATTAACCGAAGCAGATCATGAAGAGATAAAAAAAATACCAATCGATTCAATTGTACCGAATCGCTTCCAACCAAGGACGGTATTTGATGAGGACAAAATTGAAGAACTCTCACGGACGATTCACATACACGGAATCATCCAGCCAATTGTTGTAAGAGAATTTGAAGAAGGTACGTTTGAAATCATCGCTGGCGAGCGAAGATGGAGAGCGATGAAAAAGCTTGGCTGGGATGAAGTCCCTGCCATAGTGAAAAATATGAATGATACAGAAACGGCTTCTGTCGCATTAATAGAAAACCTTCAAAGAGAAGAACTTTCACCAATTGAAGAGGCTATAGCCTACGGGAAACTATTGGAATTACACAATTTAACTCAAGAAGCTCTTGCGCAAAGGTTAGGGAAGGGGCAATCGACCGTAGCGAATAAACTTCGCCTATTAAAGCTGCCGAAAGAAGTACAAGAAGCATTATTAAATAAATCAATAACCGAAAGACATGCGCGATCTCTTATTCCTTTGAAAGATGCAGAGAAGCAAATAAAATTATTAGAAGAAGTTATCGAGAAAAACTTAAATGTGAAACAAACAGAAGATCGAGTGTCCAAGCTTTTAGCAGAAACGTCTGAAAAGCCAAAACCGAAGCGGAAGGCTTTTAGCAAAGATGTAAGAATTGCTGTTAATACCATCCGTCAATCTCTGTCCATGGTTTCAGATAGTGGCATCAACTTAAACTCTGAAGAGGAAGAGTTCGATGATTTCTACCAAATAACAATTAAAATTCCTAAAAAGAAACAATAGATTAAGAGAAGCTTTGTTGAGCTTCTCTCAGACTGTAGACGACTCATACACGTTGAGTTTGTCTGCAGTCTTTTCTTTTTAAATAAATGTAGGTAGATTTACCTTTACTTATTCGATACACTAGTTGATTGGAGCGGAAGGCGCTTGACTCCTGGGGGATTAGCATTACAGGCGAGACCCCGCAGGAGCTTGCTCCGAGGAGGCTTGGCTAATGCCCCCCGGAAAGCAAGCGCCTGGAGTGGAAATCAACTACACAATTCAAAGTAAAATAAAAAGATATCGAGAGATTATGGTCTCGATACTTTTTTTGTTATTTTTTTCAATTAACATCCTAGGGAAATAAAAAATATGATTCTCGTATCTTTTTCATGATAGAATAGAATACGTGATTGTTTTTTTAAAGTTTTAAAATGTAAATGTTATTATTGAAGATAAAGGTAGGTGACACCATTGGGGAAAGTTATTGCCATTGCGAATCAAAAAGGAGGAGTTGGTAAAACAACAACTTCTGTAAACCTAGGTGCCTGCTTAGCATATATAGGGAAAAAAGTATTGCTAGTCGATGTTGATCCACAAGGAAATGCCACAAGTGGTGTTGGTATTGAAAAAGCTGACGTGGAGCAATGTATATATGATGTATTAGTTGATGACGTTGAGGCAAAGGAAGTTATCATGCCTACATCCGTTGAAAACCTATATGCTATCCCCGCTACGATTCAGTTAGCAGGTGCAGAAATTGAACTTGTTCCAACCATATCAAGAGAAGTGAGATTAAAAAGGGCTCTTGAAGAAGTAAAGGGATCGTACGATTATGTCATTATCGACTGTCCACCATCATTAGGCTTATTAACCTTAAATGCGTTAACAGCCTCAGATGCTGTTCTTATTCCAGTTCAGTGTGAATTTTATGCACTGGAGGGGTTAAGTCAACTTCTAAATACGGTACGACTCGTTCAGAAGCATCTAAACCAAGATTTAAAAATCGAAGGTGTTCTGCTCACGATGCTAGATGCCAGAACAAATCTTGGACTTCAGGTTATTGAAGAAGTAAAAAAGTATTTTCAAGATAAAGTATACAAAACGATTATTCCCCGAAATATCCGCTTAAGTGAAGCACCGAGTCATGGGGAGCCGATTATCATTTACGATCCAAAATCTAGAGGTGCAGAAGTCTATTTAGATTTGGCAAAGGAAGTGGTTTCACATGGCTAAAGGACTCGGAAAAGGGTTGAACGCGTTCTTTGCAAACATAGATGAGCCAAACAAACAGGAATCAATTACGGATGTTAGTTTGAAAGAAATACGACCTAATCCTTATCAGCCGAGGAAGATTTTTACCCAAGAGGCAATTGAAGAGCTAAAGCAATCCATTATTGAGCATGGAATTTTACAGCCTATAATCGTTAGAAAAAGTATAAAGGGCTATGATATTGTTGTTGGTGAAAGACGATTTCGAGCAGCAAAAGAAGCGGGGCTCGAAAAAGTACCTGTTGTCATTCGAGAATTAACTGAACAACAAATGATGGAACTTGCCGTACTTGAGAACTTACAAAGGGAAGATTTGACACCAATTGAAGAAGCAGCAGCCTATCAGCTTTTAATGGAAAAGCTCTCTTTAACACAGGAGCAGTTGGCTAAAAGACTTGGGAAGAGTCGGCCGCATATTGCCAATCTTGTTCGTTTATTAACACTGCCACCAAAAATCCAACAGCTGATCTCAGATGGAAAGATTTCTATGGGACATGGCCGCGCCTTACTTGGACTTAGAAAAAAAGAAAAGTTACCTCTTATTGCTGAAAAAACGATGAAAGAAGGCTTGAATGTTCGCCAGTTAGAACAACTTATTCAACAGTTGAATGAAAATGTTCCACGTGAAACAAAGAAGCCAAAGCCAGAGAAAAATGTTTTTATTAAAGAACGCGAAGGATTTTTGCGTGAGAGGTTTGGCACAACGGTAAATATTAAAGAATCAAAAAATAAAGGGAAAATTGAAATAGAATTTTTCTCAAAAGATGATTTAGAAAGAATTCTCGAGTTATTAAATAATAATCAGGAATAGAAAGTGTAAAAACCATCAAATGGGATGGTTTTTTTTGTGAGTTTTATGCTATATTGATAGCATGTTTTTTCGAGAAACGAAATAATTATAATAGGTGAATAGGATGTTTTTATTAGGTACTCTTGTAAATGGTTTATTGATCGTGGTAGGGGCATTGTTAGGGAAGCTTCTTCATAGGATTCCGGAAGCGATGAAAACAACTGTTATGTTTAGTATTGGTCTTGCTGTGGTTGTCCTCGGACTTCAAATGGGTTTCAAAAGTGAAAATTTCCTCATTGTCATCATTAGTCTTGTCTTTGGCTCAGTGCTTGGAGAATTGCTAGACTTAGACGGGAAGTTGAATGCTCTAGGTGCATGGCTGGAGAGGAAGGTAGGGGGTTCCCAGCAAGGTAGCATTGCAGAAGGGTTTGTAACGGCAACGCTTATTTTCGTAATAGGTGCTATGGCTATTATTGGTGCACTCGATAGCGGTATTAGGGGTGACCATGATGTATTATATACAAAATCCATTATCGATGGATTTACTGCACTAATTTTGACGACCACACTTGGAATCGGTGTTATTTTTTCTGCTATTCCGGTCATGCTCTATCAAGGAGCTATAGCTGCTTTTGCTACCCAAATTGATCGTTTGGTACCAGATGCACTTATGACTAGCTTTATAGCTGAAATGACAGCTACTGGTGGAATTATGATTCTTGCCATTGGATTAAATATTACCGGAATCACGAAAATACGTGTGGCCAATATGCTTCCAGGTATTTTAGTCGTTGCCGTAATAGTAACTATTATGTCATTAACAAAAACTATACTAGGATAACAAAAGAGGCCTACTAGTAAGGGCCTCTTCTTTTTATTCTCTACCACTAATTGCGTCTTTTGTTGTGTGATTTCCAATGTTTTTCCATTTAGTAATAGGTTGATAAGTAACACTTGCTTGATAAATTCCGTTCGCAATGACTTTAGCCATTTTTAAAACTAAGTTCAATCTTGTGTTTTGTAGGACGAAATATTCCATAAATCCACTCACATTAACGATTCCAGTTATATGGTAATCACCTACAGATGGAAGTTCTTTATTTACTCCAGCTCCTGGCTTAACAGGACCATCAGCTAGTTGAATAAAACCAACACTTTTTAGACGACCTAAGCAAGCATCAATCGCAATAATGATAGGGTTAAAATGTTTCGCTTTAATTTCCTCAAGCTTTTCAACTAAGTTCACTGCATGAATAGGGTTCTCGAGGGTTCCATAAACGTAAAAGGAGTTCATTCTTTTTTCTTCAAGAAGTGTGCCGACGAGTGGTCCCAATGAATCCCCTGTAGAACGATCAGTTCCAATACAAACAAATACAATCGGACGTTCAATGGTAGCTACTGGTAGAATGGATACTAGTTCAATTGCTAGTTTGTGAGAAGCACGTTGATCCTCGTAGGAAATCCTTGCACCATTGTCTTCTTTCTTATCAAAAAAGCTAGATTTCAAGTTCACTGGGTCCACTCCTTCGTAAATTGTAGTAACAGTATACGGAAGAAAAACGAATTGTATACGTACTGTTTATGTAATTTGGAAAAGGGGTAGTTGGAAGGAGACTTTCTATTTTACTAGACAGGTCTTGGGAACTCTTTGGTAGTAAAATTATAGGTAATTTGAAGGAGGAAACCCTTTATACTACAAAGGGAGTATAGAAATTGATAAAATAAGTAAAATCTCCAACAATATATGATGAGGTGATTCGATGAAGTACTGGGAGAAAATAATAAATGATTTAAAAGAAAAAGCGATGAACGAAGATTTATGGCTTTCTTTAGGAGAAGGAGCACTGAAAATCATAGCAATCTTTATCCTTTCAGGAATTTTCATAAAGGTTGGAAAAGTGATGATTGAAAATGTTTTTAAAGTCCGAACTCGTTCACCCTTACGCGTATCGGAGCGAAGGGAAGCAACATTACTAAAATTGCTTCAGAACGTCCTAACATATGTAGTGTACTTTATAGCCTTTATGATGATATTATCAACATTAACGATAGATGTAAGTGCAATGCTAGCAGGAGCTGGGATCGTTGGGCTTGCCGTTGGTTTTGGAGCTCAAAATCTTGTTCGTGATATTATCACGGGGTTCTTTATTATTTTTGAAGACCAATTTTCTGTGGGTGACTTTGTTCGAATAGGACAATTTGAGGGAACAGTTGAAGAGATTGGTTTAAGAACAACAAAGATTAAGACATGGACAGGGGAACTTCATATTTTACCAAATGGGAATATTACAGAAGTAACAAACTTCTCCTTGTATAATAGTATGGCAGTTGTTGATATAAGTCTTTCATATGAAGGAGATATTTCAAGAGCTGAACAAGTAATTACAGAATTATTAGCTGGTTTGCCAGAAAAATACGAGGAAATGGTTAAACCACCTGAAATACTAGGAATTCAAAATTTAGCTGCATCCGATGTTGTATTGCGAATAGTGGCGGAAACTTTGCCAATGAAGCATTTTATAGTGGCTCGTGCCTTACGTAAGGAACTAAAAGCCTGTTTAGATAAAAATGGTATTGAAATCCCTTATCCACGCCTTGTCATGTACTCTCGTCAAGATGAGGTTACCCCTAAGAAGGCATTGGGAAATGAATAGGAGTGAGAGCATTGGAGCAAAAGGAATTTAACTTGAATGACGTGGTTGAAATGAAAAAGCCCCACCCATGTGGAGCCAATCGTTGGAAGATCATACGTTTAGGGATGGATATCCGTATCAAATGTATCGGATGTGACCATAGTGTGTTAATTCCAAGAAAGGAATTCTCACGTAAGATAAAAAAAGTATTAGAAAGAGCGGAGAGCTAGAGAAGTAGGGGGATGAGTATGGCGAGTACGTATACTTCTGCATGTCCGTTAAATTGTTGGGATAGCTGTGGATTTAAAGTAACAGTCGAGGATGGAAGGGTAATTCGGGTGGAAGGAGATGAAACCCACCCGATTACAAAAGGGAAAATCTGTGGAAGAGGTCGGATGCTTGAAGCACGAACCAATTCTGCTGAACGAATTCTCTATCCTTTAAAAAAGATAAATGGCGAGTTTCATAGAATTTCATGGACCCAGGCACTAGATGAAATAGCTGAAAAGATGTCCTGGTTAAAGGAAAATAAGGGAACCACTTCTATTTTGCATAGCCATGATTATGCCAATGGAGGTTTATTAAAAAATCTCGATCAGCGTTTCTTTAATAGTTATGGTGGTGTAACAGAGTTAACAGGCTCACTATGCTGGGGTTCAGGAATTGAAGCACAAAACTGGGATTTTGGCGATGCATACAGTCATGCTCCTGGAGATGTGCTGAATAGTAAAAATATCGTGATATGGGGCAGAAATGTAGCTCGAACGAATATGCACTTCTACTCTGTTCTACAAGAAGCAAAACGTAACGGATCCAAACTTTACGTAATAGATCCGTTATATAATGCAACTGCGAAGATAGCGCATAAACATATTACAGTTAAACCAGGGACAGATGGAATTCTAGCGGTAGGTATAATGAAAGAGCTCTTACGATTAAAACTGGCTGACGTAGACTTTATTGAAAAATATACAGTTGGATTTACTCATGTTAAGGAATTAATTCAATCTGTTTCTCTTGAAGAGATTAGTAGAATCACGGAAGTATCGATAGATGTCATAACAGAGCTTGCGTATTTATATGGAGATGGTCCAACATCCACGTATTTTGGGTTAGGAATGCAGCGTTATGGGAATGGGGGAAATACCATTCGACTCATTGATGCCCTAGTTGCTATAAGTGGAAACATTGGAATTCGTGGCGGTGGAGCAAACTATGCGAATAAGCAGGTAGGACAGAGCTTTCAGTTTGGTGAATTAACATTATCGGAGCGGCGGAAAGAGGCTCGAAATTTTACCATGATGAAGCAGGCAAAAGGGATATTAGAAGCAGTGAACCCAACAATTGAAATGATTATTGTAACTTGTGGAAATCCAATTGCACAAGTGCCTAATACAAATGAGATGATTCAAGCTTTTTCTTCTGTTGATACGTTAGTGGTGATTGATTCATTCATGACAGATACAGCAGAAATGGCTGATTTTATTCTTCCGACAACAACAGCATTTGAAGAAGAAGACATTTATTATTCTTCCATGTATCATCATTATGCTAACTATGGTCCAAAGCTTGTTGAGGCACCAGGAGAAGCAAAATCAGATTTATGGATTTGGACAGAATTAGCGAATCGACTTGGTTTTGGTGAGGATTTCAACTACTCTAGAGATGACTGGATGACAATGGCCATTCAACATTTAGAGGGTAAAGGAATTACGCTTCAAACATTTAAAGAGAATGATCATGTGGAACTTCCAATAGATGAAGTTCCATGGAGTGATTTTCATTTTAAAACACCAAGTGGCAAATATGAATTTCTTTCTAACCGAGCGATCCAACAGGGGGGAGATGGACGTTTGTCTTTATCTTTACCTAATGAATCGACCATCACAACTCCTGAGTTAGCTCAGAAATACCCATATCAGCTTTTAACTATCCATCCGATGCGCTCCAACCATTCTCAACACTATCATTTATTTGCTCAACAACCAAAGCTTCGAGTTGAACTATCGGTAAATATTGCCGAGGAGCTTAATTTAGCAGAAGATGATTATGTAGAAGTATGGAATGAACGTGGAACGGTAAAAGGCTATGTTCAAATCCTTACTAATGCACACCCAAATACTATTAATATAGATGAGGGCATTTGGAAGAAGTATGGTGGATCAGTCAACCTCTTAACCCCAAGTGAGGAATCGGATAACGGACTGGGCAGTACTTTGTATGATTGCTTAGTAAATATTAGAAAAGTAGAACAAGGTGAAACTGCCATTTAGGCGGATTCTTCTTGTTCTTGTTTTTTTGCTATCATATCTCTATAATTGTTTAAGGCTAAAGGCTTTAAAAAATAGAAAAAATGAAACAAATAGATATAGTTGTATCGACGAATTTTGGTGCGAATATATAAATGAGGAGTGACTTGGATGGCACTAACAGCAGGAATCGTAGGTTTGCCAAACGTAGGGAAATCTACATTATTTAACGCGATTACACAAGCAGGAGCAGAATCTGCGAACTATCCTTTCTGTACAATCGATCCGAACGTAGGAATTGTAGAAGTTCCAGATGAAAGACTACAAAAATTAACAGAACTTGTTCAACCGAAAAAAACGGTACCTACAACATTTGAGTTTACTGACATTGCAGGGATTGTAAAGGGTGCGAGTAAAGGGGAAGGTTTAGGAAACAAGTTTCTTTCTCATATTCGTGAAGTGGACGCTATTTGTCAGGTTGTACGTTGCTTTGCTGATGATAATATTACTCACGTCTCTGGTAAGGTAGATCCTATTGATGATATTGAAACGATAAATCTTGAGTTGATTTTAGCTGATCTTGAATCAGTAGAAAAAAGACTTGCTCGTGTTGGAAAAATGGCGAAACAAAAAGATAAGGATGCTGTATTTGAAGCAGAAATTCTTGAAATGCTTAAGGAAGCATTTGAAGCAGACAAGCCTGCTCGTACAGTCGAGTTTACTGACGAACAAATGAAAGTAGTAAAACAACTTCACTTGTTAACGATTAAACCGGTCCTTTATGTGGCTAACGTAGGGGAAGAAGATGTCGCTGACCCGTCATCAAATGAATATGTACAAAAAGTAAGAGAGTTTGCTGAACAGGACAATGCACAAGTCATTGTCGTTTGTGCAAAGATTGAAGAAGAAATTGCTGAGCTTGAAGGCGAAGAAAAGGAAATGTTTCTTTCTGAGCTGGGTATTGAGGAATCAGGTCTTGATCAACTGATTCGTGCAGCTTATCATTTACTAGGATTAGCAACATACTTTACGGCAGGTGTTCAAGAAGTGCGTGCATGGACATTCCGTAAAGGCATGAAGGCACCTCAATGTGCAGGAGTTATTCACTCTGACTTTGAGCGAGGGTTCATTCGTGCAGAAACCGTTGCTTATGAAGATTTACTAGCTGGCGGTACCATGGCTGCTGCTAAGGAAGCTGGTAAAGTTCGATTAGAAGGAAAAGAATACGAAGTAAAAGACGGAGACATCATCCATTTCCGCTTTAATGTATAAAATGAAAACCACCTTGTGAAATCAAGGTGGTTTTTTACGTTTTCTTAACAGTAAATCAACCTGATTTCAATGTTTTCGACTTAAACTGAAAGCATTAGAAAGGTGGGTGTTTAAGTGAAGCGAACAATGGATTGGATTGTAAAATCTGATGAAATCATTTTCTACTTATTAAACAAGCAGCCGTCATTATTAATTCAAATCTTTAGGTGGATTACTCATCTAGGTGGTGCTCTTTGCTCAATAGGAATACCTTTACTCGTCTGGGTGTTTGGTCCGTTAGAGCTTAGAGAAGTAGTTATCGTCGTTTACTTTTCTTTGACCTTAAGCCATTTGTTTGTCTTTTTAGCAAAGAGACAATTTCGACGACTTAGACCTCACTTATCTACTTTGCAGGTTACTATACATGGACCAACATTAAAGGATCCCTCCTTTCCGTCTGGCCATTCTACAGCAATATTCTCAGTTGTAACACCATTTATCTTATTTGATCCATTTTTAGCTCCTTTTTTGTTTCCTATTGCAATTATGGTTGCACTTTCTCGTGTAATACTAGGCGTCCACTATCCAACGGATGTATTAGCAGGTTCGTTACTAGGTACGTTCACAGCAATGGGATTTTGTCATTTATTTTTCTAGGGGGGATCAGTGTGAGAATAGCTATTTTTACTGATACATTTTTTCCGCAAGTAAACGGTGTAGCAAAGTCATTGAAAAGATACTCTGATTACCTTCTACAAAAAGGGCATACCGTAGAGATATTTGCACCTGAGTTAGAGGGGAGTAATACGTACCCCTATGTTCATCAATTTATGAGTATTCCCTTTTTTATCTATCCAGAATGTCGAACAGCATTGGCTCTACCGAATACTATCCTTGAACGGGTAGAAGCATTTTCTCCAGACTTAATCCACGTGGCTACGCCATTAACGATGGGAGTACTAGGTTCCCATGCAGCAAAAAAATTGCATATTCCTATCATTTCCTCTTATCACACACATTTTGATCAGTATCTTGATTATTACAAGCTTAGTTGGATATCCCCTATTCTGTGGAGATATTTAAAGTGGTTTTACTCTTCCTCAGAACGAATTTTTGTTCCCTCCAAGGAGACGTTAACGCATCTACAAACAAAAGGCTTCACTAACTTATCTATATGGTCGAGAGGGGTAGACTGCTCACTTTTTCATCCATCTAACCAAACCGTCAATATTAGGGAACAATATAATATAAGAGCTCCTTACATTCTGCTTTATGTAGGAAGACTTGCTCCAGAAAAAGACCTATTAACATTACAAAAGATCATTGAATATTTCTCGAAAAAGTGGAAAGAAAGCGTCCATTGGTTGATTGTAGGGGATGGCCCTAGTTTTGGGGAAATATCTAGTCTTTTGAACGAGAGCACAAATATAACAATGACGGGGTATTTAAGTGGGAATGAGCTGGCTTCTTGTTATGCAGCTAGTGATTTACTCGTATTTCCATCTCAAACAGAAACATTTGGGAACGTTGTACTAGAGGCACTTGCTAGCGGAACTCCTGCAATTGTCTCTAATCGTGGAGGAGTAAGTGGAATTGTAGAGCATAATGAAACAGGAAAGATATGTAGAGCGGGTGATTATCAAGATTTTATTAAGCAAACGGAACAATTACTCACTAATAAAGTAAGCAGGCTCATCATGGGTAAAAATGCAAGAGAATATGCACTAAAGCAAACTTGGGAAGGAATTTTTGACGATTTAATCAATGAGTGTAAACGAACGATTAAGCAGAGATTAGTTACTTTAAAAAAGAATGCATAACCTTAAAAACGAAGACTTTAATCTAATCTTGTGTTTCGCTACTTACTGTGATATAATCTCTTCTTGTGAGTAATGAATATTGCTCCTTGCCCAATTGGGCCGTTTAGACCAAAAGGAGGTGAACGTGATGAGAGCGTACGAAATTATGTACATCATCCGCCCAAACATTGAAGATGAGGCTAAAAAAGCCTTAGTAGAGCGTTTTAACACAATCTTAACTGATAATGGTGCGGAACTTACTGAATCAAAAGAGTGGGGTAAGCGTCGTCTTGCATACGAAATCAATGATTTCCGTGATGGCTACTACCAACTTGTAAAAGTTAACTCTAATGCAGCTGCAGTGGAAGAATTCTCTCGCTTAGCTAAAATCAGCGAAGATATTATCCGCCACATGGTTACTAAAGACGAAAAATAAGAATAGATAAGCACTTCTAATCTTGATGTTTCACGTGAAACATTAGACGTAGAAGAAAGGGGGTTGATTCTGATGATGAATCGTGTTGTTCTAGTCGGTCGGTTGACGAAAGATCCTGAATTACGCTATACACCAAATGGGGTTCCTGTGGCTACTTTTACACTTGCGGTCAATCGTACTTTTACGAATCAGCAAGGAGAAAGAGAAGCAGATTTCATCAACTGTGTGATTTGGCGTAAACCTGCAGAAAACGTAGCAAACTTCTTGAAAAAAGGTAGTCTTGCTGGCGTAGATGGTCGTGTTCAAACACGCAGCTATGATGGACAAGATGGTAAGCGAGTATATGTCACTGAAGTATTAGCTGAAAGTGTTCAATTCTTGGAGCCAAGAGGTGCTTCTGGTGGTTCTGCTCCTAGCGGAAACGCAGGAGGCTTCGGAGGGCAAAGAGAAGCTTCACCATACGGGAATAACAATCAGAATCAACCATATAGAAACAACAATAATAATAACCAAGGTTTTACAAGAATGGATGAAGATCCATTTGCAAATGATGGTGGTCAAATCGACATTTCTGATGATGATTTACCATTCTAAATCCTTGAACTTACGATAACTTTTATTAAAGGAGGGAAATACTCATGGCAATGGGCGGAGGACGTAGAGGTGGACGCGCGAAGCGTCGTAAAGTTTGCTTCTTTACAGCAAACGGAATCACTCATATCGATTACAAAGATGTAGATCTTCTTAAGAAATTCATCTCAGAACGTGGTAAAATCTTACCTCGTCGTGTAACAGGTACAAACGCTAAATACCAACGTAAATTAACAGTTGCTATCAAGCGTTCACGTACTATGGCATTACTACCATACGTTACTGGTGAATAATGAACGGAAAAAGACACCCTTAGTGGTGTCTTTTTTTATACTTCGTTTTGGTAACGAATCTCTATGAGTTGAATCCGTCTCTAGAACTAGATAAAATAGAAGTGATGCAATTAAATGAGGTGAGAGATTGAATAATGTTCGACAGTTAACAACAGGAGCTTTGCTACTAGCTATTTATGCAGCTCTTCTTTTGTTAACAACGTATATGCCCCTTTTAGGGATGGTAACCAACTTGTTCTTGGGATTACCTTTTATTCTTTTTGCGTATAAAAATGATCGCAAAAGTATGCTAGTGTTTTTTGTTGCTTCCATTTTACTATCACTAATTGTGGGAACAGTATTTGCCATCCCAGTAGCTATTACCTTTGGTCTAACAGGCTTAGTGATGGGGGACTTTATAAGAGAGAAGAAAAGTAGGGAAGCGATTTACTTTGGTGGCTCCATAGCCTTTCTATTAACCGTCGTGTTGACCTATGCTATTTCAGTCGCTTTTTTTCAAATCGACTTTATAGATGAAACGATAGCAGCAACCAAAGCTTCCATAGAATCATCCCTTTCAATCATGGATTCATTAGGACAAACTCCGAATGAAAAGCAGATGGAAGAATTACTTGCTGGAATAGATGCAGGGAGATATTTAAAACCAACTTTGTTTGTAATGGCTGCCTTTCTTGCCGTCTTCTTTATTCAATTAGTTAGTTTTCCTATTGCCAAACGTTTTCAAGTTGAGATTTCTACTTGGAAGCCTTTTCGTTATCTTCAGTTGCCAAAAAGTATTTTATGGATCTATTTATTTTCCATTATTGCTTCGATGATTTTTAACCCTGAAGAGGGAAGTTTTGCATTTATGGCCATTGTAAATATCGCCTTTTTGCTGCAATGGTTGATGGTTTTACAAGGATTGGCTTTCATTTATTACTTTAGTCATGTAAAGAAGTTTCCTAGAGCAGTACCGATAATGTTCACAATTGGAGTCTTGTTATTTCCACAATTACTTTATATTGTACGGATATTAGGTATAATTGATTTAGGCTTTGATTTAAGAAAGAGGTTTAAGAATCAATAAAATACACTACTGTGTGGGAGCTGAAATTATGCCTTCTTATCTAGAAAAGCGATCGATTCGCTACCCCATCTACGCATTAATTGCCATAACAGTGGTGCTTCTCGGATTAATTGCTGTGTACAATTGGTTACTAGGCTTAATCGGATTAATAGTAGCATTCCTTCCCTTTTTCTATATCTTTCAGCTTGAAAGAAAACAAAGAAAAGAAATGGAAGAATACATAACTACATTGTCCTATCGAGTAAAAAAAGTGGGCGAGGAAGCGCTCATGGAAATGCCAATTGGTATTATGTTAATTAATGATGACTACTATATTGAGTGGACGAACCCGTTCTTAGCTTCATGCTTTGAAGAGGATTCACTTGTTGGTAGGTCACTCTATGATGTAGGCGAATCACTTATTCCTTTAATTAAGCAAGATGTTGAAACAGAAATTATCACGATTCATGATCGAAAATTTAAAGTCATTCACCGTCCTGAGGAAAGACTACTGTACTTCTTTGACGTAACTGAACAAACAGAAATTGAAAAGTTATATGAAGATGAACGAACTGTCATTGCAATTATTTTCTTAGATAATTATGATGAATTAACCCAAGGGATGGAAGATCAGACAAGAAGTAGTTTGAATAATCTTGTTACATCCATTTTAAATAAGTGGGCACAAGAAAATGGCGTCTTTCTAAAAAGAATTACTTCTGAACGATTCATTGCTGTATTCAATGAAAATATCCTACAGCTGCTCGAAAAAGGGAAGTTTTCTGTTCTTGATGACGTGAGAGAAACGACTTCAAAGCAAAACGTCCCGTTGACCTTGAGCATTGGAGTAGGTTCTGGTGTATCGTCACTACCAGAATTGGGCTCACTAGCACAATCTAGTCTTGATTTAGCGCTAGGTCGTGGTGGTGACCAGGTGGCCATTAAGTTAACAAATGGTAAGGTTAAGTTTTTTGGTGGAAAGACGAATCCAGTTGAAAAACGGACAAGAGTACGTGCTAGAGTCATTTCTCATGCTCTTAAGGAGCTTGTATCAGAAAGCGATAAGGTCATCATTATGGGGCATAAAAGTCCGGATATGGACGCTATTGGAGCTTCAATAGGTATACAAAAAGTTGCTCAAATGAATGAACGTGATGCTTATATCGTCTTAAATCCAAATGATATTGATACAGGTGTTCAAAGGTTATTAGAAGAGATCAAAAAACACGAATCATTGTTTGAAAAATTTGTTACACCAGAGCAGGCACTAGAGCTTGCAACGGAGGACACCCTGTTAGTGGTTGTTGATACACATAAACCTTCATTAGTTATTGAAGAGCGTTTATTATCAAAAATCGACCATGTTGTGGTTATTGACCATCATAGACGAGGAGAAGAGTTCATTCAAAGTCCACTACTCGTTTATATGGAGCCCTATGCGTCCTCAACAGCAGAACTCGTTACTGAGTTATTAGAATATCAGCCAAAACGTGGAAAGATTGATATGCTTGAAGCAACAGCACTTTTAGCTGGTATTATTGTTGATACAAAAAGCTTTACGCTTCGTACAGGAGCTAGAACCTTTGATGCTGCTTCCTATTTAAGAGGACAAGGGGCAGATACGGTTCTTGTTCAGAAGTTTTTGAAAGAAGATGTTGATTCATTCTTAAAACGTGCTAAATTGATTGAAACGGTTTACTTTTTCAAAAAAGGGGTCGCCATTGCAAAAGGAAATAACACGCAAATTATTGATCAAATTTTAATTGCACAAACGGCAGATACCCTGTTGACGATGGACGGAATTCAAGCTTCATTTGTTATTTCGAAGCGGTCGGATCAAACGGTTGGCATTAGTGCCAGGTCGTTGGGTGACGTTAACGTCCAAATTATTATGGAGAATCTCGATGGTGGTGGCCATTTAACAAATGCAGCAACACAGCTGACTGATGTAACGATTGAGGAAGCGGAAGAAAGACTGCAAACGGCCATTCATGAGTATATGGAAGGGAGAAAGAAAGTATGAAAGTGATCTTTTTGAAGGATGTTAAAGGAAAAGGAAAAAAAGGCGAAGTTAAAAATGTTGCCGATGGGTACGCGCAAAACTTCTTGATTAAACAAGGACTTGCAGTAGAAGCGAATTCAACAAATGTTAGTACCCTTGAGGGACAGAAAAAAAAGCAAGAGAAGCTAGCTGCAGAAGAGCTTGCTGAAGCAAAAAAACTAAAAGAAACGATTGAAAAAATCACAGTAGAATTGAGTGCAAAAGCAGGCGAAGGTGGACGACTTTTTGGTTCGATCACTAGTAAGCAAATCGCAGAAGAGCTTCAAAAAAAGCATAGTATCAAAATTGATAAACGTAAAATTGAACTAGAAGATGCGATCCGTGCTTTAGGGTATACAAAAGTACCAGTAAAACTTCATACCGAAGTTCAAGCTACATTAAGTGTACACGTAAAAGAATTAAACTAAATTTGGAAGTTCCATTTCGGTATATTCATGATAAAATAGAGTAGCTAACAAAATGTGGCCCGTTTTTCTGGTCACATTTTTTCTAGTTTTCATCATATCCTCTAAGAAAGTAAAGGGAGGTTACTATAAATGAATGATTTATATGCTGACCGTCTCCCTCCTCAAAATATAGAGGCTGAGCAGGCGGTTTTAGGTGCGATATTTTTAGAACCATCTTCTCTTACAATGGCATCGGAAATATTAATTCCTGATGATTTTTACCGAGCGGCACATCAGAGAATTTTCCAAATGATGTTACAGCTGAGCGACAAAGGAAAAGCCGTCGATTTAATAACAGTGACAGAAGAACTTTCAGCTGCGAAACTCCTTGAAGATACGGGTGGAGTAAGTTATTTAAGTGAATTAGCTGGTTCGGTTCCGACAGCTGCAAATATAGAGTACTATGCTAAGATCGTTGAAGAAAAATCTTTGCTTCGACGATTGATCCGTACAGCAACAACGATTGCAACGGATGGATACACACGAGAAGACGAAGTTGAAGTGTTGTTAGGAGAAGCAGAGAAAAGTATTTTAGAAGTATCCGGGCGAAAAAATGCCGGTGCTTTTCATAATATAAAGGACGTGTTAGTCCGAACATATGACAATATTGAAGTCATGAATAACCGCGCGGGTGAAGTAACAGGGTTAGCAACAGGGTTTTCAGAGCTCGACCGTATGACAGCAGGGTTTCAACGGAATGATTTAATCATTGTAGGAGCACGTCCATCCGTTGGTAAAACAGCCTTTGCCTTAAATATTGCGCAAAACGTCGCATCAAGAACCGGTGAAAATATTGCTATTTTTAGTCTCGAGATGGGTGCTGAACAGCTTGTAATGCGTTTGCTTTGTGCAGAAGGAAATATTGATGCACAAAGGCTTAGAACGGGTTCTTTAACCGATGAGGACTGGGGTAAACTGACGATGGCTATGGGAAGCTTATCGAATGCTGGAATCTTTATTGATGATACCCCAGGGGTAAGAATTACAGATATTCGTTCAAAATGTCGCCGTTTAAAGCAGGAACATGGCCTAGGAATGATTCTAATTGACTACTTGCAGTTAATTCTAGGAAGTGGTCGTTCTGGCGAGAACCGTCAGCAAGAAGTATCAGAAATCTCTCGTTCCTTAAAGGCTCTTGCTCGTGAATTGAAAGTACCTGTGATTGCCTTATCACAGCTTTCCCGTGGAGTAGAACAGCGTCAAGATAAGCGTCCAATGATGTCAGATATCCGTGAATCAGGAAGTATCGAGCAGGATGCCGACGTAATTGCCTTTTTATATCGTGATGATTATTATGATCGTGAATCGGAAAGTAAGAACATTATCGAAATTATTATTGCGAAGCAACGTAATGGTCCGACTGGAACCGTATCATTAGCTTTTGTGAAAGAATATAATAAGTTTGTTAATTTGGAGCGGCGTTTTGATGATAATGGAGTTCCACCTGGAGCTTAATAGATTAGAAGAAAAAAAGACTAGCTGACTGGTTAGTCTTTTTTTCTATGAAAAACGAATTAATTACGAACAAAAAATATTAATCTTACAAAAAACGTTCGGGTTTTATTGACTTTTAGTGGTTCACATTGGTAAACTAATCTTGTTTGATTTTGTACGAAAAAATGTTAAGTTACCTTTGGAGGTGCTGTTATATGTCATCAGTAGTTGTAGTTGGAACACAGTGGGGAGACGAGGGAAAAGGTAAGATCACAGACTTTTTATCAGAAAATGCAGAAGTGATCGCTCGTTACCAAGGAGGAAATAATGCCGGTCATACGATTAAGTTCGGTGGAGAAACGTATAAGCTTCATTTAATTCCTTCTGGGATTTTCTATAGTGATAAGGCTTGTGTGATTGGAAATGGAATGGTTGTTGATCCAAAAGCATTAGTAAAAGAGCTTGCTTACCTACATGATAAAGGTGTAACAACAGATAATCTTCGCGTGAGCAACCGTGCACATGTCATTTTACCTTACCATTTGCGTCTTGATGAAGTTGAAGAAGAGAGCAAGGGTGCAAATAAGATTGGTACGACGAAAAAGGGAATTGGCCCTGCTTATATGGACAAGGCAGCGCGTATCGGAATTCGTATTGCTGACCTACTTGACCGTGAAGTATTTGAAGAAAAGCTGGCACGTAATTTAGAAGAGAAAAACCGTTTGCTTGAGCGTATTTATGAAACAGAAGGCTTTAAAATTGAAGATATTCTGGATGAGTACTATGAGTATGGTCAACAAATTAAGCAATATGTGTGTGATACATCTGTCGTGTTAAACGATGCACTTGATGAAGGCCGTCGCGTTCTTTTTGAAGGTGCTCAAGGAGTTATGCTGGATATTGACCAAGGTACATACCCATTTGTTACATCTTCCAATCCTGTTGCTGGTGGAGTGACGATCGGATCGGGTGTAGGTCCTACGAAAATTAAGCATGTAGTTGGGGTATCTAAGGCTTATACGACTCGTGTAGGGGATGGTCCTTTCCCAACGGAATTAGATAACGAAATTGGTCACCAAATTCGTGAGGTTGGCCGTGAATATGGTACAACTACAGGACGTCCGCGTCGTGTTGGTTGGTTTGATAGCGTAGTTGTAAGACATGCTAGAAGAGTTAGTGGAATTACAGATCTTTCTCTAAATTCCATCGACGTGTTAACAGGGATTGAAACGTTGAAGATCTGTGTGGCATATCGATACAAAGGGGAAGTAATTGAGGAATTCCCAGCAAGCTTAAAAACATTAGCTGAATGTGAGCCAGTCTTTGAAGAGCTGCCAGGCTGGACGGAAGACATCACAGGCTGCAAATCACTTGCTGAGCTACCAGCTAATGCTCGTCACTATTTAGAGCGAATTGCACAGTTAACAGGTATTCCATTGTCAATTTTCTCTGTAGGTCCAGATCGTACACAAACGAATGTTGTGTTAAATCCTTGGAGACAAAGCTAATTAAGCTAAGTCAATATTCGCCACTAATAGTAGTGGCGAATATTTTATTTAACAAAATAATTTTTTTTATTAAAACATATTGCAAACTATAAAGCTATTATGCTAATATAAAAAACGTCGTCAGAATATGTCGAAATAGCACATGGCCCCTTGGTCAAGCGGTTAAGACACCGCCCTTTCACGGCGGTAACACGGGTTCGAATCCCGTAGGGGTCATCACACTATTCCAATCTCTTCAAAAGTAAGAGGTTGGAATTTTTATAAATATGGCTCAGTAGCTCAGTTGGTAGAGCACGATGAATAAGCTCCAAAGAAAAAGCATCCAGCGTACCGATTTGAAAAATTGGGACGAAGGACGAAGCAATACATATCTAGGGAATAATATTAATTTTGGCTCAGTAGCTCAGTCGGTAGAGCAAAGGACTGAAAATCCTTGTGTCGGCGGTTCGATTCCGTCCTGAGCCATCTATGAAAGAGGAGTTTGTCCTATGACAAATTCCTCTTTTTTGTTACAGAGATGTAATATTTAAGTAAATTTCTCCCAAGAATTTTGTCGAAAGTAGCCTCAGTGATTTTTCTGAAAAATGAAAGCGTTTCTCTTGGAAAAGCTGTTATATCAATGTTTTGCTAGGAAACATAGTCAAGAAAGCATTCTACTAATTCGACTAACCTTTGTAATATAATGTCATTAATTATACAATTGTGTTACATATCAGGTGCTAGTAAACTCTTTATGGTTTATTTATGGTAAAGTAAAGAAGTCTTATTATGCAATAAAGTAAAAATAAAAAGAGTTAAAAGCACTAAAAGTGTTTTGTTGCGCTAGTCTAGGAGGATTAGAGAATGGGTTTTTTCAATAAGAGACTTTCCGAACTAACGATCAACGCATCTAATAGTCTAAAACCTACAATAAAAATGGCAGCTATATCAGCAATGGCATTAGGAGCACTTACATTTGGTGTAAGTACGGCATCTGCTAATGGCTCTAAATTAAGCACGGTATACTATGTATATATGAATAAAGAATATGTTGGTACTGTTTCTGACAAAGAAGTAGTTCAAGAAATCTTAGATGAAAAAGTAGAAGAGTTTAAGCAAACATATACAAATTTAGATTTATCAGCTGATTCACAACTTACATATGTTTCAGAGCAAGTGTTTAGTTCTAGTGCCAAAACAAATGACGAAGAAGTTGTAGAAATCATCCAAAGTAAGCTGGCCGTTCAAGCAAATGCTTCAGCCTTAGTGATTGATGGAAAAGTAGTAGCTTACTTAAAAAGTGAAGCTGAGGCAGACCAGGTATTAAATACTTTGAAGCTAAAGTATGTTACACAGGAGCAACTAACAGAGTTGGAATCTCGTAAAGCAACTCCTGAAGTGGTATTACCTACGCTAAAGGAAAATGAAGTTCGTCTATTAGACGTTTCATTCACAAAAGAAGTTTCACAAAATGTAGAAAAAGTTACTCCAGATAAAATACTAACTGTTGAGGAAGCAGTTAATTTTTTAACTAAGGGTACATTAGAAGAAAAGAAATACTCTGTGAAAGAGGGAGATGTGTTAGGTGGAATTGCCTCAGCACATGGAATGGAAATTGCACAATTATTGTCCATTAACCCTGATATGACAGAAGATAGTGTGTTAAAGATTGGGCAAGAATTGAATGTAACCTTCCTACAACCCCTTCTTCAAGTAGTAGTAGTGAAAGAAGAGGCAAAAAAGGAAACAATCGCATTTGCTAACCAATTTATAGAAGATGAAACTATGTATAAAGGTGATACAAAAGTAGAACAAGAGGGGAAAGAAGGTGCTCGCGAGGTAACATATAAAGTCTCTGAGCAAAATGGAATCCGTGTAGCTCAAGAGGTTACGAGTGAAAAGATCCTTCAAGAACCTGTTAATTATATTGTTAGAAAAGGAACAAAAGTTGTACCGTCTCGTGGTGACGGGTCCCTTGTATGGCCAGCAAATGGAGGGTATGTTTCCAGCCAAATGGGCTTTAGATGGGGCAAACAACATAAAGGTATAGATATTGCACGTCCTAGCAGTGGAACTATTAAAGCTGCAGACAATGGATCAGTCGTATCCGCAGGATTTGATGGTGGATATGGAAACAAGATTGTTATTGATCATAATAACGGAATGCGTACCGTTTATGCGCATTTAGCTTCGATTAGTGTAAGTGTTGGCCAAACAGTGGTTAAAGGGTCAGCTATTGGAGTGATGGGTTCAACTGGAGATTCAACAGGTGTTCATCTTCATTTTGAAGTTTATAAGAATGGTAGTTTAGTAAATCCACTAAATTATGTAAATAGATAATATATTCATACCTCTAGTGAAAACTAGAGGTTTTCTATTTCTTGATGAAGTGATCTGCCTTCTAAAAACGTGAATTCATAGGCATATCATGATAAAGTAAGGATTATGAACAGTAAAAATAGTGGAAGATAAAATAAATAGACAGTTCAAATAAAGGAGCTATGAAATGGAAAAACGTATACTAGTTGTTGACGATGAAAAACCGATTGCTGATATCCTTCAATTTAATCTTAAGAAGGAAGGGTACGACGTATATTGTGCATATGATGGTAACGAGGCATTAAAGATGGTAGAGGAAATTATGCCAGACTTAATCTTACTAGATATCATGCTTCCTCAACGTGATGGAATGGAAGTATGTCGTGAAGTTCGTAAAAAGTATGAAATGCCTATTATCATGCTAACAGCAAAGGATTCTGAAATTGATAAAGTTCTTGGTCTTGAGCTAGGTGCAGATGACTACGTAACAAAACCATTTAGTACAAGAGAATTAATTGCACGTGTGAAAGCAAACTTAAGAAGGCATCAAACGAATATAAGTCAACAGGAAGAAGATGAGACAAATGAGATTGAATTAGGCTCATTGACGATCCATCCAGATGCTTATATTGTTTCAAAGCGCGGGGAAATGATCGAGCTTACTCACAGAGAGTTCGAACTGCTTCATTACTTAGCCCAGCATATCGGACAAGTGATGACGAGAGAACATCTATTACAAACTGTTTGGGGTTACGATTATTTTGGCGATGTTCGTACAGTCGATGTGACCGTTAGACGACTTCGCGAGAAAATCGAAGATAACCCAAGTCACCCAACATGGATCGTGACAAGAAGAGGGGTTGGATACTATTTACGAAATCCTGAACAGGAGTAATCAGTAAATGAAAAAGGTTGGTTTCTTTCGATCTATCCATCTAAAATTTGTAATGATTTATGTATTGTTAATTTTAATTGCGATGCAAATAATCGGTGTTTATTTTGTTAGACAGCTTGAGAGCACTTTATTACGGAATTTTGAAACCTCAATTGAAGAGAGAGTGAATCTTTTAGCTTATTACTTAGGGGAAGAGCTAGGCAAGGAACGTAACCCAGATGATGAAGGACCAACTCTGGAAGAGGCTGTTAAGAAGATTCTAGCTGATTTTCCAACGACAGATATCTCGGAGGTTCGTTTAATTGAAGCAAGTACGCAAAAAATTATCGGCACATCAGATCAATATAATCAAGGAATTGTTGGCCAAAGATCTACTGACACCTTAATTAGACGTGTCATCGCTACTTCAGCTGAAGGGGAGGAAGTAACCCAAATCGATCCTGAGTCATTAAAGCGTATCTGGGTGTTAGTTACGCCCGTTCGATCCGATGATGAGGTCACAGGTGTTATATACTTGGTAGCAAAGAAAGAAAATGTGTATTCCCAAATGAAGACCATTAATAATATCCTGGCCACAGGGACGGGTATTGCATTATTGATTACAGCAGTACTTGGGATTCTACTTGCACAAACGATTACAAGGCCTATTTCTGATATGCGAAAGCAGGCACAGGCGATGGCTAAAGGGAACTTTTCTCGAAAGGTAAAAGTTTTCGGATATGATGAGATTGGACAATTAGCCATTACTTTTAATAATCTCACAAAAAAGTTACAAGAGGCACAAGCAACCACTGAGGGAGAACGTCGAAAGTTATCCTCTGTTCTTTCCTATATGACAGATGGTGTGGTTGCTACCGATCGAAAAGGTCGAGTAATCCTTATCAATGAACCTGCAGCAAAGCTTTTGAGTGTTTCACGTGAAACAATACTGTCTAGCTCCATTGTGTCTTTATTAGGCTTAGAAGAAGACTATTCGTTTGAAGATTTACTTGTTGAGAAAGAGTCACTTATTTTGGACTATAGCACGGCTACAAAGCCTCTTATTCTACGGGCGAATTTTTCGGTCATTCAAAAGGAAACTGGATTTGTAAATGGTTTAATAACGGTTTTACATGATATTACGGAACAAGAGAAAATTGACTTAGAGAGACGAGAATTTGTTGCCAATGTGTCACATGAGTTACGGACACCTTTAACGACGATGAGAAGTTACTTAGAAGCATTATCAGATGGTGCCTGGAAGGACGAGGAAATCGCCCCGAACTTTTTAAGTGTTACGCAAACAGAAACAGAACGTATGATACGTCTAGTAAATGATTTGCTTCAGCTTTCCAAGATGGATAGCAAGGATTATCGCCTTAAGAAGGAATGGTTTAATTTCGTAGATTTCTTCAATCGAATTATTGATCGTTTTGAGATTATAAAGGATGAAAATACTGCTTTTGAACGAAAACTATTAGATTATGCTGCCTTTGTTGAGGGAGATGCGGACAAGCTTACACAAGTCCTTGATAATATTATTTCAAATGCAATGAAGTATTCTCCACAGGGTGGGAAAATCACTTTTAAAGTGGAGGAAAAGGAAGATCATATTGTAGTTAGTGTTAGTGATCAGGGGATGGGAATTCCAAAAGAAAATCTTCAGCAAATTTTTGAACGATTTTACCGAGTTGATAAAGCAAGAACTAGAAAGCTTGGTGGGACAGGTCTAGGACTAGCAATTGCAAAAGAAATGGTAGAAGCCCATGGAGGAGAAATTTGGGCGGAAAGTGTGGAAGGGAAAGGGACGACGGTCTCATTCACTCTCCCTTATGATCCTAATGAGGAGGATGACTGGACATGAAATATGAAACGATAAAGTCTATCGTCCTATTAATTCTTGTTGTTTTTAGTATTCTTCTTACATGGATGTTGTGGACATATCAGCCGAATTATGACACTTTGAAGGAAAGTGGAAATACCGTTGAAGAAGTATCGTTTGGTGAAACGAAGGAATTGAGCAAAATTGTTCGTCCGGAACGATTGTTTTTCCATCAAGGGGAGAAACATTACGGTACATTTGATTCCTTTGAAATTGATCAGACAATGAAAGAACTTAGCTTATGGGAATTTAGTGAGTTTGAAGATATATCCGATCTCGTAAAAAATATCCCTTCGTTTATTTATGATAAGAATGTTTTAGAACTTATTTTTCCTGATATTGTTCCTTTAAAGGTGTACCGTAGCGCGTTACAATTACCTAGTAATGATATTCCTAAGAGTAACTTTGACCGAATTGTTATTGATTTAGAGCCAGAAACAAGAGAGGGAGGAGCCGTTTATTTTATTTCCTCCAAAGAGAATGAAGTGCTTCGAGCATATGTTACAGCCACTTATATCAAAGATTTTAAAGAACGATATTTAGCGGACATAAGTGAGAATGAAAAGTTTGCACTATATGAACCAATTAATCGAGAAAGTTTTACGATGCTGCGAAAAGAGCCAGTAAAAGTTGCTTTATATAATTACCTGTTTTTGAAGTTATCGACAGAAAAACTTCGTGATGCCCTATTTAGCGATCCGAATCTAGTGTCAAAAAATTTCAGCTCTTTTGGTGAAGAGTATACTGATACAACTACTTTAATGAGTGTCAATTATGAAACGAGTACTGTTTCCTATGTGAAAACAGAAGATGTTGAAAGTGGAGCAACAGCGAAATCGAGTCACCTTCTGGAAAAAAGTATTGATTTTATTAATAGTCATGGTGGCTGGACGGATAATTATCGATATGTAGGAATGGACCAGTCAGAACAGGTCATATTATTCCGATTATACGATTTAAGTGGTTACCCCATCTTTGGTGATAATGGAATATCGGAAATTTTACAAATCTGGAATGCTAGTGGAATTAATAAGTATTTTCGAAGTAATTTCATGTTAGGAAGTAGATTGGATGCCACTGAAATTACCCTACCATCTGGTGTCAGTGTGCTAGAAGAGTTGAAAAAAGTAGAAGATTTTGACCTCGATTTTCTTCAGGACATTTCGATTGGCTATCACATGTCTAAGATTACTGATATTAACCAGAATTCACTAATTCATTTGGAACCAGCTTGGTACTATAAGTATAACGATGAATGGAAGATGGTTCCGAGTAGCGAGAGTGGGGGGATAAAGCATGGATTGGAGTAGAATTAAAACCATCTTTATCCTTTCCTTTTTCGTTTTAAATATCTATCTTATGAATGAGTTCTTAAAGATTCGTACCGCAACTAAATATGAATATGCGACCAATCCTTCTCTAGAAAACCGATTAAAGGCAGATGAAATCACATACAATGATCTTCCAAAAAACTTTGAAAAGGACACGTACTTAAGTACGGTTCCAAGAGTGTTTACAGAGGAAGAGGTTGAAATGCTTATAGATACAACGCTCAGCGGTCAAACCATTACAATAAGAAACAACCAGTCTATTGAATCAGAATTGGACACACCTTTAAAAGTGAGCAGCAAAGGTCAACCACCTGAATTAGATACATTTTTAAAAGGATCAGTCATAAATGGTGACCAATATCGTTATTGGGGTAGAGATGAAAGTGATAATAGTATAACTTATTATCAGCAGTACCAAGAAAAGCTATTTTATAAAAATCCAAGCGGTCAAATCACGTTCAAATTAAATAGCGATAATGAAGTAGTTTCCTACAAACAAACCATACTCGATAGTATCGAGGAACTTTCGGAAGATGAAAGAATTATTCAGCCCATTAAGGCGATAGAAACACTATATGAAAATGGCTATTTACCTTTTGGAACAAAGATAGAGAGAGTCGAGTTTGGTTATTACACACTTGTTCGTTTAACTTCTTCACAGGTTTTGACACCTGCGTGGCGATTTGTATTAGACGAAGGGGAGAATTTATTTGTGAATGCATTTGAAGGACAAGTCATTCAACTAAAGAATGAAGAAAACAATTGGAGTGAATAGTATGTCATTGCATTTTAGTATCCTAGCGAGTGGGAGTACAGGGAATGCGATTTATGTAGAAACGGAAGATCAGTCCTTTCTAGTAGACGCAGGACATAGTGGGAAGCAAATGGAGGCTCTTTTTCAAAAAATTGATCGTGACATTAGTAAGCTATCGGGACTTTTTGTCACTCATGAGCATAGTGATCATATTAAAGGAGTCGGAATATTAGCGAGAAAGTACAAGCTTCCTGTTTATGCTAACGCAAAAACATGGGATGCCATGAATCATTTAGTAGGGGAAATTCCTGTAGAACAGAAATTTACGTTTGACATGGAAACAGTAAAAAGCTTTGGTGGGGTGGATATTGAATCATTTGGCGTGTCTCATGATGCGGCAGAGCCCATGTTTTATGTATTTCACCATAATGGAAAGAAGCTAGTTCTAATTACAGATACAGGATATGTTAGTGATCGTATGAAGGGAATCATTCAGAACGCAGATGTGTTTGTTTTTGAGAGCAACCATGACGTACAAATGCTTCGCATGGGAAAGTATCCATGGAGCATTAAGCGCCGTATTTTGAGTGATGTTGGACATGTATCGAATGAAGATGCAGCCATTGCAATGAGTGAAGTAGCTGGTGATAACACAAAACGTATTTACTTAGCTCATTTAAGTCAAGACAATAATATGAAAGATTTAGCTAAAATGTCTGTCGAGCAAACACTTCAAAGCAAGGGCATCATCATTGGTGAGCAATTTGATTTATACGATACCGACCCTAAAGTTCCAACTGTGTTAACTGCGGTATAAAAAGGTGATTCCGACTTTTTCGGGTCACCTTTTTGGTTTATTCTCTGGCAAGAAGGGATTATATTATATATAGGGATAAAAACTACATAGATAATGATTGTTTGAAAGGATTGGTGAATCGTGGGTTATTATGATCAAGACTACGAAACACGGTACAGAAAACAAAAGGGAAATCGAGGAGGGTACTTTTTTGCGAGTCTAGTTGGAGCCATTTTAGGTGTTTTTCTTATTGTGGTTGCCTTGCCTCGAATTGGTTTTGATGTTCTTCCTTATTCCACAGAAACAGATTCGAATCTAGAAGAAGGTACGGCAAACAACGATGCGGTTAGGACAGAAAATGTTAGCTTAAACGTAGTGACAGATATAACAAAGGCAGTAGAAAAAGCAGGAGATGCGGTAGTTGGAATTACGAATCTTCAAACGACAAGTTTTTGGTCAGAATCAAGTAGTCAGGAAGCAGGATCAGGGTCCGGTGTTATTTATAAAAAAGTGGATGGCAAAGCATATGTTGTAACAAACCATCACGTAATCGAAGGGGCAAACTCACTTGAGGTGACATTGTCTGATGGAACAAAGCTTGAAGCCAAGTTAAGAGGTAGTGACGTTTGGACCGATTTAGCTGTTCTTGAGGTTGATGGAAGCAAAATTGAAACCGTTGCTGAGTTTGGAGATTCGGATGCTTTAAAAATTGGTGAGCCAGTGATCGCTATTGGAAATCCACTTGGAGCAACGTTTTCTGGCTCTGTTACACAAGGGATAGTATCAGGTTTAGAGCGTGCGATTCCTGTTGATATTAACCAAGATGGTGCAATTGATTGGCAGGCTGAAGTACTCCAAACGGATGCCGCAATTAACCCGGGTAATAGTGGTGGAGCATTAATTAATATCAGTGGCCAAGTGATTGGAATTAACTCTATGAAGATTGCCCAGAGCTCCGTAGAGGGAATCGGTCTCTCCATTCCAATAAAGTCTGCTGAGCCAATCATTAGTGATCTAGAGGAGTTTGGTGAGGTAAAACGACCTTACATGGGAATCCAACTTCAATCAGTAAATGAAGTATCAGCTTATCATCAGAAAGAAACACTGAAACTTCCGGAAGATGTAACATCGGGAGTCGTAATTATGACGGTGGATCCAAACTCACCTGCAGAACAAGCAGGATTAGAAGATTTAGATGTGATTGTTGAAATGGACGGCGATCCAATTAAAGATGTCATTGATTTAAGAAAGCATCTATATAATAAAAAGAAAGTCGGAGATCAGCTGAACATTAAATTCTACCGTGCTGGAAAGCTTCAAGAAACAACGATGAAGCTAGGTGGAAATACCTTATAGTTGTGAGAGAAATGCAGGCGTCATGTTTGCATTTCTTTTTTGTGGATAGAAATTTCTCGATAGTTTTGGTAGGATGGGATAGGAATGTGGATAAGTTTTTGGATAAACTATATATCAGATATCCACATCATTTTTTGTTGAAGTTTGGAGAATTTTGAAGGAGGGAAATAACTTGATTTACTGCTGTGAGGAACATGTAGATCTTGCCATAGATACGATTGTAGATGAGTTTGAGACATTTCCAACCTTACTAAAAGTTGAGGGAAATGAGTTATTAACAACCTGTGAATATTGTCGAAATGATGCTGTATATATGGTAGGGAACAAATGATCCTATACAATATGTGGATGAAAAATGTGGACATGTGGATAACTTCTGTGGATATCTTGTTCGTAAAGTGAGGATGAAGTGTGAATATCTCATTATTAACAATTGGCAAACTTAAAGAAAAATACTTAAAACAAGGTATTGATGAATATTTAAAAAGACTAACGGCCTATGCGAAGGTCGAAGTGGTTGAACTCCCAGATGAAAAAGCTCCAGAGCAATTAAGTGACATAGAAATGGAACAGGTAAAGAATAAAGAAGGAGAGAGGCTGTTAGCAAAAATTTCTCCAGATACATATGTCATTGCCCTAGCCATAGAAGGCAAGCAACGATCGTCAGAAGAACTGGCGGAAATGATTGATAAGTTGGCTACATACGGAAAAAGTAAAATTGCCTTTGTTATTGGAGGTTCGCTGGGTTTAAGTAAGGATGTTCTAAATCGTGCAGATGAGAAGTTATCATTTTCTAAGATGACATTCCCTCATCAACTTATGAGGTTAATTCTGCTTGAACAGGTGTATCGGGCTTACCGGATTAATAGGAATGAACCTTATCATAAGTAAATGAGGATTTTTAGCCAATGCCTCTCCTAAGGATGGGGAGGCTAAAACAGCTGAAGATCAGGTTAAATATCCAGTCTGATTAATAGACGGAAGAATTCCGCTTAATGTATAAATTGGCTGAAATATTGGTTAAATAGACGGAGAAATTCCGCCTATTGGCTCAAAAACTGTAATAATGGGGGAAAATGCTGTGCATAATCGGAAATTCTCCGCTTATACATCATGAAAATAAGCTCCATTCTGCATTTAACAGAAAAATCTCCGCTTATTTGCTTTTCGGAGGTTACCGGAGTAAGGACTAGACTACTTATTTAAGAATACAGGAAAACCTCATCATAAATAATGAAGTTTAATTTGTAAGAAAATTTAAAAAAGAATATTTTTCTACTTGAATGCTAGTAAAGAAGTTGTTAGAATATAAGAAATAAAAAGACTATGTGTAACTGGCGAAACGCGGATAACCGCGAGGGAGCACATGGTGTCGTAGCCGTTCGCCTGGGCAGAGGTAAGGGTTATAAACCCTTGCCTCTTTTTGTTCAAATTTATAATAAAAAAGGAGAAACAATATGAGCCCAATTACATTAAAAAAAGTGAACCAAATTAAAACATTAAATAATATTGCAGAAAGCGGGTTAAAAGTCTTTAAAAAGGATAATTTTGCAGTCGACAATGATTGTGAAAATCCAGATGCAATTATTGCACGTAGCTTTAATATGCATTCAATGGATTTCGGTAGTAATTTAAAAGCAATTGCAAGAGCTGGAGCAGGTGTTAATAATATTCCAGTCGACAAATGCACAGAGCAAGGAATTGTCGTTTTTAATACTCCTGGAGCCAATGCAAATGCTGTAAAAGAAATGGTTTTAACTACAATAATGGCGTCATCAAGAAACCTTTTTGCTGGTGTGTCATGGACAAAGACCTTAGAAGGCGAAGGGGACCAAGTTCCAAAGCTTGTAGAAGCAGGGAAAAAGCAATTTGTAGGAAAAGAAATTAAAGGTAAAACTCTAGGTGTTATTGGACTAGGTGCAATTGGGGCACTTGTAGCGAATGACGCTATTGCTTTAGACATGGATGTAATTGGTTTTGACCCATTTATCTCTGTTGATACAGCATGGAATTTATCACGTACGGTCCAACGTGCTTTAACCATTGAAGAATTGTTTGCAAACGCTGATTATATTACTGTACACACACCATTAACGGATGATACAAAAGGAATGTTTAATCAAGCTACATTTAGCATTATGAAACCAGGTGTTCATATTCTGAACTTCTCACGTGGGGAACTAGTGAACGAAATAGATTTGGCGGTTGCGCTTGAAGAAGGTATCGTGGGTCAATATATTACAGATTTCCCTAATGAAAATGTATTGAAAATGGAAAACACCATTTGTGTTCCACACCTTGGTGCATCAACAGCAGAATCTGAAGAAAATTGTGCAATTATGGCGGGGCGCCAAATAAAGGATTTTCTAGAGACTGGGAATATTAAAAACTCAGTGAATTTTCCAAATGCCTCTCTTCCATATTCAGGGAAGCAACGTGTAGCAGCTTTCCATCAAAATGTTCCTGGAATGGTTGGAAAGATTACATCAGCTCTTTCAAGCTATGATTTAAACATTGCAGATATGGTGAACAGAAGTAGAGGGGAATATGCCTATACTATGATCGATATTGATAACAATGTAACGAGTGAAATTATCCCTCAGTTAGAGGAAAAAATCGGCTTGATTGAAGGTATTGTTACGGTACGTATAATTTAATAAGAGTTTACCAAAGGTGATACAAATTTTTGTATCACCTTTTTTGTTTCTTAAAAAGGGTTCATTTAAGATAATTGGTGTAAAAATGATATATACAAACAAGGAGGTTTAACATTGAATAGAAAACTAGGAAGCATTCTTTTAACCATATCAGACAACGAAACCGTCGTAACAGGCTCTTTTAATTACACAAAAGACTCTGCAGAAGATAATCAGGAAGTCCTCTTAACCGTAAGTGATTCGGACTTAGCTTCAGCTATGAATGATACATTTAATGAAATGTGGGATAGTGGTGATTTGGAGGAGTGGTAGAAATAAGGAAATTAAATCAATAAAAAACACCTCTATGCCATTCGCATAGAGGTGTTTCACTATTATTGATACCTGTCTCTAAAGGAAGTGTCAGCAATCGTTTCTACACTAAATTCACCGTTAGCATACTTAATGACGGAAACACTGCAATTATCATGGTGCGGATAATCGCTCATTTTTGTTAATTGCATTAAGTAGTTACCAATCGTTACTCCATGTGAGAAAACAAGTATATTTCCGCCTTCACTTTTATGCTTGTCGATGATTTCCTTAACGATAGAGGTTGTACGTGTATAAAGCTGGGAGTAGCTTTCTCCTTCTGGTGCAGCCATATTTAGGTCGTTAAGGGTAAATAATTGTTCAAGTATATTTCCGTATCGCTCGGTGATTTCTGATTCTACAAGTGATTCTAAAGCACCAAAGTTCATTTCTTTCAGGCGTGGGTCCGTCATTGTTGGAAGATTACGATGACCAACTGCATACTGAGCTGTATCTATAACTCGTTGGCTTTCACTAGTGTATACTGCGGTAAATTCAATATCATCAAGGCCCATACCTACAGACTTGGCTTGAGTAATTCCGCGTTCGGTAAGAGGGGAATCACAAAAACCTTGCATACGTTTTTCTATATTATATTGAGTCTCACCATGACGAACAAAATAAAGCTTTACTTCTTTTTCAGAGGACAAGCTATAACACCTACTTTGTATTGTAATATTGTTTAGTTACCAAGAATTTTACCATACCTACTGAAGAATTGTTAATTTATATAATGAGAAAGGAATTTTACCCCTTTTGGTTAATTTATATAATGTAAACAGATACTCGTTCTTGTGTGCTTATATTGACTGACAATTAGGAGTGAAGAGCTATGCTAAAGTTAATAAAAAACGGAGAGGTCTATGCCCCAAACTATCTTGGTGTAAGGGATATTCTTATTGCTGACGATAAAATTGCTTTTATAGAAGAGCAAATAAATACTCCTACTTCTTTTGTCCCTATCGAAGTGATTGATGCATCTGGTCAACTTATCGTACCTGGATTTATTGATTCTCATGTTCATATTATTGGTGGTGGAGGAGAAGGTGGATTCAAAACAAGAACCCCAGAAATTATGTTAACCGATATAACGATGTCTGGTGTAACAACCTTAGTGGGTGTGCTTGGAACGGATGGTACAACCAGGAGAATGGAAAGCCTTCTAGCAAAGGCTCGAGCACTAGAAGAAGAAGGCGTTACCTGTTATATTCATACCGGCTCTTATCAAGTACCAGTCAAGACATTAACCTCAAGAATTGAAGATGATCTAATTTTAATTGACAAAATTATTGGTGTTGGAGAAATTGCCATTTCTGATCATCGTTCCTCTCAGCCTACGTTTGATGAAGTAGTAAAAATTGCTACAGCAGCTAGAAATGGTGGCATTTTATCTGGGAAAGCTGGACTTATAGAAATCCATGTAGGGGATGGAATTGAAAAACTCTCATTGCTAGAGGAGATCATCGAGAAAACAGAAATTCCTGCTAGGCATTTTCATCCTACTCATATTAATCGTAATAAAGAATTATTTGCTGCAGGGATTACATATGCAAAAAAGGGTGGATATGTTGACTTGACCACTAGCACCATTCCTCAATTCCTAGAAGAAGGGGAAGTGAAGTGTTCGACCGGTTTAAGATTAATGCTTGAAAAAGACATCCCCATTAGTAGTATTACTTTTTCGTCAGATGGGCAGGCAAGTCTTCCTTATTTTGATGAAATGGGTGAATTTAAAGGATTAAAAGTGGGGAAAACGGCTTCTTTATTCCGGGAGGTAAGGGATGCAGTCTTTAATGAGAAAATCCCTCTAGAGCAAGCAATCCAAGTAATTACATCAAATCCAGCACAAGTTCTCAAACTTTCTCAAAAAGGCAATATTCAAAAAGGGAAGGATGCGGACCTTGTAATTTTAGATAAAGAAACATTAACGATTCAAACGGTTATGGCAAAAGGTCAACTAATGGTGGCCCAAGGTTCTCCATTAGTAAAAGGGACATTTGAGTAAAATCCTACAAGTAAAACCTGTACCTAAAAAGGTAAGTAGTTCAGTTGTGAAGTACAAAATAGAATGAACCCAAAATAAACGGAGAAATTCCGTTTATTTTGGGAAATACCAACATTTCCCGCAAAATAAGCGGAGTGTTTCCGCTTATATGAACCTAATCTTTAGATTTAGGTAAATATAGAGAAGTTAATCGGAATATTTCCGCTTATATCAGCTTCTTGAGCCCTACTTTCCATATTAAACCGGAATTTCTCCGCCTATGAATTCCCATACCTCCTCGAAAAATTCAACAATGTCTTTTCTTTTCACCACATCAATCCCCAATAGTTTTTGTACTCGAAAGCCGAACCCGTTACTAAGATGGTGCGGGTTTTTGCCTCCTCAAATTATGTAGTCTATCCTTTCAAGTTCCCAAATAAAATTAGAGGATGGGGATTTTTGTTTGTAAGGGGGAAGAGCATGATAAAACCTTTAAACAGTGAAGTATCTGATGTTCATACCAGGATAACCATCCAAGCGGCAGTGGACGCCATTCTGCAGGCTTCTCCAATGGATGAAGTGATTTATGGGTATGTTATAGCGGTTTTGGATCAGACTTTGCCTTCTACAGGAAATCAAGGAGAAACGATCTCTTTGTCAAAACAGACAGCAGATTTATTAGATCTGGCTGCTATTCAACTATTGTACATAGAAAAAGGAATTATATCGGTATTTTCTAGAGAAGGGGTATTCTCTACTCTGTCACGTAGTGAGCGGTTAAAGGCAATCAATTTGTTAGAAAGATTAGAAGTCCCTTTGGAGAGCTTGCCCGAACCTTTTACTAATAATCCAGGTTTAACGCAAAGTATGAAGAATACGATAACCCAGCTTACATTTTTGGGCTTTTATTCGGAGTGGACTGGATATGGGACTACTAGATTTAATCGACCTGAATATAAACGTATCGAGTGTTTTCCAATTGGGTGGATTCAGACAAAATACCCAGGTCCAGCTTTTGGGTATCGAAATCTTCGTGGATTTTCATTAGGTGATCCGAACAAAGGGGGAAATCATCATGTCTAATCCAGATGTTATAGTCATTGGTGCAGGAGGTGGTGGAGCAGTAATAGCGAAGGAGCTTGGGGAAAAGGGATTAAAGGTATTAATTGTAGAAGCGGGCCCATGGTACGGAAATCAAAAGTGGCCGAGTCCCAATCTTCAATCTGGGGAAAAAGAAAGTTCCGATAAAAATGATTTAGATATTACTCTTTATAGGCAACAACTAAACAAGTATGAAGACAATATGAATAATCTGGTTACAGGTAGATTTCGATGGGGCCCAGCAAATAGAGATCGGGCACCATGGGTTCGCTTGGCACCACATAAGCAAATTATTTGGCAAAGTGCGGGTGTGGGAGGGTCCACACAGCATTATACAGCAAATTCTCCTCGTGCTTTCCCATCAGCCATTGACCAAGTATGGCCACTTTCCTATCGAGAACTCATTCCTTATTATGAAAAGGTAGAAGCCACACTGCCCGTTCACTTTGCCCCAAAAACGGCAAAGGAAGAATTATTTTATTTCGGAGCAAAAAGAGCGGGGTGGCAGCTTAATGCCACCTTAAATGTTACAAGTCCGGCCTATCGTCCACAGCCAAACGCAATCTTACCAGTAAATAAGAATCTTAATAATGTAAATGTTTCACTTGAACAATTATCGTGGATGGAAGGATGCACCCTTTGTGGCCACTGTATAAATGGCTGCCCACATGGCCCTTCCATAGATAAGGTTGCAAAGAGGTCAACCGCCGTTAGTTACATCCCATTGGCTTTAAGTACTGGTAATGTCACGATTAGACCCAATTCGTTTACAATAAAAATCTTAACAGAGACCAGTCATTCACGAGAGTTACATGCGACTGGAGTACGCATTAGGGATACATGGACAGGTGAAGAGGAAGAATTAAGTGCAAAGGTGATTGTTCTTGCTGGAGGTAGTATAGAGAGTCCACGACTTTGGCTAAATTCTAATCTCCCACAAAATCCATGGGTCGGAAAAGGGCTAACGAACCACTATATGGACTGGGTAACGGGAATCTTTAGTGAAAAAGACCTTATGTCTATCTTAGGCGAACCTGACCTCCATCCTTTTATTGGACATACATGTGGTGCAAGACTAGATTTTCCTGGCTTAGGTTCGATTCAAACGGCCGGAATGAGCCCAGGTCTAACAGCTTCTCTTTCCTATGGAATTAGTCAATTTGGCTGGAGTATCTATCAAAAGGAACAGTCCAAATGGGAATTTCATCATCAAATTGTTGGAAGCAAATTACAAGATTTAATGTTAAATTACAGAAAAACATTGAATGTATTAATCATCACAGACGATGAGGTTGATCATAGAAATGGAGTGAACCTCCACCCTACAATTAGCGATGAACATGGTCCAGTACCGCACTTGAGCTATACTCCTACGAAAAAGTCCATGAAAAATAGAAAAGAATTAATGAAAATGGCTATTTATATTTTGCATAAAGCGGGTGCAAAACAAATGATTTCATCTAACTGGCCAGCAGGAGTCATGATTCATTTGGAAAGTACAATGAGAATGGGGTATGTAGTTGATTCTAATTGTGAAGCTTACCAGGTAAAACAGTTATTTATCGCTGATAATAGTGTTCATTTTAACGGTTTGGGTGGAGTAAATCCCACTCTTACCACGCAGGCATTAGCGACACGTACAGCTGAAAAACTAATTGAAAAATATTTCAATTAGTATGATTACTAAATGAATGGTGATGATACTACTATAGGAATTACATGCCTGGAGGGGTTATCAGATGAATCTTTTTGAGATGATTCATGACACATTCGAACCAAGATTTTTATAAAAAAACGATTGCAGGATTACAGGTAAAACAATACTTTAAGCAAAATGAATGGTTACGCATTCCTCCTTATTACAAATCATAAATACAATTAGGTCTTACTTGAAGTAGGGCCTTTTTGAATATTAACGATATTAATCAGATCATTTCCTTTGTTTACAAAAGTTGTTTACATGTTTACTTAATGTAAACAACTTGTATACTTTTATGTTTACATGTATACAAAAGTGTATACATCCCGGTTTAATCATATGTATACGTGTTTGTAGTGATTGTTTACAATTGCGTATACAAAAATTCGTTTGTTTACAAGTTGTTTACAGGTTTACAATTTCATTTCTTTTCAGCAAGGTTCATTGAATAATCTAGCAATCTCCTATACGCTTTAATAGAAAGATACATAGAAATGATCAGCAACTAAGAGCTATAAATCTATTAAAAATAAGAAGGGATGATCTATTATGTCAAACTCTAGAATTGCAGCAGTAGATGTTGGAAATGACTCGATTAAAGCAATCTTTGGGGAGATGGAATATGAAATTAATATTCCTAATATTGTTGCCAGGGATACAGAAGATAGACCGGTCATTGGAATAGAGGAACTGGATAGTAAAAATCCCTTTGATGGCATTCACATTAAGGTGCATTCTCCGGCCTTAAAAGACAATAATGCCATTTATCGTGTAGGCCATCTTGCAACAAAAAGCGGCAATGCAACAGAATTGGACCCAGGAAGTAGCAAGTCAGAAGAGGATCAAACATTGGTCATGCTTTTTGCTACCCTTGCATTGGATGCTGTGAAAGAAGAGAATACGGGTATTTTTCCGAGATCAAAACAAGTGATAGATGCGAATTACACGCTTGGTACGGGTCTTCCACTTCGAGAAGTAAAGGAAGGAAAGGATGCTGGGTACCGCTTGAAATTAGTCGGTTCTGTCCATCAAGTAGAATTTCTTGTTACCCCTAAATATCAAGGGTTAAAAGTAAATATTAAATTTAACGAAGTGAAAATATATCCAGAAGGTTTTGCAGCTTATATTAATCTTGTGATGGATACCCAGCTCAAGATTATTAATAAGGATTTAATAGATAAAAGAATTCTTATTCAGGACATCGGAGGACTTTCCACAGATATTGCAGTGATAAAGAATCGAAATGTCGACGATGATAAGGCACAAGGGTTCAATCTAGGCGTATCAGAATCTCTAGAAGCCATAAGAGAAGAAATAAGAACAAAACATGGGGTAGAGTTAGATAGCCGTCGTGATGTCGTAGAAATTATCACCAGAAAAAATGACCGTAATCATATTATGGTGAAAGGCAGTCGTACGAGTGTTCATGACATTACCGATCGTATTTTACTGGAGCTAGCCAAAAAACAATACCGTTTGTTGCGGAATATTTGGCAAAAGAACTCACAAACGGAAATCTGTTACTTTGTTGGCGGCGGCGCACATGTATTAAAGGATTATATTAAAACACTAAATAATAATTTAGATGGTTATAATATTGAATTTTTTGAAGATGAAAAAGAGAGTATTTGGATGATGGCTAATGCCTATTACAAGCTTATTACGGATTATGTAAGAAAAGTAGAAAAGCCAAAGAAAGCCCAAGAACCAGTTAAGAATTCATAGGTGATGATATGAAAAAATCAGCTTCCAATGAAGTGAAGAGAGGCCAAGCGATTTCCTTTCGAATTCCTTCTGATACACCAGATCATTTATTAAAGTATTTACAAAAGCTGAAGGAAACCGAAAGAAGAAATTTTTCTAGTAAAATAGCTGAATTTGTCATGCAGGGAGTTAGTCAGTCTTCGTCCAGGGAACAGGAAACGATCACGATTCCGATTCCTCATAAATTAAGCAAATCCCAACGAAACTGGTTAAAGCATGAGCATTCAGAGGCTTTACTTGGAAGTATCATGTACCAGCTGTTAACGGATCCGGTTCGAGCAACTGCATTGCTCGCTTCCTTAAATAGTAATGCTCTAGATATCTCTGAAGCACTATATTTACAGGAGGAATCCAATCTTGATGAGCATTTCATTGAGCCTATCCCTGAAATAGCCGTTTCAAAAGAGCTAGAGGCATCAGAAGACGATCTGGATGCCTTTAGCTGGGAAAGTATCAGCCAGGAAGAACCTGAAACAACGGACGAAGAGGAAGATCATGAGAATGACCTTGATAGTCTTTTAGGCGATTTCCTTTCAAAAATGAATAAATAGAAATGTTTGATCCCTTGTCTATTTCTAGATGAGGGATTATTTATTTTTCTAAAAAAATTTCCCAGGAAGTTATTCGGCAACTTTGAATGATTATATTTTTCTTGTAATATACTTCCTTTATATATTAAGATTTCGATAATTAGTAAGGGTCATCTTATTATGGAGGAGAAACAAGTGAAGCTATTTTTAATTATTACTCAAATCCTGTATGTTCTATCTTTACTGCCTTGGTTTGTTATTTGGGGTATGTCTTTTATGAGCTTTGATGCTGGCATAGGTCTCTATAATTCTTTATTTGTCATCACTATTACCTTATATCCGGTTGCGGTCATTGTTGCCTCGATTCTTTCTTGGGTATTCCACCGAAAAAGAAAGAAGCTTTCCGTTACTTTTAATTTGGTTCCGATGGTATGGGTCATTGCCTTCGCTATATTTATGTTATGGGTGTAATAAAACGAGAAGGACGATCATGATGAGGGATGTACTCATGATCGTCCTTCTGTTATTTCATCGTATTTGTCCGTTACCAGACATCATAAATTTCACCGTTGTTAATGCAGGTAAGCCCATGGGTCCGCGAGCATGTAATTTTTGAGTAGAAATTCCAATCTCAGCCCCAAATCCAAGTGCTCCGCCATCTGTAAACCGTGTGGATGCATTATGGTATATAGCTGATGCATCTACTAAACTCATAAACTTTTTCGCTGTTTCTTTATTCTCGGTTACAATTGCTTCGGAATGCTTGGTTCCGTAAGCTTCAATATGGTCAATGGCTTCTTCGACGTTGGTAACGGTTTTGACGGCTAAGTCTAAGCTTAAATACTCGTTTGCCCAATCTTCCTCCGTCGCTTGGACCGCATTGGGAATATAAGTTTGAGCCTCTTCATCACCATGAACTGTAATACCATGTTTATTAAAAATATCAACGAGATGACTCTTGTTTTTGATAAGCCATTCTTTATGAATAATGGCTGTCTCTAACGCATTACATACAGCAGGACGGTCCGTTTTCGCATTAACTAGGATGTTTAATGCTTTATCAACATCTGCTTCAACATCAATGTATAGGTGGCAGTTTCCAACTCCAGTCTCGAGTACAGGAACGGTTGCTTGATTCACCACTGCATTAATTAGAGAAGCTCCACCTCTAGGAATGAGCACATCGATATGTTCCTTCATTGTGAAAAGCTGTTGAGTAGCTTCGCGATTTGTACTTGCGATGAATTGAACAGCTTCTTTTGGGACCAGTGTGTGATCTAGTGCTTCATGCATGACTTGAACGATCGCTTGGTTTGATAATAAAGCAGAAGATCCGCCTTTTAAAACAATAGCATTTCCTGATTTAATGGCGAGCCCGGTGGCATCAACGGTCACATTTGGACGTGCCTCATAGATCATTCCAATGACGCCTAATGGAACGGATACTTTTTCAACTAATAAACCATTGTCTAGTGTCCAACTTGATAGAATCTTTCCCGTTGGATCCTCTAGAGTAGATACTTGTCGTAGACCTTCAGCAAATTCCAATACTCTTTCTTTAGAAAGGGCCAGACGATCCATATAGGCGGTGTCATAGCCTTTTGCTCGACCCGCATCTAAGTCTAGCTTATTTGCTTCTAAAATTACGTCTGTCTTTGTTTCTAACGCGTCAGCTAAAACATGCAAAACTGTATTTTTTTCAGAAGTTGATAATTGGCTTAGGACTTTTGCTGCTTGTTTTGCAGCAATGGCTTGCGCTTCGACATTTGATATTTCCTTTGTTACAGACATGCAATTCCTCCTTTTATATGACAACAGGCAGTGATAGCTCTAGTTCACACACAAAGTGTTCGAGTTGAATAACTTCATGATTACTCAATTCTTTATCTGAAGAGTTCAAAATACTTTCAAGTTCTTCAGTTGAATAATTCACTACACCTAATCCGACTTTTTCGCCCTGGTGATCTAGAATTCGAATAACAGAACCTTTTTCAAACCGTCCGTTCACTTTCGCAATATGGGAAGATAGAATGCTCTGTTTACACTCAACAACGGAAAGCTTTCCCTTTTCATTTATAAAAATTTCTCCCTTTGGACCGGAGTGGAAGGCAATCCACTGTTTCTTTTGATCTAAGTTGACCATCTCGGTAGAAACTTCGAAATAAGTCCCTTTGGCGGTACCTTCAACAGCATCATTTAATATATTTGAAATGGTTGCTTTGCCAAGAAACGTGCTTATACCAGAAGCCATAGCAATCTTCACGGCGTCAATCTTAGACTTCATTCCTCCCGTTCCAACAAGACTTCCCGAACCACCTGCACCTTGTTCAATTTCCGGTGTAATTTCGTATACTTTTTCTAGAAGTTTGGCCTGCTCATTTTTGCGGGGATCTGAATCGTAAAGGCCATCTATATCAGATAAAATGATCAGCTGGTCAGCTTCAATTAATCCGGCTACTTTAGCAGATAAAGTATCATTATCTCCAAACTTCAACCTGTCGACTGTGACGGTGTCGTTTTCATTAACAATAGGTATAATTCCTCGTTCTAATAATACGTTTAGTGTATTTCGAACATTGTGATACCGGGTTTCATCGGAAAAATCACTACGTGTAATTAATATCTGAGAGGCAATATACCCATGGGATAGGAAAATCTCTGAATAGGCTTCAATTAGTAGCCCTTGGCCAATAGAGGCTGCGGCTTGTTTCTCTGGGAGAGAAGTGGGGCGATTAATGCAGCCTAGTTTACGATATCCAGCCGCGACAGCTCCGGATGATACAAATACAATTTCATGACCAGCATCCTTTAAAAGAGCAATCTCATCTGCTAGTTTTTCAAGTTTTCGCCGACTAATTTCCCCGTGTCGACTGGTTAAAGAACTGCTTCCTACTTTTATTACAACCCGTTTCTTACTGTTATCAAGGGTCGTCATTTTATCACTCCTGAGAAAAGTTTATATATCTTTACTTATTTGTGGCAGATCTAACTAAAAGACTTTCTTTTATCTGCTCGCTAATTTCCTTCGAACGTTTGGCAGCAAACTCGACTGCTTTAGCTATTGCTTTTCCACCGCCATTCACATCTAGTGCTTGTAGACCAGCAGCTGTGGTGCCGTTAGGGGAGGTCACTTTTTCTCTCAAAACGGCAGGTGTCTCGTCTTGTTTCTGAACCATTTTTGCAGCTCCAACAATCGTTTGAGCGATAATTTGTCTCGTGGTTTCTAAGTCAAATCCAGATTTTGCTCCTTGCTGTTCCATATGCTCCATTAAATAATAGAAATAGGCCGGACCACTTCCTGCTAGTCCTGTAAAAGTATCCATATTTTTCTCATCGATTTGAAAAACCTCACCGATGCAATCAAGTAACTCTTTTGTTACGGAAACATGATTATCTGTTGTTTTATGACCTGGGGATATGGCAGTAGCTGATTCGCCAATTGCACTTGACGTATTCGGCATCACTCGAACTACTTGCTGGTCATCATGAAGGTTTTGTTCTAGGTATGTTGTTGTAATTCCAGCTAGGACTGACAAAAGTAGTTGGTTAGGGTTAATTTGCTGTTTTAAAAAGCTTAATGCTTGATCCACATCTTTTGGTTTCATTGCCAAGATAAAAATATCTATTTGGTCAAACGGTAAATGTTCAAGCTTCATTGCTTTAATTCCATACTTTGCTTCGAGTGCAGCTAGTCTTTGTTCATTTGAGCGGTTAGTAGCAATGATATTTTCTGCAGGGATTCTTTCTGATAAAACGAATCCAGCAATCATTGCTTCTGCCATAGAACCTGCACCTATAAAGGCAACTTTCTTATTGTGTAGCATCTCATCTCTCCAGTTTTGTTCGTATTTTTGTTCGTAATGTATCTCAGAATTTAATACTAACACGATGATTTTCATATTCAAGGAGTTCAAGAAATGTTAGGAGCATTTCTTCCAATTAGTAAGTGTAAGCGTTACCATTCGAAGTTGTAGCCTCGAGAAAGCCTCTCAGCATGATATAAAGCGTCTCAGTCGTAAATATAAAGATTTTTCTGATATATACGGTTGGGTTGCTTCTAGAGTAACGAACATGAAAAAGCTCTCAAGAGAACATGGTCTCCTGAGAGCGAGGGTGTTAGTATACTCTTTTAATTCTCCCTTCAGACTTGTAGTCAACAGGGGAAGTAAGGGATTTAACAAAATCGACAGTTGCATCTAAATCAACTGGGCCAACTTCCATGCTTGAAGATAACTCATTAATGCTAGAACCTGTGTTTCCGTACATATAGTTGTTTACGACCACCGTGTATTCTTTTGCTGGGTCAATTGGAGTTCCATCAGGTAATGTGATATCAACAACTTTTCCAGTCTTAACAGTATCGTCATATGTGTACGTATATTTGAATCCAGAAATATGGTAATCAAGTCCTCTAGCTGTGATTTGCTCATCTAGGATCACACGTAAGTCTGCACCACTTAGAGTAGCTTTATTTAGAACATTTCCAAATGGTTGAATGGCAAATAAATCACCGTAAGTTACTTCTCCTGCATCAAGTTGAGAGCGTACTCCACCACCATTCATAAGTGCGAAATCAGAGTCCATAGCTACTTTCATGCCATCAGCAATCAGGTTTCCTAATCCTAAATCACCAAATTCCTTTGCAACTGTTGGATATCCTTTTTCAAGGGTAGTAAGGGATTGTCCAACTACTTGTGCTTTAATAGGTTCTACTTTTTCAGCATACTTTTTCATAATCGCAGCCACTGCTGGATCTGGAGTGTACTTGTCTTGGTAAACAGTTTTAATTTCTGCGGATTTCTTAAAAATATCTCCTGTAAAAGGATCGATTTCTAAGTCTACATCAGAGAATGCAGATCCGTAGGAATAGGCTTGTACAATTAGCTTATTGTCAACTATACGATTCACTTTCACATGGTTGTGAGCAGCGAAAATCACGTCAACTTCATCATTTACTTGTTCTGCAATTCTGCTAGCATCATAGGAATCAGTGTATCCAGTTTGTGTAGCAGGATTGTGGGCAAGAACAGCAATTGCTTCGACACCTTGAGATTTTAACTCAGAAGTGTACTTGTTAATGGCTTCTACTTCATCTGTGATTTTAAGAGATTCATTGCCTTTTGTGACAATCATAGTAGGAGTTTCTTGAGTTACCACACCAATAACTCCAATCTTTTGCCCACCAGTTTCAAGCACTGTGTATGGTTCAGTGATTAACTCTCCATCTCTTGTGTCATATGCATTTGCTGCAACAAGAGGGAAGTTCATTCCATCATATCCTGGAGTACCGTTGGGATGGTCTCCACCGTTCATCATACGGTTAAGCTCATCGATCCCTTCATCAAACTCATGGTTTCCTAAAGTTCCAGCATCAAAGCCGATTTCTTCAAGAACTTCAATCGTTGGTTCATCTTGGAATAATGCAGATATTAAAGGGCTTCCTCCAATCATATCACCAGCATGTAAGATTAATGTGTTAGGGTTGGTAGCTTCTTCTTGCTTTAAGGCACCAGCTGTATACTCAATTTGACCAGCCAAAGAAGTACCAACTTTTGTAACTGTGTCTAACTGACCGTGTAAATCATTTACACCTAAAAGCTGAACCTTCACTCCACGGTTTAGGTTAATATTAAAAATACCAAATCCAGCTGAATCTGTTTTGCTAGTATAAGAGAATGGACTATTTTCTCCAATGTATTGCTCTGCCTTTGGTGAAGTTGTAAATGTTACATTCACATCGCCTGAAATAGGAGCAATAGACCAGTTATTATCTGCTGTTGGAGTAATTACTTTTTCTTCAGAAATGTAATCCATTAAAATTTGACGGTTTTCATCCGCTGAATCAACCACTAATTCACTACCCTTTAGTCCTGGGAAGTTTCCGCCACCACCAGCACGGTAGTTATTTGTTACAACAATAAACTCTTGTTCAGGGTCAACTGATTCACCATTGTATTCTAAATTCACGACACGGCTAGATTCAGGGTTTACTAGATTGCCTTTTGTATCGTACTTAGCTGGCTGTGTTACATCAATTTGATACTCTACTCCATCAATTACATCGAAGTTATAAACAGGGAAGGATGGATTTAGAAGCTGCTGCTCATCTGTTTTAGCTGGATCAATTTGATTGAATTTCCCTGCAGTCATTTCAATCCATTCTTTAACAACAGATCCTTTTACTTTCACAGCCTTTAACGTATTGTCGTAAAGGTATAAATCACCAGCGCTACGAATCGTTAAGTCACCTTGCTTAATTTCTGTATACTCTTCAACGCCATTTCGTCCTGCTTTAAATGGCGCACCAACAGAAAGGATAGGAAGGTCTTTTAATTCTGGTTTGTTTAAACCGATATACTTTTCTACATACCATTTTTGTGCGTTTGTTACCACTTGAATAGATGGATCATCTTGCACAAGAGCAAAATAGCTATAAATATCATCGGTTGTTGTTCCGATAGGAGTGTTTACATATTCAATCGTTGCATCGTGATCAGCTTTTACTGCTTCCACAATTTTCTCATCTGGCTTTACTGTATCGATGGCACGTGTAGAAGATTGAGAATCTGCAACAGACCATTTTCCTTTCACCTTATGAAGGGTAAGGTCGATAATACCTAAAGCTCCACCACCGTAACCAGCTTGCACAGCTGCAACGCCATTAATGGTTCCTTTTGCATTATCTACGCCAGGTAGAGGTTGTCCATCAGCACCTTTGAATAAAGCATCTAGTGCACTAACATCTTTTGCAGGGAATACTTTATGAGTGTGTGAGAATGTAATTGCATCAATGCCATCTACTTTACTTAAAGCGTAGACTGTATCTTCTGAGTTAGCTTCACTTCCGCTAAAGCCAGAGTGAGCCATTGCGATAATCACATCAGCTCCTTCTTCCTTCATCATCGGTACGAAGCGTTCAGCTGAGTCTACAATATTTTTTGTGATGACCTTGCCGTCTAAGTTTGCTTTATCCCACTCATTAATTTGAGGAGGAACAAATCCGATATAACCAATTTGAATAACTGCTGTTTTGCCGTTTTCATCTGTTACTTTTTTATTAACGATTTTATAAGGTGTATATTTATTTACATCATTGGTTGAATCATTATCATGATCATCTTCATAAACGTTCGCATTAACGAACGAGAAGTCCGCATCATCATATACTTCATCAAGATATTCTAAACCATAGTTGAACTCATGGTTTCCAAGGGTTGCCATGTCATAACCCATTAAATTCATTGCTTTAATAGCTGGATGAACTTCTCCGTCCTCTAAAGGATCAATCTTGGCTTTGTAAGTTCCAAGAGGAGTCCCTTGAATAAGGTCACCATTGTCTACTAGTACAGAATTATCTGCCTGTGCTCGTGCTTCTTTTACAAGTGTCGCTGTTTTTGCCAAACCTAACTTTGGAGCGGTTGCATTCTTGTAATAATCAAAGTCTAATAGATTCGTATGAATATCAGTTGTCTCCATGATACGAAGTTCAACTTCTGATTGAACTTTGTTAACGGAAGGCTTTGCTGCAAGTACATTGGTTGGTATTAATGGTGCTGCGATCATGCTGAGAGCAAGTGTGCTAGATAAAATCTTATTACCTTTCTTTTTGCTTTGCAGTTTCATTCGATCCATCCATCCTTATCGTCGTATTGAGATATTTAGGGTCTCTAAGATAAAATATAGCATGGCTAATATTAAGTTGGTGTTAAAAAATGACTAAGTTTAATAAGTTGAATAGATAGACCTAATGTGCAGAAAAATCGACAAATTTCACGTGGTCTTTTCTACCTCAAATGTATATATTAATATAGGTATAATTACATGGATGTTCAATTTTAGAAGAGATTAACAGGGCGGAGTTGTTCTTTAAAAAGAAAAAAATAAAAAGGTGAAAAGGCTAAATATTCTTGACGAATACATGGATAAAAATTATAATATTCTGCAAAGAAATAATGAACGAAGAAGCGATGAGAGGAATTAGTACATCTTGTACATGTGTGAAGAGAGTGGGGTCCTAGGCTGAGAGTCCCTGCCACCGCTGACAGATAGAACCTGTCCTTGAGCAGTTAGCAAAAACTAACCGTTTCCCCTCGTTACGGGGTTTTGAGAGGCAGCCTTTTTAAGGTTGCTAAAAAGGTGGTACCGCGGATCAACTCTTCCGTCCTTTTAAGGATGGAGGAGTTTTTTTATTTAGACGGAGAATTTAAAGAATGAGGGATGGAAGTGGCTAAACAGCGCATTGTTGTAAAAATCGGGAGTAGTTCGTTAACGAATTCGCAAGGTGGACTATCAAAGAATAAGATCGCAGAGCATGTGGCTGCACTGTCTAAGCTGAAGAAGGAAGGAAACGAAGTGATTCTTATTTCTTCTGGAGCAGTGGCTGCAGGGTTTTCAGTTTTAGGATATCAGACAAGACCTGTGACCATTGCTGGTAAGCAAGCAGCTGCCGCTGTGGGTCAGGGGTTGCTCATGCAAAGCTACTTTGAAGAGTTTCAAAAAGAAGGAATCGTGTCTGCACAGCTTCTTCTAACAAGAAATGATTTTTCCCAACAAGAACAATACAATAATGCCTATTCCACATTATCGGAGCTATTGAAACGTGGGGTCATACCAATTATTAATGAAAATGATTCGGTTGCGGTAGATGAACTAACATTTGGCGATAATGATATGCTTTCTGCTTTGGTTAGTGGATTTATTCATGCCGATACGCTCATTATTCTTACAGATATTAATGGTTTATATGACGGAAATCCACGCAAGGACCCAAATGCCAAAAAGTATAATTTCCTCCCTGAGGTAACAGAGGATGTACTAGAGGTAGCGGGAGGCTCTGGTTCAAAGGTCGGTACAGGTGGAATGAGATCTAAGCTTGAAGCAGCAAAAACGGCTTTGTCCGTCGGTGTAAAGGTGTTTATCGGCAAGGGAGAAGGAACGGATAAGCTGATAGATATTGTTACTGGTAAGGGTGATGGCACTTATATTGGCTATAACCTTGGGACGACATTAAAAAGTAAGAAACAATGGATAGGAATTCATTCACATATTGCCGGTCGAATTGACATTGATCCAGGGGCAGAGCAGGCCGTCATTCACCAAGGTAAAAGCCTTTTGCCAGCTGGGGTAAAACATGTTGAGGGCTCCTTTACACGTGGTGACGTGGTAGAGGTATGGAATGAAAAAGGAGAGTTAATTGGAAAAGGGCAAATCAATTATACAGTTGAAGAGCTATCCAAAATTAAAGGACTTTCTAGTAAAGAAGCAAATATAGTAAATATGCATAATCGGATTGAAGTCATTCACAGAGATAACTGGGTTACTTTTACGAAGGAGAGGAAACAAAGATGACAGAATTATTAGAAAAGGCACGTCTGGCAAGTACTCTAGCAACTAGCTTAGCTCTTTGTACAACCAAGCAAAAAAATGATGCGTTGCTCCTAATTGCGAACCAATTACTTGAGGACATCCCTTTTATTTTGCAAGAGAATAAGAAGGATATCGAGGCTGGAAGGCAAAGTGGGATGGGGGAAAATCTACTTGATCGTCTTAAATTAACAGAAGAACGTATTAAAGACATGGCAGAAGGAGTAAGACAAGTAGCTACCTTACAAGATCCAGTGGGGGAGATTTTGGAAGGCTGGGATCGTCCGAATGGTCTTCATATTGAGAAAGTTCGAGTTCCTCTTGGTGTGGTAGGAATGATCTATGAAGCAAGACCGAATGTCACTGTTGATGCAGCAAGTCTTTGCCTAAAAACAGGTAATGCGGTGTTATTGCGTGGAAGTTCATCTGCCATTCATTCAAATAAAGCGATTGTAGCGGTCATTCACCGTGCACTTGAAAAGAGCGAATGTCCTCCGGAAGCGGTACAGTTACTCGAAGATACAAGCAGGGAAACGGCGTCTCAAATGTTTAAGTTAACCGAGTACCTAGATGTTCTTATCCCTAGAGGAGGAGCAAACCTCATTCAGTCCGTTGTAAATAATGCTTCGGTTCCTGTTCTTGAAACAGGGGTGGGGAATTGCCATATTTATATTGATGAAAGTGCAGGTCATAAAATGGCCATTGATATTGCCGTCAATGCGAAAACGCAACGTCCATCTGTGTGTAATGCTGCAGAAACGATACTGGTCCACCAAAAATGGGCAGATCAGCATTTAGAGGATTTAATTAAAGCATTACAGGAGAAAAAGGTGGAAATAAGAGCAGATGAACAGGCAAGACAATTCGATAAAGATTTACTTCCTGCTTCCGAAGAAGATTGGGAAACCGAATTCTTAACCCTAACAGTAGCACTTCGAGTGGTGTCTCATGTTGATGAAGCAATCAGTCATATTGCGAGCTATGGATCAAAGCATTCAGAAGCGATTATTTCGGAATCTGCTAAGAATGTAGAGGCATTCTTTAATAGGGTAGATGCAGCGGCGCTCTATCACAATGCTTCTACAAGGTTTACGGATGGCTTTGAATTTGGATTTGGGGCAGAGATAGGGATTAGTACACAAAAGCTTCATGCACGAGGTCCAATGGGCTTACCAGCTCTTACCTCTACTAAGTACATTGTTCGTGGAACGGGACAAATAAGAGAATAAAAAATAGCAAAAATAGAGTAGCAGATTCCCTGAGCTACTCTATTTTTGATTTAAATTTTTTTCAAAACAAAAGGGTAATTATGGTAGTATAAAGGGAGAATCGTATTAACCGAATTGCAACCCTGGTTTAAAGGAGTAAGTATGAAGGAACTTTATACGGAAATTAATAAAAAACTGTATTATTTTACGATAACTGTTGTTATTGCCATTATGTTAATGGGGCTGTTAGTTGATAACCCACATTATAGTCAAGATGGAGTAGCCTTTTTTATCCATGGGTTATTTCTTGCATTCTTTGCTATTTGTTTATTGTTGTATCCAAGATATACATCTCATTATTCCCGATTGCTCATCATGATTTCATCATTTGTATATTTCTATTCGCTATTCTTTATATATCCTGATACATGGTCAAACTTTATCTTTTTGTGCTTTATTCCAGCTATCTCGATTTTATTTTTTGATCCAAAACTCTTTTATTTTTCACTGGGACTTAATAGTTTTGCGATCATGATGACTTTCCTATATATCATTCTTGTTGATCAAGGTGTTCGTTATTCCTATATCCAAGAGGATCTGGTGGGAAATATAATCAATTTCTTTGGTAGTCAAGCCATCATTTACTTTATTTTTTATATATCTTATGGTCGGTTAAAGAAACAACAACTATATTTTCAACAAATAAAACAGGCAGAGCGTTTGAAGACGACTGGACAACTTGCAGCTGCAGTTGCTCATGAAATCAGAAATCCTTTGACAGTAGTTAAAGGATTTCTACAGTTTTACGAGCAATCCAATGAAGTAGATCTTGAGTTAAAAAAACATTTTCATTTAATGGTGGATGAGTTGAACACAGCGGAACAGGTTATATCCCAATTTTTATCGATTGCAAAGCCAACAAAGGAAAAGGAGTTAGAACCGGTAAATATAAGGCAGGTACTTCAAAGCGTAACCGATTTGCTCCATTCCTACGGTCTATTACATGATAATAAAATCGAGTTACAAATTGTAGAAGATTCCTATGTGGCAGCAAATACAATTGAAATGAAACAGTTATTCATTAATATCATTAAAAATGCAATCGAAGCATCGAATATTGGAGATTCTGTCGTAGTAAATGCTTCAAAAATAAAGGATATGGTTGAAATTAATGTGATTGATTTTGGCCAAGGAATGACAGAGAAGGAAATTGAGTCTTTGGGTACTCCTTTTTATTCTTTAAAAAGTAAAGGGACCGGACTTGGAATGATGATTTGCTTTAATATTGCAGAGAATTACAAAGGGAAAATAAGCTTTAAGAGTGAAAGAGGAGAAGGAACAACAGTCACCATCCGTTTTCCATCCCTCATATAATCATTTTTAGAAATGTAAGCGAACGCCTGTATTCGGGCGTTTTTTTTTGTGGAATTTTATTTTTAAAAAGTAGATTGACAGATTTGTATATACAAGTTAGAATGAAAACGTAAACAATACATGTATATACAAGTTGTCCAAAAATGTAAGCGAATTTATTTTCTTATTTGTTTCATAATAATATTATCTGGTAACTTTTTACCAAGGAGGAATTCGAATGAGTAACTATGCTCAACCCGCAAAAGACTTGCTTGAACATATCGGTGGTAGCGAAAATATTTCCGTTGTTACCCACTGTGTGACAAGAATGCGCTTTGTTTTAAAAGATCCAAAAAAGGCAGATATAGATAAGATTGAGTCCATTAAGCTTGTAAAGGGTACCTTTACACAAGCGGGACAATTCCAAGTGATTATTGGGAATGAAGTATCGTCCTTCTATAATGAATTTATTAAAATAGCAGGTGTAAGCGATACCTCTAAGGAGGACGCAAAACAAGCAGCGAAGCAGAATATGAACTGGCTTCAACGTATGATTGCGCACCTTGCAGATATCTTTACTCCATTAATTCCAGCCATCGTTGTTGGGGGTCTAATCCTTGGTTTCCGAAATGTAATCGGTGACATCAAAATGTTTGAAGATGGAACGAAGTCATTAATTGAGATTTCCCAATTTTGGGCTGGAACTCATGCGTTTCTATGGTTAATTGGGGAAGCGATATTTCACTTCTTACCGGTAGGGATTACATGGGCAGTTGCTAGAAAGATGGGGGCAACTCCAATTTTAGGGATTGTATTAGGGATTACGCTTGTATCACCACAGCTATTAAATGCTTATGGTGTGGCAGGTGCGACTGAAGTACCATTCTGGGATTTTGGTTTTGCAAAAATAGATATGATTGGTTACCAAGCACAAGTGATACCAGCGATTTTAGCAGGTTTAGTTCTTTCATTCCTTGAACTAAAATTACGTAAGGTGGTACCAAATGCGATTTCCATGATTGTTGTACCATTTTTAGCTCTAGTTCCAACCGTATTAATTGCACATACCGTACTTGGACCAGTAGGTTGGGCGATTGGTTCTTTCATCTCTGATGTTGTATACTCTGGCTTAACTTCTGCAGTGGGCTGGTTATTTGCAGCTGTATTTGGATTTGCCTATGCACCACTTGTTATTACAGGTTTACACCATATGACGAATGCGATTGATTTACAGTTAATGAGTGAGCTTGGTGGAACAAATCTTTGGCCAATGATCGCATTATCAAATATTGCTCAAGGTTCTGCTGTATTAGCGATGATTTATATTAACAGAAAGAACGAAGAAGAAAAGCAAGTGTCTATTCCTGCAGCGATCTCTTGTTATCTTGGTGTAACAGAGCCAGCGATGTTCGGTATTAACTTAAAATATGGCTTCCCATTCCTAGCTGCAATGATCGGTTCCATGGTAGCAGCTGTTATCTCCGTAGGAAGCAATGTAATGGCGAACTCGATTGGTGTTGGTGGTCTTCCTGGTATTCTTTCGATCCAGCCACAACATATGCTAACATTCGCTATTGCGATGGTTGTTGCGATCGTTGTACCGTTCATCTTAACGGTTGTATTTGCAAAGGCGAACGTAGGTAAAATATCTTTCAAAAGAAAATAAAGTCGAGAGGAACATTCACTTGTTCCTCTTTTACTATTAAATAAGGGCTGGTGCTACAAACATGACTCAACCTTGGTGGAAAAAAGCAGTCGTATATCAAATTTATCCAAAAAGTTTTAATGATACGACAGGAAATGGTGTAGGAGATATTAAGGGGATTATTGAAAAATTAGATTACTTAGCAACTCTTGGTGTAGATGTTGTTTGGTTAACACCTATATATGAGTCTCCGCAGCGTGACAATGGGTATGATATTAGTGATTATTTTCGTATCTATGAGCCGTACGGAACAATGGAGGACTTTGATTCTTTATTAAATGAAGCCCATAAACACGGGATCAAAATCATTATGGATATTGTTGTGAACCATACGTCAACGGAGCATCAATGGTTTATTGAATCTAAGTCTTCAAAGGACAACCCGTACCGTGAGTTTTATATATGGAAGGATGCGAAAGATGGTGGAGCTCCGACCAACTGGGAGTCAAAGTTCGGCGGAAATGCGTGGCAATATGACGAACAAACAGATCAGTATTATTTACACTTGTTTGATGTGACACAAGCGGATTTGAACTGGGAGCATGAATCGGTTCGTCGAGAGGTTTACGATATGATGAAATTTTGGCTTGATAAAGGGGTGGACGGCTTCCGTTTGGATGTGGTGAACTTACTGTCTAAGGATCAGCGCTTCTTAGATGATGATGGGTCAAGCGGTCTAGGAGATGGCCGTAAATTCTATACAGATGGTCCGAAAATTCATGAGTATCTACATGAAATGAATCAAGAGGTATTTTCTCACTATAACATCATGACCGTTGGAGAAATGTCCTCTACATCCATTGATAACTGTATTAAGTATACAAACCCAAAGCGAAAAGAGTTGGATATGACCTTTAGCTTCCATCATTTAAAGGTTGATTATCCAAATGGTGAGAAATGGACAAAGGCAGACTTTGATTTCCACAAGCTGAAGCAAATATTATCTGACTGGCAAGTTGAAATGAATAAGGGTGGTGGTTGGAATGCCTTATTTTGGTGTAACCATGATCAGCCAAGAGTGGTGTCCCGCTTCGGAAATGACAAGGAATACCATCAGAAGTCAGCAAAGATGCTTGCGACAGTTATTCATATGATGCAGGGTACTCCTTATATTTATCAGGGGGAAGAGTTTGGAATGACCAATCCAAATTTTGATTCCATTGACGACTATCGTGATGTGGAGTCGTTAAATATATTTGAGATCCTCAAAGGGAAAGGCATGACCGAACAGGAAATTCTCGACATCCTAAAGCAAAAGTCACGTGATAATTCGAGAACACCCGTTCAATGGAGTGATGAGGAAAATGCTGGCTTTACTACGGGCACTCCTTGGATTCAACCAGCAGCAAACTACAAAGAGATCAATGCAGAAAAGGCAATGGCCGACCAAGATTCGGTTTTCTATCATTATCAAAAGCTTATCCAGTTAAGAAAAGAGTACGATATCGTGACAGACGGAAATTATGAGTTGCTTTTAGCCAATCATGATGCTATTTTTGCTTATATACGAGATAATGGTGATGAGAAATTACTAGTCGTGAATAATTTTTATTCCAAAGAAGTAGAGTTTCAATTACCTGAGCAAGTGGATACGGAAGGTGTGACTAGCACCATTTTACTATCCAACTATGCTGACTCATCAGAAGATATGAAGCAAATGAAACTAAGACCGTATGAGTCTGTTGTGTACTATTTAAAAAAGTAAACTGGAGTTTTTAACATGACCAATAAGTATTTAACGATCCATAACGATATTGTACAGCAAATAGAAGCAGGGCAAATTGCCCCTAATACACTTTTGCCCTCTGAGCATGAGTTAAAGGACCGTTACAATACATCGAGAGAAACGATCCGAAAGGCACTAAACCTACTGTCACAAAATGGGTATATACAAAAGGTGCGGGGAAAGGGCTCGATTGTCATTAAAAGTACAAAAGTAGATTTTCCTGTCTCTGGACTAGTCAGTTTTAAAGAACTAGCTGATAAAATGGGGCAAAAGCCGGTCACCATAGTTCACGAACTGTCGTTGATGAAACCCGATCCATTCATCATGAAGCAGTTGAACTTGTCTAGTAAGGACCATGTCTGGCAAGTGTTTCGAGTGAGAGAAATGGGTGGAGAAAAGGTAATCCTTGATAAAGATTATCTGAATAAAAAATTCGTACCTGCTCTAACAAAGGAAATTTGTGAGCACTCGATATATGATTATCTTGAAAATGACCTGCAGCTCAGTATCAGTTTCGCAAAAAAAGAAATTATCGTAGAAGAACCGACAGAGGAAGACCGTAAATTATTAGATTTAGATGGTCATCATAATATTGTTATCATTAAAAATTATGTGTATCTGGATGATGCGAGTTTGTTTCAGTACACCGAATCCAGACACAGACCAGATAAATTCCGCTTTGTCGACTTTGCGAGACGGAATCATATATAAGACGAGTTTTATAGAAGGGTTCCTTCTTAATTAAAAGACACAAGGAAAGACGTATGAAATACGTCTTTTCTTTATTTATTAAGCTGCTGATTCCCACATCTAGGTTCAAGTGGGTCCGCACTTATCAGTTGTGGATCAGGTTAAGCACTCGAGCTGATAAA
>NZ_JBOCCY010000020.1:0-66783 GCF_050586445.1 Bacillus coreaensis
AACTTAGTTAAAACGTTGACGTTTGTTGTTGTCTTGTTCAGTTTTCAAGGTTCAATTAAGCACTTGATTATCTTACTATATCATTTCACCGTTGTCAACTTCTACGAAAAACTTTTTTCGAAAGTTTTTTTCAAGTCGTTGTTGTCGGCTACATGTATTACTATATCATCTTAATTCGCAGAAGTCAACTTCTGTTTTCTAACTATTTTTTAAAGAGACTTCAAATTTTTGAAGCCGAAGAATATCTTACATAATTTCACGATAAAACACAATAACTTTCTCTTTTATTTTGATAAAACATAGAAGTTGCGGACATCAAAGATATCCGCATCGCAATTTATCATTTATTTCGTTTCCTAATCTTAAAGATCGGATCCTTCATTGCCTCACCGCGAGTATACTCATCCAAACTTTTAAAGGTATAACCTTTCTGTTTTAAATCCTTAATGATTGTTTCTAAAGCATCCGCATTGTCCTTTGATACCGTGTGCAACAACAGTACCGCTCCCGGATGAATCTGCTTCATCACATTATTATAAGAATACTGCCATCCCTTTTGGTCGTCGCGGTACCAGTCAACAAAAGCGAGAGACCAGAAAACATGGGTGTAGCCCATTTCCTTAGCCTTCATAAGGGTACGTTCACTGAATACTCCTCGAGGTGGACGAAGGTACACCATATGTTTAACACCAGTAATTTCTTCGGTACCTGCACGAACTTTTTCAAGTTCTCTGTAAAATCTTTCGTCGCTTACAGTCGTCATATCCGGGTGATAATACGAATGATTGCCAACAATATGGCCTTCATCAGCCATCCGCTTCACAAGGTCAGAGGCGCTTTCTAAGTAATGACCAGTTATAAAAAAGGCGGCAGGTACTTTCTCTTTTTTCAGCACATCAAGCACCTTGGCTGTATACCCATTTTCATAGCCATTATCAAATGTTAAGAATATGTCCTTTTTCTTTGGATCACCTTTATAAAAGGCTCCGTACTTCTCTAACAGCTCATCATACTCTTTTCCGGCTTCGACCGGTTCTTCATTCGAAGATTTTTTAAAGCCCCAATGAATCGGAGCATTGGAGACACTTGCTGAGACGATGGTCGAAAAGCTAAGCAATAAGGAAAAAAGGATGGCTAACAGCTTTTTCATCTGTAGTCCCCTCTCACAGTACAAGTTTTCCTTATTGTCCGTAATTAGAGAGAAAATCATTCATGTTATTTGGAAAAACCGAGCGAAGCTTCGTTAGCTAAAACAAATTCAGCAATGGCTTGAGCATTTTTCATCGGATCGTTTATTAAAGTATCCACTTCTATATCATAGGCTTCATTCCGTTGGTGAACAAATTGTAGTTGTAGTCTTGCTTGTCCAATCCTTCGATCTCCACGTGCTATTTCACGTCTTTCTAGTTCCTCCACAGGACAATGAACACCAACAAAATAGATGGGATAGTCTCTCAATGTATGATAAGCATCTGTGATCGTTTCTTGATCGTGCAGCACATGGTCGATAATCAGATTTATGCCCTGGTCGGAAAACATAGCAATCGACCGATGAAAAAACATTTCTGTAGGGACAGGGATTAGACGGTCCGTCCCACGTTCTTCCATCCTTTCAATGATTGTGTCAAAGTCATCCACACTAAAATGAAAATAGTTAGGAAGAAGCTTCACGATTTCCTTTGACAATGTGCTTTTTCCCGCACTTGAAACACCATTTAAAAAGATTATATTCCCCTTCATTTGTTCCTCCGTTATGTAAAAAATCGAGTGCTACTACAGCACTCGATCCTATATTAAAATACTCGTTCTTTGAAATTAGCTAGCTTTTCTAAAGATGATTTTTCCACATCTTGATGCAAGCTGTTTCCATGGGAATCCATTGTCACCACGGCTGTAAAACCTTCTACTTTTAAATGCCACATCGCTTCTGGGATTCCAAATTGCATAAGTTCTACACCTTCAACCGATTTAATACAATCAGCATAGTACTGTGCTGCTCCCCCAATTGCATTCAAGTACACGCCACCGTGTTCTTTTAAGGCAGCTAGAGTTTTTAAACCCATTCCGCCTTTTCCAATAACTGCACGGATACCAAATCTCTTCATGATATCTCCTTGGTAAGGCTCCTCACGAATACTGGTTGTTGGGCCAGCCGCTTTAACATGCCATTTGCCTTCGTCATCCTTTAGCATAACCGGTCCACAATGGTAAATGATTTGTCCGTCAAGGCTAATCGGTGCATCATGGTCAGACAAATATTTATGAATGGCATCGCGCCCCGTGTACATCATTCCATTAATTTTTACAACATCGCCCACTTGAAGTTCACGGATTTGCTCTTCTGTGATAGGCGCTTCAAGTGTAACCACGCGATTCTCTATTTCTTGAGAAGCCGCTGTTTGTGCTTGCGCTTCTTGTTCCGCAGCAAAATCTACGTTCTCTCCTTCTTGATACATCCAGCTGTTGATCTCACCTGTTTCTGGATTCACTTCTACTCCTAAACGGCGATACGCCCAACAGTTATACGCTACAGATACGAAGAAGCTCGCAGGGATACGGTTAATGACACCTACTTTACAACCAAGGAGAGTTGTTTCCCCACCAAATCCCATCGTACCAATTCCCAATTCATTAGCGTGATCCATCACGTATTCTTCCAATTTTCGAAGATCTTCGTTAGGATTCACATCGTCTACCGAACGGAATAGCTGCTCTTTTGCTAATTCATAACCAGATGTTCGATCTCCCCCGATACCGACACCGATAAAACCAGCGCTACAGCCTTGTCCTTGTGCTTGATATACCGAGTGCATGATACATTTTCGAATTCCATCTAGATCACGACCTGCGCGACCAAGTCCTTCTAGCTCTGCTGGTAAGCTATATTGAATATTTTTATTTTCACAACCGCCACCCTTTAAAATCAGGCGCACGTCGATATAATCCTTTTCCCATTGTTCGAACTTGATAACAGGGGTACCTTCTCCAAGATTGTCTCCACTGTTATCACCGGTAAGAGAGTCCACTGAGTTTGGACGAAGTTTTCCGGCTTTCGTTGCTTGGGCAATTGCTTCTTTAATTGCTTTTTTCATCACGATTTGGTTGGCTCCAACAGGCGTTTTAATTTTAAACGTTGGTAGCCCTGTATCCTGACAGATTGGCGACACATTGTCATCTGCCATCATAATATTGTTTGTAATTGTTGCTAAGCTCATTGCTGAGCGTGTACCTGCGCTCTCTTTTTCCTTCGCCGCACGAATGGCACGTCGAACATCCTTTGGCAGTTTTGTTGATGTTTCTACGATGAGTTGATACATACTTTCCTGAAACTTCTCGATATTCATGACTGGTTCCCCTTCCCCATGTATCTAAAAAAATAAGTATGAATTTTTCAACATTTCCCCACACATATTATACTCCTATCACGATTTGATGAAAAGGGTTTAGATGGAATCGGTTACAGGTACGGAGTGTTTGATGTAGATCGGTTTATCGGCGAGTTTTAGTAATAAATCAGCGAGTTTAGAGGATTTATCAGCGAGTTTTTTATTATATCGGCGACTTTGAGGATTATTTCGGCGAGTTGTTCAATTCGCTCCTTGGAAATTTAAAAACGGCCGTGAGTATCACGGCCATCGAGGTCGGCTTTCATAGAAAATCCTATTTTTATCCGCGAGTTTCACCCGCAACCCCATACTTCTTCACCAACAAGTACCTCTGAAGCCCATGCGTCAAGCGAATCGCTTCCTGCTGGTGCTTGATTTCGAGATCCCTCTCCCCACGTCTACCTGCAACCTCCGCTAATATCGCTTCCTTCATCCAAGGTTTCTTCTGCTCCTTAGCGAGTTGCAAGGCACGCTCCAGCTCTTCCTCCTCAATCGCCAATAGCCCCTCATAATACAATCGCAACGCTGGCTGCTTGATCTTGGCAATTACGTCTTTTTCTTCCACTAACTTTCCTTTATACGCAGCATATGTAACAGAATAAATTGTATAATAATGACCTTTTTTATATTTTTCACGTACGTCACGAAGTGCTTTTTCTACCTGAAAGTCATCCTCGTTTGCTAACGCATAATAAAAATGAAAGATAGGCTGATTCAGTCTAGCTTCTAAAAACCTCTCCACCTTTTTCATATTGTCCGTTAGATAGAGGTTGATCATGATGGGCAAATTGCTCACTGCCATAGTAATCAATAAAATGACTACAATTAATATCCAAAATGGAATGTCAACCAATGCCGCAATGATACCAAGAACGATGGCAAACCCTAAGATAATCGCAAACTGACTTCTACTTAACATAAAAGTTATTCCCTCTTTCTTTCCTGTTCGAGCAATTCGATAATGCGGTCCAGTTTTTCTTCAATTGCTGAAGATGAAGGTTTCTTCGACCGATTTAAATAACTCACAAGTATGTAAATAAACACCGTAACAAACCCGACCATTAATAGCATGGATAAAATCTGAAATAACAAATCTCCCATATTCAACATTCTCCACATCCTTTCTATATATATGTACGAATACATGTAACATAAGTTTCATTATAGAAAAAAGTGCAGCTTCACTAAGCTACACTTTGTCATTTATTGATCGCGGTTATTAAATTCTCGGCATTTTGATTCTAAATCATCAATCATTTCAATTAGACGATCGATATCTTCCAGCTCTGTATTTTCTGGCTCAATCGCATCCAATACTTCAATAAACATATTTAATCGTTGTTTTAAAAATGTAACCTGTGAATTCTTATCGCTTACTTTGTTACCCAATTCGACTCGCTCCTTTCACTCGTTTTTCATCCTACAGAAATTCCTTCCAACTTTCAAGGCTGTTTGCTTCTATTTTCCCCATTTTTCAAAGAAGTTGAACATGGATTGACAGATTCATCATACAAATTGATAATAGCAAAGGATGATCTTGAAAAAGGAGAGAATCGATGAAGACAATGAACAAACCAACCATCACTCCCCAGTATGATCCTTGGGAAGCTTATATGGATGTAGAACAACACGGGAAAATGACCCTGTCAAATATAGAATTTACAACAACCACACTCTGCAATATGCGCTGTGAGCATTGTGCAGTTGGTTATACTTTGCAGCCAAAGGATCCTAAGGGCTTGCCAGTCGACTTATTAATTCAAAGGCTTGATGAAATACCACATCTTCGCTCGCTTAGTATTACAGGTGGAGAACCTATGCTATCACTGAAGTCGGTTGAGAACTATGTGCTTCCTTTGTTTGAGTATGCCCATTCACGTGGGGTTCGTACTCAGATTAACTCAAATCTTACATTAGATATTGAACGTTATTATAAAATCAGCCCCTATTTAGATGTTCTCCATATTTCGCATAATTGGGGAACAGTGGATGATTTTATCGACGGTGGATTTGCGATGATGGAAAAGAAACCAACTCGTGAGCAACGTGCCGCACTTTTCAATCGAATGATTGAAAACAGCCGTGCATTGGTCGATGCAGGAGTGATGGTATCAGCGGAGACGATGCTGAATAAGCGGACTCTTCCCTACTTAGAAAGTATTCACGAACAGATCGTTGAAGAAATGAAGTGTCAACGTCATGAAATACACCCGATGTACCCTTCTGACTTCGCATCTAATCTAGAAGTTCTCGGGCTAGTCGAAATGCGCCAAGCGATTCACCGATTACTTGACTTCCGAAACGAAAAGGTATGGATGCTGTTTGGAACGTTACCATTCTATGCGTGTAACACAAGTGAAGAAGATCAAGCTCTTTTACAAAAGCTTAGTCTTGCAAAAAATGTATCTGTCCGCAATGATCCTGATGGACGCTCAAGACTCAATATTAATATTTTCACAGGGGAAGTCATCGTAACGGATTTCGGCGATACTCCACCACTTGGAAATATTCAAACCGATGAGTTACCTGGCATTTTTAATAAATGGCTTGAGACGGATTTGGCCAAAAGCTTAAGTTGCCATTGTCCGTCCGCTCGATGCCTAGGACCGAATGTGTTAGTGAAAAATAGCTATTATAAAGACATGGATTTTTCTACACGGAAAGCTCTCATTTAACAATGAAAGGGTCGATCACCAAGTTTAGTGATCGACCCTTTTATTCATTCTTACACTTATCTCGGCTTATCTGGTGCGATGAATCCAAATGAAACATGGTCCTGAACAGGAATCCAAGCACCTATTCCTTGCGACGTTACGTTTTTCACCACGATCATTTTTTTGCTGCCTTTAAGCATGATATACACTTCACCGTAAGTGACTTTTCCTTTTTCATTCACAGCTGGTGCGTAACCATACAGATAGCCAAGGCGTTTCGGTGGTACATTGTAAACTTGATCCTTCTTCGTCCCCCCGCCTACGACCGTTTCAAATGCAAGAGGAAGACCTGTTTTTTCTGCAGCCTTTAACAGCATCATTTTCTTAACATCCTCTGCATTAGCCACCTTGGATGTTAATCCACCTCGTACAATTTTCTGCATTTCTTGGACATAATGCATTTGGTAATTGGTATTTCCTCCACGATTGTCTACATAATTCGTATTAATTTTTTGATATTCCCAGTTCGGTGCCGTTTCACTTGATTCATAATTTAGCGGCCACTGTCCTAAGTAAATGATCGCACGGTAACCGACAGCAAACGGTGTACTGTTCACAGTAGTTTCATTTAACATGCGAATCAATTCTGGGTTTTCGATTTTCACTTTAGAAGATTCAATTAAATCCTTAGTCAGTTCACTAGGTTGCAAGGTCGGCATATCCTGAGTTGGGTTTGGATATGTATTTTCTTTTGTAATGTTTAGTACTGAGTTTGGAACTTGAACTTGTTGTTGTTTTTCTTTTTTTGCTTCAGGTGCAGCTGGTTTTTCAGCGTGTATGGTGGAAAAAGATAAGAGCGAGAAAAGAAAGCCAACGACTAGCGCATACAATAACTTTCTCATGTAGTGGAACTCCTTTCAGCTAACTCATAGATTTGATATTAGTTTTTTCGGAGTTCCATCAAATTATCCATTTGCCAAAAACTTCTACCATCTCTTAATTAAAACTCTTTCCCACATCAAGCTAAAAAAGGCAATAAACGGCCCTAGACCAAGTGCCACGGCAAACGTACCCAACCCAATCGGCCCATGAAGGAGAACAGCAAAGCATAGGGCTAGTACCTCACCAATCGTTTTGGCTGTTCCGAGTGTAATCTTGTATCTATCCTTCAAAGCAATCATAAAGTCGTCAATTGGGCTCAGTGGCCATCTTGCCTGTATATACGTAGCGATGCCTAATGAAATGAGTAGGATTCCCACGGTAAGGCTTATTAACTTAGGATAGAACCCTACTGGATGAAACCCATCAAACACAAATAATAGCCACCCATCAATAAAAATCCCACTAATAGCTACCGTGATGGCACAGGACACTTCTGGCATCGTCTTCTTGATCAGCGCATTCAAGAAGATTAACAGTAGACCAATAATGATGGACCAACCACCTACCGTTAGCCCTACCAAATGGGTCAATCCAACATTCAGTGAGTCCCAAGGGCCAGCACCAAGATCAGCTTTTATGGTTAGAGAAGCACCTAAAGTCAAAATAGCAAGTCCACCAACATAGAACGATAAGCGATGTATAAACAACGAGTAAATAAGCCCCCTTTCGCCAAATTGTAACAATATTGTAATGTTCTGAATATTTACATAAATAATTTTGTGAGCTATAATAAGCTTACATTCTAACAAAGGAGGATAGTAGAACATTCGCTTAACACTTTTAAAAGGAGGTTTGTAGTTTATCTTGTTATTCGTCTCTTCTTTAACGAAACCATCATTATAAAGAGGGAGTTGATAAACTAGAAAACAAGCGTCTGTATCTTTTTATTCCGACCTTGTCCAACATATTCTTGAAAATATCAATATTACTTAAAAAAATAAAAAAAGACTCTGTATCGTTTCTTGATACCGAGTCTTTTTTGGCCTTTATAATAAATAAAATCCAATTCCCATAATAAAATAGGCAGCTAGTAAGGTGGCTCCTTCAAACCAATTGGATTCTCCATCGTTTGCGATGATAATCGACAATAACACAGCCGACGCCATCGCAATCAGCTCCTGGATAGTGAACACTAATGGCATCGGTGTTGGGAAAAATAAAGAAACTAACACGAGCGCAGGTGCTACGAACATCGATATTTGCAGTGTCGACCCCACCGCAATTTCTACCGCGATATCCATTTTGTTTTTATAAGCCATAATAACCGCAGATGCGTGCTCAGCAGCATTTCCAACAATAGCCACGATAATGACTCCGATGAAAAGCTCGGTCCATCCGAAGGTTTCTCCGACTACTTCAAAGGTATGAACGAGATTTTCAGAAACGTATGCGACAGCAAGTGTGGCAATAAATAACACTCCAATCGCTTTGTTTCTTCCCCATTCCGGAACCTCTTCCTCATGTTCTTCACCTTCGTCAGAGGATTGATATACCCCACGATGAGTAACCAGCTTAAAAAATAAAGCCGCTAAGTATAAAAGAATTAAAATCACCGAGATGCCAACGCTTAAGGACATTTTTTCCGTTGGTTCCATGGTCATTGAAAATACTTCAGGTATCACAAATGCAACAATCACAGCAAACATTAGTAATCCAGAATTATGTCTTGCATCGAACACATTAAAGGTTTGTCTTTTATATTTAATACCGCCGACAAAAAATGAAAGTCCTGCCACCAACAAAAGGTTTCCTAGGACAGAACCGGTTAATGAGGCAAGAACGACACCCGTTAATCCTGCTTTTAACGCAAACACAGAAATAATTAACTCTACCGCATTGCCAAAGGTTGCATTCAACAATCCTCCTACTCGGGGTCCGGTAACGATAGCCAAGCTCTCGGTCGCTCTCCCCATAAAACTAGATAACGCAATAATCGTTAAACAGTAGATAATAAACATGATAATACTTGACCAGTGCATCATCGTACCGATCACAGATAACGGCACACCCACAAGGACCAATATCAAGAATACTTTATTTGCCATCATGTCTTCCTTCTTCCATGTAAAATTTATCAGTTATAAAAACTCGGTTACGAGACAGATTATAGGTAGCTTCTTAAAAGGAGAGATCGTAATGAATGTAAAAGATAAAGTACTACATATGTTTGATAAACACGCGATTGGAACGCTTGCTACGATTCAAGACGGGAAACCATTTAGCCGATTTATGCTCTTTTTTCACGATGGGTTAACATTATATGCAGCCACTCACAAACACACCCATAAGCTAGATGACATGAATGCCAATCCAAATGTTCACATTTTACTCGGTCTCGAAGCAGGAAGCTTTACCCATCATTATTGTGAAATTGAAGCAACCGCCTCCATTGAGGAATCGCCAGACCTTCGAAAAAGATTTTGGGACGACTCGTTAGCTGAATGGATGTCGGGCTCGGATGATCCGAATTACGTATTATTAGCTTTCAAGCCACAAAGAATCCTTTATTTTGAAAAAGCAGGCAGTGAGCCGGAAGAGTTAATCATTTAAAAAGAGGGGCAGAAAAATTCTGCCCCTCCCCTTTATGAACCATTTGAAGCAATTTCAAACGTTTCAATGATTTCTATTTTTCCAACCACGGATTGAACCATCGAGCAGTTTTTCCTTGTTAATTCCATTGCCTTATGAATTTTCTTTTCGTCTAGGTTCACACCTTTAATTGTAAAGTGAACTTTGATCACCTCGACCCGATCGGCTTCCTCTTTGTTTCTTTCAACGTCTGTAGCAATGTGTATATCTTCAATGGTCATGCGCATCTTCTCAAGCACTTTGCGAAGAACCCCCCCGCTGCAGACGGCAACAGAAGCAACCAAAAGCTGATAAGGACGGAATCCGTAAGCTTCATCACCTGACACATCTAATCTTCCGTATGGAGTTTCTGTGTAAAACCCGACATCCTTCATATGAAATTCCATTTGCTCACCTCGATATGATTTTCATACACATGAGATTACACTATTTTTCCAATTTTATAAAGAAATTCAGGATAAAATTTTGTTTCAACCTCCGAAATATTCTTGTATGATGGGAGAAGAAATATGAAGGAGAAACATTATATGAAAAATAGTAAACACGCTTTCTGGATCCTTGTCAGTATTGTAGCGATTTCAGGCTTCAGCCAAGGGATGCTGCTTCCATTAGTCGCGGTTATTTTTGAAAAAAGCGGGATTAGTTCTGGAATGAACGGAATGAATGCTACTGCTTTATATATAGGAATTCTTATAGCCTCTCCTTTTATGGAGCAGCCGCTTCGAAAGTTCGGATATAAAAATATTATTTTAATTGGGGGATTATTGGTTGTTGTTGCCCTTGCCCTTTTTCCTTTGTGGCAGAACTTTTGGTTTTGGCTTTTGCTTCGCTTTTTCATTGGTATAGGTGACCACGCCCTTCACTTTGCGACACAAACCTGGATTACTTCTTCTTCTCCAGAAGCAACTAGAGGAAGAAATCTATCCTTATACGGATTGTTTTTTGGAATAGGGTTTGCGGCAGGACCCCTGATGACACCACTTGTAAACATTAGTCCCTCCCTTCCGTTTATCATCTCCTCAGCCATTTGTCTTGTCGGATGGGTGTTTATTTTCGCATTAAAAAATGAGTACCCTGAGAATGACGAGGGGATCGGTGGACTAAAAGACACGGGAAAACGATTTGGGCAAGCACTAAAGTATGGTTGGGTAGCTTTTTTGCCACCCCTTGCGTATGGCTTTTTGGAATCATCACTGAATGGAATTTTTCCAGTATATGCCCTCAGGTCTGGTATTGAAGTGTCAGAAGTGTCTATCTTGCTTACTTCCTTCGCAGTTGGTGGGATTATTACACAGCTACCGCTTGGAATTCTTAGTGACCGCTTTGGTCGCCGGAAAGTGCTGATCGTCATTTTATTTCTTGGATTTACGAGCTTCTCTGCAGCGAGCTTTTTAGAAGAATCATTTCTTGGTTTATTTATTTGTTTCCTCTCATCCGGTATGGTGGTAGGTTCAACATTCTCGCTTGGAATAGCGTTTATGACTGATATTATGCCAAAAAATTTATTACCTACAGGAAATTTGCTTTGTGGGATCGCTTTTAGCCTGGGAAGCTTAACAGGACCTTCGATTGGTGGGGTCATCATTCAAGCCTTTCAACAAATCAGCTTTTTTCATATCGTCAGTACGCTTCTTTTTTCCATCTTCCTTGTGATTGTTGTGTTTGGGAAACGGATGAAAGTAAACTTAGCGAGTGAAAGAAATGCATGATTTTACTAATTTTAAAATTAAAACTATTACAATGTATGTAAATGTGGTAGATCCTCTATCGATCTAAGGAAGAAAAATATAATGAGCAAAACCCTTCTTACCTCGTAAGATATATGGTATGATGAAGTTAATAAAATATAACCCAAGCAATTCTGCTGTCATCATTAGATGACAGCTTTCGTGTTTTTTAGGGGTAATGACTTTGATTATTTTTCTCAATTAGACGAATGGAGGAGAGAATATGAATACAGAATTAAAGGCTTTAGAGAGACCTATTGAAGCAAATGAAAGCTTTTTTGAAAAAATGAAGCCGCATGCTGAATTAATTGCTGCTATTACTAGTGGTGTTCTCATTGCGGTTGGTTGGATATTAGAAAAAATGGATTGGTCAGCTGCTTCTATTGTTGTTTTTCTGTTCGCTTTTGTGATCGGTGGATTTGCTAAGGCGAAGGAAGGAATAGAGGATACGATTGCAGACAAGGAATTGAACGTTGAAATGCTGATGATCTTTGCTGCGATTGGTTCAGCGATTATCGGTTATTGGACAGAGGGTGCCATTCTTATCTTTATTTTTGCGATGAGTGGAGCACTCGAGACGTATACCATGAATAAGAGCCATAAGGAGATCTCCGCTTTAATGGAACTTCAGCCTGAAGAGGCACTCCTTATCCGCGGGAATCATGAGACAACGGTTCATGTAAGTGAGCTTCGTATCGGCGATCATATTTTAGTCAAACCTGGTGAACGTGTTCCTTCAGACGGGAAAATTATTAAAGGTCAATCAAACTTAGATGAAGCGGCGATTACTGGAGAATCGATTCCTGTAAGTAAAGGAATCGGCGAAGAAGTATTTGCAGGTACGGTGAATGTAAATGGATCTCTTACCGTTGAGATCACGAAGCCAAGTAGCGAAACTTTATTTCAAAAGATCATTCAATTGGTTCAATCCGCACAAAGCGAAAAATCACCTTCTCAGCTTTTCATTGAAAAATTCGAAGGGACCTATGTAAAAGTCGTTCTTGCGGTTGTTGTTCTTATGATGTTTGTTCCTCATTATGTTCTTGGCTGGAGTTGGACGGAAACCTTTTATCGGGCCATGATTTTACTAGTGGTTGCCTCTCCTTGTGCGTTAGTTGCGTCGATCATGCCGGCAACACTATCGGCCATTTCCAATGGCGCGAAGCACGGCATCCTTTTTAAAGGGGGGGTTCATCTAGAAAACCTTAGCCATCTGCAAGCCATTGCCTTTGATAAAACTGGAACACTTACAAAAGGGAAGCCTGAGGTAACAGATATCATTGTTGTCGAAGGTATGGAAAGGCAGCCTCTTTTACAAGCAGTCGCATCTATTGAGAATCATTCGAATCACCCACTAGCTCAGGCGATTGTTACTTATGTTAAGAAAGAAACAGGAGCTACGCTCAATCATCCTGATAGCATTGAAGATGTATCGGGATATGGTATAAAAGCAAGTGTTGACGGGATGGATTGGAAAATTGGTAAAGCTGACTTTGTTGGCAAGATAGAGGCAGAAAGCTTTTCTAAAGGCATAGCTAAACAGCTTGCATCTGAAGGAAAAACGATTGTTTTTGTCAATCAAAATGAGAAACTTGTTGCCCTTATTGCATTAAAGGATGTGGTACGTGAGGAAACAAAAGCGGCCATTGATTTATTAAAAGCAAAAGGGATCTATACGATCATGCTAACAGGCGACAGTGAGAAAACCGCTGAAGCGATCGCTGGCGAAAGTCATGTAAATGAATATGTTGCTGAATGCCTGCCAGAAACAAAGGTGGAAAAATTAAAAGAAATTCGAAAGCGTTTTGGTACTGTTGCCATGGTTGGAGATGGGATCAATGATGCACCTGCCTTAGCCACCGCTAATGTGGGGATTGCCATGGGTGAAGGCTCCGATGTTGCACTTGAAACAGCTGATATCGTGTTAATGAAGAACGATCTTCCTCGCATTGCCGAAGCCATTACACTGTCTGAAAGAATGAATCGGATTATCAAACAAAATGTCATTTTTTCGATCACTGTCATCATGTTGTTAATTGCTTCAAACTTCCTCCAATTTTTAGACCTTCCTTTTGGGGTCATCGGACATGAAGGTAGTACGATTCTTGTTATTTTGAACAGCTTACGTTTATTAAAGTCATAGAAAGAGCCGGGGATCATCCCCGGCTTTTTAACATGCTTCGTCCTTCATTTTGCTATAAAGTGCATTAATTTCTCCACCAATAATCATAATAATTCCGGACATATAAAACCAAATCATCAATACGATGATCGCTCCGATGCTTCCATAGGTTGCCGAGTAATTACCAAAATTGCTTACATAGTAGGAAAAAGCAAGCGAAACGAGTGCCCACCCGATGGTTGCAAAAATGGCCCCAGGTACCGCACGGACACACTTAAATTTTTTATTTGGTGCGATCCAGTACAGACCAACAAATACCGTAAACAAAATGAGGGAACTAACCACCCATCGAAACGCAATCCAAATCGACAAAAATTCATCTGATAAACCAAATGCAGAAAATAAGAATATGCCGATTTGCTTTCCGAAAACAGGAAGCAACAAAGCAACAATAAAGACAAAAATCATCGCAAAGGTTAATAAGATAGACATACCCCTTGCGACGAAAAAGGACCGACTTTCTTTGACATCATACGCATGGTTAAATGCTCGAACAATGGCGTTAATTCCATTAGATGCTGACCAAATGGTGGCAATGATCCCGAAAGAGAGCAATCCCCCGTTCCTTTTTTCCATAATATCGTTTAAGTTGGTTTCGATCAGTGTAAAGGTTTCAGTTGGAGCAAAATCTTCTATAAATCCTAAGAGCTCTGGTTGAGAAATGGGTAAAAACGAAATCAGCGTCGCTAAAAATATGAGCAGTGGAAATAAAGAAAGCAGAAAGAAGTAGGCTAGCTGTGCAGCCAGTCCAAATACATCATCCTGCAATACTCTTTTTGTAAGTAAGGTAAGAAATCTTAGATTAATAACCATTCCATTCCCCCTTCTTTACGATGAACTATTCTTCTTCGTTTTGGAAAACTTCTTTTGTTTCCTTGACAATCCCCTTTACGGCTGGTGTTACTTCGCGAAGTTCCTCGACCTTGTCAGCGATAAAAGAAATGTCTCCGCTCACTTGCTCTACGGTTGAACGAATTTTTGTTGTCGCATCCTTCACCTGTTCGACCACTTCATCTGGGTGCTTGATATAATAGGATAGCTCCCCACTTGTCTTTTTACAGCTTTGTACAACAGCCTGTCTGGTGTCACGATCGAGTAAACTGATTGCCCCTCCGGCAAGAGCTCCCCAAAGGACACCTGTCCAAAACTTTTTTGTTCCACTCATCTCATTTTCCCTCCCAGCTTGCATTCTCATTCGTTTGAATTTCTTTTAATAAACGTTCACAGCCGATCTTTAATAAATCAAACACTTCTTGAAAGTTCCCGGTAAAGTACGGGTCTGGAACATCCACTTTTTCTGCCTCCGGAACATAATCAAGTAATTTTACAATTTTGGCAGACGACTGAAGAGCATTCAGCTTATGTATATTTTTTTCATTTTGCGAGTCCATTGCCACAATATAATCAAACTCGTTCAGATCCGCTTCAGCGATTTGTCTCGCCACCTGACCTTCAAAACTAATTTGATGCTGACTTAATATATCCTGTGTTCCCTGATGAGGAGGCTTCCCAAGATGCCAATCTCCCGTACCCGCAGAGTCAACCGTTATTTTATGTTCTAATCCTTCCCTTTTCACTAAATCACGAAACATCGCCTCTGCCATTGGTGAACGACAAATATTCCCGAGGCACACAAATAATACTTTAACCATAACTATTTCCCTCCTTTCTACATTTTGTAGGAAAAGGAACGGCTTTTCAACCTTTCAGGAAAGAAGTTGCCGAAATTCATTTGACTTTTATAGGGGAACATGGAAAGATAATTTTACAAGCTTGAAGAAAAAGGGGAGAACGAACAATGAACTTATCTGAGAAATCAGTAGAAAACGTGGAATATATGATTGAGAAAATAAAAGAAAAGTTAAAGGTATTAAATTTAGGTGCCATCAAACCATCACACTTTGATGAAAATATGTATGAAGAGCTAAAAGAAATTTATGACCTAGTCATGAAAAGAGATTCATTTAGCCCTAGTGAAACGCAAGCACTTGCGGAGGAATTAGGGAATCTAAGAAAACAATAATGCGCCGATTTTTTTAAAACGGCCCCTTTTGTACTGCATGGCTCAGGTTACTATACTGAGCCATTTTTAATATCCATTTTTGGTTCCTAGAGATGAGGGAATCAGCATGGTTTAAACATTAAGCGGAGAAATTCCTCTTAGATTAGAAAATTGCACTCAAAATAGCTTAAACAGACGGAAAGATTCCGCCTATTTACTCAAAAAACGTAAAAATGGGTGATTTTACTCTGCTTAATCGGAAACCTCCGCTTATATCCCCTGAACAGAGCTTTACTGTGCAGTCTAACGGAAAAATCTCCGCTTATTTCTTAGATATTTTTTGTCAGATAAATTGTATATCAAATGAAGGAGGGACAACAGCCGTTGTGCCCCGCCTCTTTTTTTACTGGTCCAACACTTCTGTGATAAGTAATGTGTGATTTTCCCCTAACGAAACTTCTTCATTTGAATCTAAGTATCGTACGAACGGTCTTTGAAGATTTCCTTTTACTTTCGTGACAATCGCTTTTCGCCCATTATTTAGAATGACCTTCGTGCCAGGAATAAAATGTGGTACCTCTTGGACAAATCGTTTGACCAGATCCGTACTAAAAAGCGTTCCACTCTTTGTCATTACATACTCCATCACCTCATGAGGAGGAATCCCCTTTTTCGATAATGCATTCTCGTAAAAATTCGCAATGCTGCAGATTTGGGCAAATTCATGTATCTCTTTTTCACGTAACCCTCTAGGTACTCCATTACCATCAAAGGCTTCGTGGTGCTGATAGGCAACATGTGCAGAAAGCAAACTCACTTCTCTTGTTTTTCGTAAATATTCGAACCCTACCCTCGGATGATCATCCTCCAAAGGGGTTAGAACCTTTCCTATGTCATGAAGTAATGTACCGACTGCTAAATCACGAATTTGCATTTGAGAAATTTGAAATTTTTTCGCGATTTGCAACGCAAGAAGTGTGACATTAACCGAGTGGGCATACTCGCGTAGATCTTCCGCTAATGAAGAGGCCGGAATTAAAAGAATGGCTTTTCTTTTATTTACTTCCTCAACCAACTTAATCGCGAGCTGTTGAATCGGTCGAATCGGAAGTTCTTCCTTTTTCTCTACGGCTTTATAAACCGCTTGTAGTACATCTACTGCATCCACCCATGTCGGAACATCGAGCATCTCCTCCATAGAAATTCCGAATGACTGTGCGTCCTCTATAAATAAATATCGAATATCAAGATCGATTAACTTTTGCAAGTATGTTGGATGGATCGAACGTCCTGCTGCGAGGAGGACCCTTTTCTGCCGATCAAAAATCGGTTTGGCCAACTGCATGGTGCGTGGCTCATATTCATCAATTCGAATTAATCTCATGGTTACTCCCTCTACACTCATTATTACCTTTAGTATACAAATTGTTCGTCAGCATTCCTATTGCCCTTTACTCCTAAGTTTCGCTTCTTCTATAGGATTGATAGGGGAATAGTTTGGGTGGGACCTTCAAATAATATGATGGAGTTATCCATATTTTGAAAGGAGGGATGTTTGAATGATACGTAAACTTCTTATGGTTTTACTTGCTGGTTTTCTAGTGACGTCTGTTGTTGCTTGTGACGACGCACCAGGAGAAGATGAGATTGGCGATGGAGAAGTACAAGATGAGGAATAAGTTTTTTTAGAATAAGAAGGGAACAGCACGAGTTACGTGTTGTTCCCTATTTTAGGTCCTGCCTAATTACACACCCATTTTACGGCGTTGATTGCTCACCTTTTTGGTTTGCTGGCTTTTCATTTTCTTCGTTGTTGCAGGACCGTTGGCGCTAGCTTTCCCTCCTGCTTGCTGACTTTTCTTTTTTTCTAGTTGTTGCTTAATGGCTTCTTGTAAGCTTATTTTCTTTTTTTCTGTTTCATGGTTTTCTGTCATGGGTCTTCCTCCATCTTACTTCATATAGTTTTGTGTTGATATGGATTGATTATTCACCTTGATCTGTTAGAATGATCGGACCATTCTTTGTGATGGCAATGGTGTGCTCAAATTGAGCTGAGTTTTTTCCGTCCACAGTACGAGCGGTCCAACCATTGGAATCCATCTTCGTTTCATAGCTTCCAATATTAACCATCGGTTCGATCGTAAATACCATTCCCTCTTTTATGCGAGGACCTTTTCCTGGTAGTCCAAAATGTGGAACATCCGGCTTTTCATGAATGGAGGGGCCAATTCCATGACCAATAAAGTTTCTTACGACCGAGAATCCCTCTCCTTCCACGTAGGTTTGAATCGCATGTCCGATATCTCCGATTCGATTTCCTACGACGGCTGCTTCAATTCCTTTGTATAAGCTCTTTTTAGTTACCTCTACAAGACGGTTTGTTTCTTCAGAAGCTTCTCCAACGATATATGTCCACGCAGAGTCTGCTAAGGCGCTATTCACATTGACAACCATATCTATTGTAACAATGTCCCCTGTATTTAGAGGGTCTTTTCTCGGAAAGCCGTGACATATCTCATCATTAATACTAGCACATGTGGCGTATTCGTAACCTCTATACCCCTTTTGCTGAGCAATTGCACCATGCTGTGCTAAATATTTATCAACAAACTGGTCAATTTCCCAAGTTGTTATTCCTGGTCGGATCATTTTTTTAATTTCTTTATGACAAGCAGCCAGAAGCTCCCCTGCTTTTTTCATGGCCTCTATTTCACGAGGTGATTTTAATACAATCATTTATCTCACTTCCCCAAATCCCAATAATGTATAGTCTATATTGTACTCTCTATCGGTCTATATTAGCAAAGCATTCCTATGTCTAATTTTGTTAGATAACCTCAAACAATAGTCAATCAAACGTTTGATTGAATTCCCTTCCCCCCTTTAAAATCAACAAACACAAAAAAAGAATTTGTCGAACAAAAAAAATAGGTTTCACCCACCCCCATCCCGGGTATAAGAGGGTGTCAGACACCCTCCGTGGACAAAATGGGGCATTCTGTCTTTTGGTGGCGTCTGTCACCGTTCGTGGACAGATGGGGTGGTTTTGTGCGTCTGGGGTGGACAGTGGGAATTTTTTAGTTACGGCCACAATTATCACTTTCAATACGAATGGTATTGTGTATAATGCTACATAGAAGGGTTAAAAGTTGTTTATCAGCTTTTAATCACTAGAACCGTAAAAACTATCCATTTGTGACTAACTAAAGAATTTTTAAGAACGGAACCTACTATTTTCGTTCTGAATATGGAACTAACGAATTTTTTTTGCTATTATGAATTCATACAGAGAGATAGGTGAGTGATCTAGATGATTGGAGATCGTGTTAAGAAACTTCGTCTTGAAAAGAAAATGTCCATGTCTGAGCTAGCTGAACAGGCTGGTGTCGCGAAATCATACTTAAGTTCATTAGAAAGAAATTTACAAACAAATCCGTCTATCCAATTTCTCGAGAAAATTTCAGCTGTCCTTCATGTACCAGTTGACCATCTTATACACGAACATCCAAATAAAGATGAACTAGACTCTGACTGGATGAAGCTTGTGAAAGAGGCTATGAACTCTGGGGTTTCAAAGGATCAGTTTAAAGAGTTTCTTGAGTTTAATAAATGGAGAAGTAATCAATCAAATAATAACTAAAACAAAAAGACAAAATCCAGGTGATTTTGTCTTTTTTTCCAAAATAAAAAGCATTCCCATACGGTCCGACCCTAACAGAAATACTTTCATTCTATGTATGAAACAACCTGCTATGTAAGCTAGTTTCTTTTTATCCTCTGATTTCATTCTCACCTAAAAATCTTCTAATCTCATCTTTCTCTAAACCCAACTTTTTTGCTTCAAGAATTAACATCATCCACTCATAGTCTAGCTCTTCTAACGTCACTTCACTCGTTTCCAACATTCCTCGATCTCCCCCTAAAATACGATCGTATTCCAGGCAGTCCAGCCGTCTTAGCAAAAAAACTTCTAACTACCTTAGACCTGCGACTTTGCGTCCCCCCTTTTCAGAAGGTTTGCCTTTTTCTGTGGTTTGCTCTCCCATGTGATTCACTTATCAATCATTTTACTACTCGTTTTTAGTAAATTGTGTAAAAATCTGTCATACACTTAAAAACTTTCCCAACTAATTAGTTACACTATTCGACAAGGACCTTCATAAAGAACAATTGAGCCCTAAAGAATTCATACATTTTTTTACATTTGTAAGATCAAGCACAAAAATCATAAGTCTTCATGTCGCCCACTGTCGAAATCATTTTAAAAATTTTCTGACTTTTAATGATTAAGTCTTTATTCCTAGTTTTTGATTCTCATATGCTTTTAATTTTCTTTGGATAGGAATGATATTTACATGTACCCTTTCAAGTGTAACTGCATCAAAAAAAGGTAACTTTGTTAGATTATGACCACATATCGGACAGATCCATTCCCCTGCTTCCGAACTGCTGTATGATGGACGATAACATTTGTCACAGTTTTTCCGGTACATTCCCGCCACCTACTATTCTAATAGTTTTCGTTTCTTATTCTATTATTTCTCGTTCTATATAAAGAATAATTTACTTTTATTTTAGACGGAAGTGAGGGTAAACTAAACACTCTAAAATGACCATTTTTTCGTTATAATGAACACTTCCCTTTAGTTTTCAGCTCTTTTCTCCTTCTTTCTTACATTTATAATTTTTTTAAGAACAAATCGTTCGTTACAGTGTACGTTTTCGGAATTTGTAAATCTAGTACTATTTTTATGCAAAAAAAAAAGGAATCAGTCCTTGTGAGACTGACTCCTCAAAAATATTTTTAAGATAGAGTGTTAAGTTGAACTGCTATTTTTGATCCAACATCAGCATTATTTTTAACCAATGCAATATTTGCTTCTAAGCTTCTTCCTTCTGTAAGTTCTTTTACCTTTGCTAAAAGGAATGGAGTGACATTTTTACCCGCAATCTCATTTTCCTTTGCTTCTGTTAATGCCGTTTCAATCACACCATTGATAAATTCCTCTTCAAGAGCATCTGTTTCCGGGATTGGGTTAGCAATCACCACTCCACCGTTCAATCCTAATTCCCACTTTGTACGAATCATGCTCGCTGCTTCCTTTTCATCTTCCACTTGAACGTTCACTTGGAAAGGGCTTGTTCTTGTATAAAAAGCTGGAAGAACATCAGTACCAAAGCCAACCACTGGCACCCCATGGGTTTCTAAATACTCTAGTGTTAAACCAATATCAAGAATAGACTTCGCACCTGCGCACACAACAGCCACATTGGTTTGAGCGAGTTCTTGAAGATCTGCTGAAACATCCATCGTTACTTCAGCTTCACGGTGAACTCCACCAATCCCACCAGTTACGAACACTTCAATTCCAGCAAGCTCTGCACAAATCATCGTTGCTGCTACCGTTGTTGCTCCATTTTTCTTTGTCGCTACTAGGTATGGTAAATCTCTACGGCTCGCCTTTTCAATGTCCTTTCGGGTAGCAAGCATTTCTAACTCTTCGTCTGATAAGCCTATTTTTATTTTTCCGTCTAAAATAGCAATCGTAGCTGGTACCGCACCATTTTTACGAATAATATCCTCTACTTCCTTTGCCGTTTGTACATTTTGTGGGTACGGCATTCCGTGAGAGATAATCGTTGACTCTAATGCCACGACTGGTACATTATTTCTTTTCGCTTCTAAAACTTCTTGTGAGTATTCTAAATATTTTTCCATATTTGTTTGCTCCTTAGTGGAAATTATGTTGAAAAGCTTCTTGTAGCTGTTGATGATTCAATGACGGGTTAACCGTTTCCTCGGTTGCTAAAGTTAGCATGGAACACGCCATTCCAATTTTGCAGGCATCTTCTGTTTTTAACTCGCGTAAATAGGCATAGACAATTCCTGCAACCAGCGCATCTCCTGCACCCGTTACATCTACAACATCTACCTTTGGCGGTAACAGTACACCCGCTTCATTTGTCTTTGTAAAATAAATAAGTCCCTTGTCTCCGCGAGAAATGACAACTCTCTCAACGCCTTTTTTCATAATTGCTTCTGCCGCCTTAAAAAAGTCACCTTCGTCTTTAATTTGTATCTCCGCTAAAGCCTCTGCTTCGTCCTTATTTGCTATTAGCCAGGCCACACCATCAAGATTTTGTGGTAACTTCTTAATTTTTGGAGCTGAAACAGGAGTAATAACGAGTGGAATCGCTTCTTCTCTACAACGATCAATTACTTTTGCGAGTACGTCAGAAGGGAAGTTTGTATCAAGCATCACAAGCTCTGTTGATGCAAGAAAACCCCAGCGTTTTTCAACAAACTCTAAATCGACAGAATCATAAATGCCCATATCTGCTAGAGCAACCGCCATTTCCCCATCCACATCTAAAACAGCCGTATACGTTCCTGTTACTTCATTTGGGAGAATTTTCGAAGGCTCTATATCAACGTATGCCCTAGTATAGTCTAGTAACCATTTCCCTTCATGATCATCACCTACAACACTCATAAGAGAAACATCTAATCCTAGTCTTCCCAAGTTTTCGGCAATGTTCCTTGCAACCCCTCCGCAAGAATTACTAGTGCTAGCAGGATTGGATGTTCCTAACTGCAGCTTATCGATCGCTTGCATTTTCCTATCTACATTAGCTCCACCTATACAAATCACCTGTTTTTTATTAGGTAATACATAGGCCCGACCTAATAGTTTTCCTTGCTTTGTAAGAGAAGAAATATAACCAGCAACAGCTGAACGAGATAAGCCCGTCCTTTCCGCCAACTCATTTTGAGATATAAATGGATCTCTTTTAATCAGTCCAAGTATCGTTGCTTCCTTATCACTCATAATTCACCTCATGATAATATAGACATTTGTCTTTATTATAAACTTTTGTTTAACCATTTACTACCTTTATTATTCTCACTTACTGGAAAAATATATCTAATTTCTTGAATCCTGATTGTTGTCAATTGCTAAATTTGTATAATTTATGAAATTTGTTTGCCATTTTTGTGAAAAAACACTATAATTAAAGTAGATTCAACCATGTGTGAAGGAGGTATTTCCATGACCGTTGTTCACATCTTGAATTTTACCATTCCAATTGCATGCATACTCTTTGCTGGGATTTTAATGGATCGAATGTGTAAGCCGGAAGTACCACAACCTGATAATAACAACGATTAGATTTTTTTTTGGTATTTCTTGTAAGCGCTTCCTAATGAATAATCCCTTGTATCTCTTTTTGGTCACTCTTTTTGGAGTGACCCTTTTTTATTTTTAAAATAGAAAAAGACTGAACCTATTGTAGGCTCAGTCTGCCGTTCTTGGTAAAATTAAAATTTCTACACGACGATTTTTCGCTTTTCCAGCGGCATCTTCATTTGAAGCGATAGGTTGGAATTCTCCGTATCCCTTCGCACTAAACCAACTTGGATCAAGCTTGTCGTTTTCAAGTAAGATTTTCATAAAATTAATGGCACGCATGACGCTTAGCTCCCAGTTAGATGAGAACTGTGCATTTTTTATCGGAACATTATCTGTATGTCCACTGATAATAACACTTCGTGCTGGATCCATAACGAGTAAATCTGAAATCTCTCTTACAATGGTTAAATCTTGGGTTCTAACAGAATCACTTCCTGATTCAAATAAAACGTTGTCTCGTATCGTTACGTGTAAACCGTCATCTTCGAGAGTGGTTTCAAGTTTGTCCTCTAGCCCTTTAGTGGTTATATACTCGTTCACCTTTGCTTGAATGGCTTGAAGCTCTACCTGTTCTGCTTGTTCAACTAGTTGCTGCTTTTGCTCTTCGGTCATCCCTTGAGATTGTGCCTGAGATTGTTCGGTATTTTCAGAGTCATTTTGCTGCTCGTCTGGTGCAGTTGCCCCTTCTTCTGGAATCGGGCTTGGAAACTCAAATATTCCCGTTCCACTTGTAAACTGAGCATTAAACACTTCTGCCATTGCTTGAAACTTTTTCGCATCCAACGAACTCATTGAGAATAATACGATAAACAAAGCTAGCAACAGAGTTAAAAGGTCAGCGTAAGGAATTAACCAAGATTCGTCCACATGCTCCTCATGATGATGCTTCTTATGGCGCTTACTCATTTGCCGGTTCTCCTGTCGCCGCTAAGAACTTCTTCTTTTCACTGCCAGGTAGGTACGAAGCTAGTTTTGTTTCAATTACTCGAGGAGCTTCTCCTTCTAGTATTGATAGAATTCCCTCTACCATCATTTGTTTAATTTTCACTTCTTGCTTAGACTTACGCTTCAATTTGTTTGCAAAGGGATGCCATAATACATAACCGGTAAAAATCCCTAATAGAGTGGCAATAAAGGCAGCACTGATCGCGTGACCTAGTCCCTCAATATCATTCATGTATCCAAGGGCAGCAATCAAACCTACTACTGCACCAAGTACCCCAAGAGTTGGAGCGTACGTTCCTGCTTGAGTAAAAATTAGTGCACCAGATTGATGCCTTTCTTCCATCGCTTCAATTTCTTCCGATAGCACGTCGCGAATATAGTCGGCACTTTGTCCGTCAACAGCAAGCGATAATCCATTTTTCAAGAAATCATCGTCGATTTCATTCGTCTTTGACTCTAGAGCTAATAGCCCCTCTTTACGAGCTAGCTGCGCCCAATCAGAAAACATTTTAATTAAGTCTGCTGGGTTTGGTAGCTTGTCTTCTTTAAAAAGCTTTCCGAAAAGCTTGGGTACTCTTTTGATTTCACTTGTTGGGAATGCAATTGTCACGGCCCCTACCGTTCCTAACAAGATAATTAAAAGTGCCGCAGGATTCACAAGCTGCACGGGGCTAACGCCTTTAAAGAACATCCCCACTAGTACAGCTACGACTCCGATGACAACACCTATTACCGACGTTTTATCCATACTTCATTCTCCTGTCTTTTCCTGAGTATCTTCGTGATAGAAGTCCTATTTCTATCAACCTATTACTATTTATTTCGGCTATGTAGCCATTTTTTTAAGAGAATATGTAAAAAAATATGTCGGAAGATAGAACAAAAAAATACCCAAGGGTTTCCTTAGGCATTAAAATAACTTCTTATTTATTTTTTGCTCATAATTTTTAAAGATAGAAGAGTTTGTGTTCACGCGGCGTTTGGATAACATACTGTTATAACGCAGCATCTTTTCGTTTAACTTTTTCTGAAGACCAAGTTTTTGTTTATCGTCATCACAGGCATTTAACAGTGATTCAATAGACATCATTTCCTGCTTGAGTGCATATTCTTCCGGAGAATATCCCGCATTTTTCAACACGGTATATGCCATACGAAGTTCTTCTGGAATGGCAGATAAATCATCGAGTTTTAATGGTTTCCCATAGCCAGGTAAATGATCGAAGTCACCATTTTCAATCGCCTTACGAATGCGTTCCTCCGACATAGTTCGAGAAAAATCCATGAACATCCCTCCTTCCCTTATTAAACCTTGTATAGTGGAAAGCGAGGGAGTTTTCCATCATTTGTTTTCTAACTTTGATCAGGCATCCAGTTTGCTGGGACACCTTTACCGGTATTTTTTGCATGTTGAAGGGCCTGCATAAGCCTTACATGTTCATAAAGGTTTCGTCCGACTTCCCTCGGATAGACGAGCTTAGCAACAATGATCTGTTCCGGATCTATAAAAAAAGAGGTTCTAAACGCAGCTCCTGTTTTCTCATCCAGTACTCGATACGATTTGGAGATCGCATGAGTTCTGTCACTCAACATAGGGTAGTAGACATTTTGTAAAGAGGGAGTGGTTTCACGAAACACTTTATGTGAATAGATGCTATCTGTGCTAATAGCCAAAATCTCGACATTCATTCCCTGAAAATATGGGTAAACAGCAGCGACCGCTGCTAGTTCTGTCTCTCAGACGGGTGTAAAGTCACTTGGATAGAAAAATAATAGAAGCCATTTCCCTTTATATTGCTCAAGTTCAAATGATTTGATTTCTCCATTTACAAATCCATTTGTCGTAAATGTTGGAGCTTGATCGTCTCGAGTCGCATAAAATGGCTGTTGTTCATTTTGAGATTGATTGGTCACTTAGATCCCCCTCCCTTTTTAAAAATTCACAACCCATTACTTTCTATAAATATGCATGAACCTTCTGAACTGTCCTGTTTCTTTTCTACATAGAAGGGAATTTTTCCGGAAAAGCTAATTTGGAGGAAAGGAGTGTGGAAAAATGGGTCGCGGAAAAGAATTTGAGCATAAGAAAAAGGGACATCCTGGGAAGTTTCCTGAAGGGACTCTTGTTGAAAAACATACAAAGGACGCAATTGGCGATGAGGAATTTCTTGTCGTACGTGAAGCGTTTAAAAACCGAGTGGAAACTAAAGACGTCGAATAGACCTTGCAATCGCAAGGTCTTTCTTATTTGACCAGTGCCATGAGCTTTTCTTATTCCCCTTTTCTTTCGTTTTCCTGTATACTTATCCCGAGCAAATGGAAATTCGGAGGATAAATAATGAAATCACTTGTACTTGCTGAAAAGCCAAGCGTAGCTAGAGAAATTGCGCGCGTTCTTGGTTGTTCACAAACACATAAAAGCTATATTGAAGGGCCGAAGTATATTGTCACTTGGGCGCTTGGACATTTAATTGAGTTAAAAATGCCTGAGCATTACGATACGAAATACATGCAATGGAATTTAGAAGACCTGCCGATTATCCCTGATAAGATGGGGCTAAAGGTTATGAAACAAACCTCTCATCAGTATAAAGCGATCGAGTCTCTTGCCAAACGTAAAGATGTGAAGGAATGCATCATTGCCACCGACGCAGGACGTGAAGGGGAGCTTGTTGCGCGCTGGATTTTAGAAAAAATCCGCTGGAATAAACCTATTAAGCGTTTGTGGATCTCATCCCATACGGATCGTTCGATTAAAGAAGGATTTGCTAAGCTCCGTCCGGGAAGCGAATATGAAAATTTATATGCATCCGCGGTTTGTCGAGCAGAAGCCGATTGGTTGATTGGACTTAATGTTACTCGTGCTTTAACGACTAAATATAAGGACCCACTCTCTGCAGGTCGAGTGCAAACTCCTACTCTTGCGTTAGTAATGGAACGCGAAAAAGCCATTCAGACATTTAAGCCGCAAGAATACTGGACGATTTCCGCCCAAATTGGACCTCTGAAAGCCGATTGGGAGGAAAATGGGGAAAAGCGAATTTTCTCCCAGGACAAAGCAGATCGTATTGTAGCAAAGGGCAAAGGGCAAAAAGCGGTTGTTCAGTCGATCAATCGTACCGCAAAGTCTGAACAACAGCCTCTGCCGTATGATTTAACGGAACTTCAACGTGATGCCAACAAACGCTTTGGCTTTTCAGCGAAAAAGACATCGAGTGTTCTGCAAAAATTGTATGAGCAGCATAAGCTCGTAACCTACCCTCGTACTGACTCACGTTACCTTACAACGGATATGGAAGCGACTATGCTTGATCGTGTCGAAGCGATTGCGGGTGGTTATAAGGAAGAAGTACGTAGCATTCTTGCTAACAAAGGGAAAGTACTCGCAAAACGAGTGTTTAATAATGAGAAAGTAACAGACCATCATGCCATTATCCCTACAGAAGAGCGATTATTCCTTCGTGATTTAGAGTCAGATGAACGAAAACTCTACGATTTAATCGTGAAGCGGTTCCTTGCACTTTTTTACCCTGCCTATCAGTACGAAACCGTTCGTGCCGTGTTTGATGTGAACGGGGAGTCCTTCTCTACGAAGGAAACGGTCGTGGTTGATGCAGGTTTTAAAGCTATAACAGGAAAAGACGAAGAGTTAAGCGGGCAAAAGCTTGGACAGATCACGAATGGACAGTCCTTCTCGATCGGTCAGGTTCAAGCCGAGAAAAAGCTAACCGAACCTCCTGCACGATTTTCGGAGTCTGATATTTTAGGTCAAATGGAGAAATACGGGCTCGGAACCCCTGCGACTCGCGCAGAGATCATTGAAAGAATTATTGAGACTGAGGTCGTTGAACGGAAGAATGGACGTTTACATCCGACTCCTAAAGGAAAGCAATTGATGGACCTCGTGAATGAGGAGCTTACCTCTCCAGAGCTTACCGCAAAATGGGAAAAAGAGCTTGAAGCCATCTCACGTGGCAAAGGAGATCCGAAGCAATTTTTAAAACGAATTCGTAAGCAAACCGAGCAATTGATCTCTGAAATTAAGACGAGCGATAAATCGTATCGTGCTCATAACTTAACAGGCTCCAAATGCCCTGAGTGCCAATCTTTGTTGAAAGAGAGAAATACTAAAGAGGGTAAGATTCTTGTTTGCTCAAGCTCGGAATGTAACTACCGGAAGCGAAAGGATCCAAAGCTTTCTAACCGCCGCTGTCCTCAGTGTAAAAAGAAAATGGAAATGCACGAAGGAAAAGCAGGCTTGTACTTCCAATGCCGCAAGTGCAATGTGGTCGAAAAAGCAGAGGAACGAAAGAAAGCAGTCAATAAACGCGAGGAACGAAAGCTTGTCCAAAAGTACTCACAAACGGACGACAACTTCGGAAACAGCCTCGGAGACTTATTAAAAGCAGCATTAGAAAAGAAAGATTAAAAATTATAAATATAAAAGGAACGCTTAGGCGCCCTCAGGCACCTAAGCGTTTTTTCAGGAACAAAATTGCCCACCCCACACGGACAAATCAGGGCAATCTGTCCACGAGCGGTGACAGACACCCTCAAAAGACAGATTGGGGGGTTTTGTCCACGGTGGGTGTCTGACACCGCAGTTGTCACCGCATTGAGGAGGTTTGCAGCATGAGAATACGTGATTGGGATTCCAATTTGAAGGTTCGTTTGTTTGGTGAGGCGTTAATGAATATTACCTTTTGGATGTTTTTTCCCTTTTTAACGATCTATTTTGCCGATGAGTTCGGTAAAAGCCTCGCTGGTTTGTTGTTAATTCTTTCACAGGTTTTATCGGTTTTTGCCAATCTTATAGGTGGTTATTGTGCCGATCGATACGGTCGTAAACGAATGATGGTTTTTTCTGCTTTCGGACAAGGAATATGCTTTATGTTGTTCGGACTGGCTGATTCACCGTGGCTTCAGTCTCCATGGATCGGCTTCCTTTGTTTCTCATTTGTTGGTTTTTTCGGATCTATCTACTGGCCAGCTAGTCAGGCCATGGTGGCTGATGTGGTCGACGAGGAAAACCGAAGCAGAGTGTTTGCCGTCTTTTATACATCGATAAACATCGCAGTCGTAATCGGTCCTCTACTGGGTGCGATTTTCTATGTGAATCACCGCTTTGAGCTTCTCCTTATCGCAGGAATTATATGTGTCGGTCTAGCAGCCGTCCTACAAAAATGGACACGTGAAACCGCACCAACTTACGAGCATAAGGAAAGCACCACTACGAAATGGTATTCGTTCGTTGGTAATCAGCTTCGTGACTATAAAGTCATTATCAAGGATCGAACCTTCCTTTTATTTATCACCGCTGGGATACTAGCCGCACAAACCTTTATGCAGCTCGACTTGCTCATCCCTGTCTATACAAAGGAAGTCGTTCATAACCAATCTCTCCTAACAATCGGCAATTGGTCATTAAGCGTCGGTGGTGAACAAGCCTTTGGTTTCATCCTTGCAGAAAACGGCTTGCTTGTTGCTCTTTTAACCGTAGCTATTACTAAATGGGTCATTGGTTTTCAGGAAAGAAATGTATTTATCATCTCTTCCCTACTATATGCCATCGCCATTATCGCATTTGGCCAAACAGAATGGATATGGGGACTTGTATTCGCAATGGCTATATTCACTCTAGCAGAACTGCTTGTTGCAGGGTTACAGCAAAGCTTTATTTCAAAAATAGCCCCTGAGCATATGAGAGGACAATACTTCGCTGCAGCAAGTCTTCGATACACCATTGGTCGAACCATTGCACCGATCTCCATTCCTTTGACCGTGTGGATCGGATATGAATGGACCTTCTTTACCATTGCCATTCTTGCCATCGGTAGTGCAGTTATCTATTGGATTATGTTTTCACGGCTGGACCAAAAGCAACAACCTTTATCAGATGTAAAAGGCTCTGCCTAAGTACTATTAGTCCCCACCCGATCATGTACAAAGGCTCTTTTCTAAAACATTGTTGCTATTTACACTATTTTTAGGAGATAAACTTGTTGTTTCGGCAGCCAATCAGAATATTTTCATCCTTAGAAAAGAGCTACTCTTCAAATAGACCAATAAACCCAGCGTTATGCGGGGAAAAAGCCGGCTTTTGGGATTTTTCCAAAACAACAAACTTTACGAAAACTGCCTGTATAAAAAAACCTTTCGGGTGGCGAATTTGTTTTCTTTTTCTCGAAAAAACGAATACAATAAGAAAGAAGAATCCACAAAAAAGGAGACTATACATATGAGCTTTCAAGCTAATTTAGAAAAATATGCAGAGCTAGCTGTTAAAGTGGGCGTGAACGTCCAGCCTAACCAGACCCTCGTTATCAATACAACACTCGACTCAGCTGAATTTGTTCGCCTAGTGGTACGCAATGCCTACGAAGTTGGTGCCCATAATGTTATCGTCAACTGGCAAGACGATGAAGTCACACGTACCAAGTACGAATTAGCACCTGATGCTGCTTTTAACGAGTACCCAGAATGGCGGGCTCGTGAAATGGAAGATCTTGCCGACAAAGGCGCTGCCTTCATGTCCATCGTTTCTTCAGGTCCTGACCTATTAAAAGGTGTCAACCCTGAGCGTATTGCAAACTTTCAAAAAGCTGCGGGTACAGCATTAAGCAATTACCGTAAAAAAATCCAATCAGATAAAGTAAGCTGGACGGTGATTGCCACACCTTCTCCTGCTTGGGCTGCTAAAGTATTCCCAGACGCAGCACCTGAAGAACAAGTAAGTCTTCTATGGGAGGCAATTTTTAAAGCGACACGTGCAGACTTAGACAATCCGGTCGAAGCATGGAAAAAGCATGACGAAACCCTTCATGAGAAAGTTGCTTATTTAAACGATCGTCGCTATAAAAAGCTACACTATACGGCTCCTGGAACAGATTTAACGATTGAACTTCCAGACAAACATATTTGGGTGGGCGCTGGTAGCATTAACGAACAAGGTAACCAGTTTATGGCTAATATGCCTACAGAAGAAGTGTTTACTGTTCCACACAGAACAGGAGTGAACGGATATGTAGCAAGCACCAAACCGCTTAGCTACGGTGGAAATATTATTGATAACTTCACCATTACTTTTGAAAATGGGCGCATTGTCGATGTGAAAGCCGAGCAAGGCGAGGATATTTTAAAACGCCTTGTTGATACAGATGAAGGCTCACATTATTTAGGAGAAGTCGCATTGGTACCGTTCCAATCACCCATCTCTCAATCCAATGTACTTTTCTACAACACCCTTTTCGACGAAAATGCATCCAACCACTTAGCGATCGGAAGTGCCTACGCATTCTGTATCGAAGGTGGAAAAACGATGTCTGCTGAAGATCTTGAGAAAAATGGTCTCAACGAAAGCATCACACATGTTGATTTCATGATCGGCTCAGCTGAAATGAACATCGATGGAATTACAAAAGATGACCAAACAGAACCCGTATTCCGAAACGGAAATTGGGCTTTCTAACTAGATACTCCAGAGGCTTGGTTCCAAAACCAAGCCTCTGACTGTAGACAAATTCGTAAAATTGAACTGCCCCGTAAATGTTAGACACCAAACTACATTTACGGGGTGTTTTTTATGCGTAATTTTACTACCTTGAGGGCAAACATGGTTTTTGGAATTTAAATCCTTATAGCACAAGTTTTCCTAGTCAATCTTTAACAGCTAAACTGCTGATTGGAGCGGAAGGTGCTTGACTCCTGGGGGATCCAGCGGGACAGGTGAGACCCCGCAAGAGCAAAGCGATGAGGAGGCTCACCGCCCGCCCCCCGGAAAGCAAGCGCCTGGAGCGGAAATCAGCCTTTTCTCTACCGTACCAAATAATAAAAATTTCCCCTCACATGGTCTAAACCCTCCGATTTTCCTATATTTTATAACATGGATGATTCCATACTCTTAAAAGGAATAGGAGAGGTCTAGATGTATGTTGTAACGTATTATGATAATAGAAATGTTTTATTAACTCAGTTACTTAAAAATCTCCCTTCAGAAGGGGAAAATGTAAAGATCAAAGGGCGAAAAGGAAAGATTACTGCTGTATCACCCATCGATGAAAAGGTTGTTCATGTATATGTTGCTCTTGAAGCAGTTAATAAAAATAAACTTGCCGTCCTAGACAACTCCAAAAAGAAAAAACGATAAAAAAAGCATGAGGGAAGTCCTCATGCTTTACTTATTGTCGTTGTTTTTCCCTTCTACTCCAGCACCCAATTCCTCAAAGCTTTTTACTTTTCCATGAGGATGTTGATTCTCTTTTCTCTGCCTCCACTGGCGTTCTTCTTGACTCTTTGATTTTGTCATCACAGATGCTCCTTTTCAAATAACTTCTTATATATTTTCTCAGGAACTACTGCAACTTATGTAATCATCTTGGTTTTTACAAACAAAAACCAGATGAACTTCAATAACCAGTATAACTGAAAGAGGCTATTGCAATGAAATTCGAATTGTGGGAGGATGAAACTACATATATTAAATTGTTAAGATGAATTTAGGAGTGAATAACGTGGACCAGTTACATATTGTCGTTTCTGGTAAAGTTCAAGGGGTTGGCTTTCGTTACTATACGCAAATGAGAGCAGCACAATATGGAGTCACCGGCTGGGTAAAAAATATGGAGGATGGCAGCGTAGAAATCATCGCTGTCGGTCAGCCTGAAGACCTCCAGCTTTTTATAGAGTCCATACGGGAAGGAAATCCTTTCTCAAAGGTCAACAACATGGAAATACATACAAGGGAGAAAACCGATCCATATCCTTCCTTTAAGATTAAATATTAGGCAACAACAAACTGGCCAAGGTGATTAATTGGCCAGTTTATTTTTTAAACATCTACTCACTATCTTCCGTTATTCGTCCCCCATAACCATGAGGCTTCGGAGCATTCTTTAAATGTGTCGTCCCTTTGGTTTCAATATCTACCTCATAGGAGTTTGTCTTAAATTGCTTCTCGGATTTTTTCTTCAATTCGCTCACCTCCCTCTCTACCTTTCCCAAACAAGAAATGATCAAGCCTACAAAACTTTTCCCAATAAATTACCAGGAACTTCGACTCTAAAATTGCACATATTAGCTTTGTGCACAAAAGGAGGTGTCTATTAAATGAAAACCATAACACTCGGCGTACACGAAACCCTTGAACTACATGAACTGATGGCATTTAAAAGTCTGTGTCTAACAAAATCCTCCACGATGAGTGGATTTGTACAAGATAATGACCTCATGAATCTTCTTAAACAAGATGTTAGTCAAACAAAAAGTCATATTCAAACATTGCAACAGTTTGTACCACGAAAGGAGCAATAACTCAATGGACCAGTCTGGACAAAATAACAATAATTCTTTGCAAAGCGTTGACCCGATGGTTTCAAGTCCATATAACTTAACTCAAGCTGGCATGGGTGATCGTATGACTGGTGCAAACCAATCAGGTCAAATGAGTGCAATGACTGAGCAAGTAATTGCTACCGATTTATTAATGGCAGCTAAATCAGCTATCAAAAATTACGCCATTGCCATTTCTGAATGTGCAACACCAGAGTTACGTCAAGCTTTGACAGAACAACTAAACGATACCATTCGTTCTCATGAGCAGATAACCAACTACATGATTAACAAAGGGTACTATCACCCAGTGGATGTTCTTGAACAATTACGACTTGATCAGCAAGCTGCCCAAACAGCTTTAAACCTACAATAATTACTTAGCCTTGAAGGTATTTCCTTCAAGGCTTAAACAAATGGAGGGAATCTTTATATGACTTTCTTGGATGCTTCCTTACGAATCACCTTTACATTTATTACACTGTTCATCATGTCTCGTATTTTAGGAAAAAAGTTAATCGCACAAATGACGTTTTTTGATTTTGTTGCTGGCATTACGATTGGTTCCCTCGGAGCCTCTTTTGCTTTTAACAATACGATTCCTATTAGTATTGGAATTTACGGAATTATCCTTTTTGCCCTAATTGCTCTCATCACTGATGTGTTATCCATTAAAGTTTATGCTACAAGAAAACTCTTTAACGGGGAACCATTGCTTATTATTAAGAATGGCAAAATTCAAGAAGAAGGAATGTTAAAAGCACGATTAACGGTGGATGACCTCCTTTTTCTTCTTCGAAAGAAAAATATATTTTATCTGGATGAAGTAGAGTTTGCCTTTCTTGAGACGGATGGAACGGTTTCAGCTCAAAAGAAAGGAACACAACAGTATACGAAAAATATTGACTTCAAAATCAATCCGATCTCCCGTGGAATACCACAAACGTTTATTATTGATGGGAAAATTATGATGGAGAGCCTTGAGGCTGCCGGGAAGGATCCATCCTGGATGAATTCTATCCTCAAAGAACAGAACATTCAAAAAGTCAAAAACGTAACGGTTGGTCAGATCGATGAGCTAGGAAAGGTTTATCTGGACATTACTAAAGATAAGACGTAAAAAAGACACCCTATAAGGTGCCTTCAATTATTCTTGTGACTCATATACATCCTGGCTTGACTCTACCACATACTCGGGCTTTGGTTTTCCAGCATTGGCTTTATGCCCAGCAATATGATCAGGGTGCTTTTCCCAATTTTTCCAAGCTGATTCAGATTCCCAGCGAATCATAACGATCACTTCTTCGTTCCCACGACGACTTTTCTTCAATAGAACTTGCTTATCAATAAAACCTGGCTGCTCTGACATCAATCCGCCTTGCTTCGAAAAGCGCTCGATTATCTTTGAAGAGTGTCCTTCTTCAACAACGATTTTTTTCATTTGATAAAACATTTAGATGGCCTCCTTTTTGTAAAAAGCCGGAACAAAGTCCGGCTATCACGCTTTATTTAAGTGCAGCTTTTACTTCCTCTACCATCGATTGAGTGGATTGAACACCATTTCCTGCGATGTACCAGTTCACTGCATCTAAGTAAATAATCTTTCCATTTTTATATGCGCTTGTTTTCTTCACTAACTCATTTTCAATCGTTTCTTTTGCCCCCACTTCTCCACCAACGGCAGCAGAGCGATCAATAACAAAAATAACATCTGGATTTTTCTCTAAAATGTATTCAAATGTAATGCTTTGACCGTGTTGAGATACTTCAATATTTTCATCTGCTGCTTTAAAGCCAAACACATCATGTACAAATCCGTAGCGTGAGCTTGGTCCATATGCGCTTACTTTTCCTTCATTTGCTAATAAAATCAGTGCTTTGCTTTCAGAAGCTGAAGCTTCCTTGTTAAGGTCTTCGATGCTTGCTTTTAGCTCCTCCATTTTCGAAGCAAGAACATCTTCTTTTTCAAAGATTTCTGCTAAAAGATCAAAGTTCTTTTCAAGTGAAGACATATAGTTTGCATAATCCACATCGATAAATACGGTTGGAGCGATCTCTGCAAATTGATCATATAGTTCCGCTTGTCTTGCAGAGATAAAGATCACATCTGGCTCTAAGTGATGAATTGCTTCAAAATCAGGCTCTTTTAATCCACCTACATTTGTATATTCAGAACCAGCATATTTTTCTAAGCTTTTTGGAATAACTGCTTGTGGTACACCAGCCACTTCTACCCCAAATGCATCTAATGTATCAAGAACACCAAAATCAAATACTACTACCTTCTTAGGGCTCTTCTCTACAGTTACTTCACCATATTCGTGAGTAATGGTTACTTCTTTTGACTCTTCTTCAGTTTTTTCTCCTTCTGTGCTAGCAGTCGTGCTCGCTTCTTCTTTGCCTCCACACGCAGCTAATAAGAAAAGCATTGTGAAAATAAGAGAAAATAAACCTACCTTTTTCATCTTTCTATCCCCTTTTTTATGAATTAAAGTACACGCAGATTCTGCAATTGTTCATTTCTTGTATCGGAATATCCATATCATAAATTTCTTTCAAAGCTTTTGATTGGATGATTTCATTCGTTGGTCCATCTTTTACGACCTTACCATCCTTTAGAGCAACGATACGATCCGAGTAGACAGAAGCAAAATTAATATCATGAAGTACGATCACGACCGTTTTTCCAAGTTCATCCACCAGACGGCGTAAAATTTTCATAATCTGTACAGAATGCTTCATATCCAGATTATTTAGTGGCTCATCCAACAAGATATACTCGGTGTCTTGGGCAATAACCATCGCGATAAATGCTCGCTGCTTTTGTCCCCCTGACAACTCATCTAAGTATCTGTCTTCCATGTCCTTTAACGCCATATATTCGATTGCTTGATCAACCATTTTCTCATCCTCAGCCGTTAAGCGACCTTTTGAATATGGGAAGCGACCGAATGAAACCAACTCACGAATGGTTAAACGTACATTCATATAGTTCGATTGCTTTAAGATCGATACAATTTTTGAAAAATCATTCGACTTCATCTTTTTAATATTCGATTGATCAATGAGCACTTCACCTGTATCTGCATCTAAAAGACGACTGACCATCGATAACAGAGTGGACTTTCCTGCTCCGTTCGGGCCGATAAAAGAAGTAATCTTTCCTCTTTGAATCGAGACAGTTACATCTTCTACGACTTTCTTTTTTCCATAAAACTTCGAAAGGGCTTGAACTTGGATCAAGATGATCGACTCTCCTTTAGCAGTAAATAAATGAAGTACACTCCACCAATGAAGTTGATAATAACGCTAAGTGTCGTTGAAAAAGTAAAGACTCTTTCTACCACCCATTGACCACCAACAAGGGCAATGACACTAATCAAACCAGCTCCGCTGATCAGAATCTTATGTTTATAGGTACCAAACAATTGATAAGACAGGTTAGCTACAATCAATCCAAAAAACGTAATCGGACCGACAAGTGCGGTTGAGACGGAAATAAACACAGCAACAAGTATGAGCATTTTCTTTACTAATGAATCATAATTGACACCTAAATTAACAGCATTATCCCTACCTAGAGACAGCACATCTAAATAAGTAGTATATCGCCAAGCATAAAGAATTAATAATCCTATAATCCCTATGGCAATCCATAAAATATCGGTATTGACATTATTAAAGCTTGCAAACATTCGATCTTGTACAATTTGGAATTCATTCGGATCAATCAATACCTGTAAGAATGTCGAGATGCTCGAGAAAAATGTCCCTACGATAATTCCAATCAACAACAAAAAGTAGATTGGTTGATTTCCTTTCTTAAAAAGAAATCGATAGAGTAATAGTGCGAAAACAATCATCGCTACCACTGAAATTCCGAAATTCACTTGCTTGTTCGTAACCGTAAAATGGGTTGAACCCAAGAAGAAAATAATCACGGTTTGGATAAGCATGTAAAGGGAGTCTAGCCCCATAATACTCGGAGTGAGGATTCGGTTGTGGGTAATCGTTTGAAATACAACAGTGGAATAAGCGATAGCCACCCCTGTTAAAATCATCGCAATGACCTTGAATCCTCTTCTTGGAAGAGCATAATCATAACTTCCATTCAAATCATGAAATAAATAAAGAGCACAAACGGCTATTGCAGCCACAGTCAGTAATATATTCTTGGTTGAGTTACGCATACGCCTTCCTCCGGAACAACAAGAATAGGAAGATTCCACTGCCGATCACACCGACCATTAAAGAGATAGATATCTCATATGGGTAAATAATGACTCGGCCAAGAATATCAGTTATTAGAAGGAAGATTGCTCCTAATAAGGCCGTATGAGGCAAGGTCTTTTGCAAATGGTCTCCTTTTAAAATAGAAATAATATTCGGAATAATTAAGCCTAAAAAAGGAATAACTCCGACTGTAAGAACCACAGTCACCGTAATAAGAGCCACTAATACCAAACCTATATTCACGACTCGCTTATAGGCAAGACCGAGGTTTTTGGAAAAATCCTCACCCATACCAGCAACTGTGAAGCGATTAGCATATAAGTAAGCTACTAATAACACCGGTATACTTATGTACAACAGTTCGTAGCGGCCTTTCATAATCATTGAAAAATCTCCCTGTAGCCAAGCGGACATATTCTGAATCACATCTGCCCGATACGCAAAGAACGTAGCAACCGATGATAAAATATTTCCGAACATGAGTCCGACCAATGGGATAAATATAGCATCCTTGAACTTAATTCTGTCCAGGATTTGCATAAAAAGAAATGTCCCTGCTAAAGCAAAGGCAAAGGCGATTCCCATCTTTTGAAGCATCGTTGCATTCGCAAAAAATAGCATCGATACAAGAATTCCTAGCCTTGTCGCATCTAATGTCCCAGCGGTTGTCGGTGAAACAAATTTGTTTCTACTTAATTGCTGCATGATCAAACCAGCAATACTCATCCCAGCTCCAGCTAGCAATATAGCAATTAACCTTGGAACGCGACTAATTAAAAAGATCTCAGTTTCTTCTGATTGAAAGTCAAGTAACATCTTTGGAGAAATGCTGCTTACCCCTACAAAAAGAGATAGAACTGAAAGAATAAGTAACGCAAGTAGTAAGTATCTTTTCTTCATCGGCTCTCCTCTTTATCAAATATCTAATAATGAGAATCATTATCATAAGTTCTATCATATATTTATACATAATTAGTGTCAACCTTATTGAGAATGTTTTTCATGAAAAATTGAAATTTTACCCAAATTAATACCTCTCTTTTACTTGGTACAAATGGGTTTCTTAAGTTGTGAAAATTTTATGACAATAGTAGATTTCACTGAGTTTATATAACAAACTAAAAATATACAAAAACTCTTTATAAATAAAATGTTTTGTCCTTAATTGAGTAACTAGCAAAAGTAGAATAAGCGGAGAGTTTCCGGTTAGATGCAGAATGGAGCCTCATTTCGGGGTAAATAAGGGGAGTTTTTCCGATTATGCAAAGAAAAATCGCTCCTTTTTGACTTTTTCGAGCCAATAGGCGGAATTTCTCCGTTTATTTAAGCTCTTTTTTAATAATAATTAATAATTAAGCGGAATCTCTCCGTCTATCAGCTCAACCGATAGATAAGTGCAGACCCTCTTGAACCTAGAAGCAGGTACTCAAAACGGTACTGTAAATGACATAAAGAAAAGACGTATGCAATTCATACGTCAATTCTTGTGTATTTTAACAAGAAAGTACCGAAACAGACCCCTTTACCCTAAAGGGTTACAGCTTTGCATTAGTAATATGGGCTAGATGATGATTTCCATGCCAGGCGTACAATCCGATATTTTTCTCTACTGTCACGATCCCTGCATCTGGGTGTACGAAGGTTCGTTTCATTTCTTCTTCACTCACGCTTTTTAGAAGTGCTACTAATCTTGTGTGAACAGACTCAATAAGTGTTAAAGACACCTCCACCGGTAGCTTCGAGTCTTCTAACTCCGCCCATCTCGCTTCCTCGTATGGCTTAATAACAGGGCTGTCTTCAGTTAAGGCCAGCTTAAAACGAATATAGGCGTTCATATGGCTATCGGCAATATGGTGCACCACCTGCCGAATCGTCCAACCACCGTCACGGTATGGTGTATCAAGCTGTTCTTCGCTTAAGCCTGAAACAGCTCCTCTTAGCTTTTTAGGCAAGCTTGCGATTTCCTCTATCCAGTGGTGAGTTAACGTTCTATTGATCTCTCCCTCAACCTGAAACGTCCCAATCGGGTATCTCTCATCCATCTACAACCTCTCCCCATCACCTATTTATTGATCTGCTTGGTCCGAAGTTCCTTTCTCCATACCTGAACCATGCTTCACACCTTTACTTTTATATGGCTTTGCATTCTTCGCTTTTTTTGCTCCAGCCTGCCAACGCGTCCAGCCTTTTTTTCCTGTACCTTTGCCTACTCCACTCTTGCTCTTTGCTTTTACTCTCGCCAATTCTGATCACTCCATTGCTATTCTATCTTATATTATAAACTAGTTTTAACTTATTGGAGGATGATATGCTGAGTTTTCCAATTTAGAGTGGACTAAATTACTTCCAAGCTTGCTCTAATAACTCTCTAAAAATCTCATTGAGTAAAGGTGTGGATGTGTCTTTTTCACTTACCTTCATGTTTTTCGTCATACGTTCCATGTACTCAATCTCTTGTTGTAGGTAGTCATTAAGAACTTTAATTGGAGGTTCTAACTGGAATGAGTGCTCTTTTCTCTCTTTTTTATGGGAGACGAGTTCTTCAATCGATTGCCTTACCTGACCCATGGGAACCAGTTTCTGTACAAGGTTTTCAAACTTAATCGGTGGAAAGGTATGATTCAAAATAATCCACTTCCCTGCCAAAAGAGGACGCAGAATCGTAAAGTACTTTTTATAATGTACTTCTTCTTCTAAAAGGTACGAACGGAAGTTTCTTTTCGCCATACGAACATAATGGTAGAGACAGGTTACAGGCGAAAACACCTTCTGTTCGACGGCTAACAATTTTTCTAGAGTTGAATATTGTTCATAATAAACAATGTCAGAATGAAGCCACTCGAAAAATGGCGGGTTAGACTTTCGGTACAATCTTAATGCTTTCGTCAACTCCCACCCACTCATGTCTAAAAGTGGATGAACCGGGTTGGAAAGAGAGTCTTTTGATGGCACTTCAATTACGTCTCTTCCCTGGTCAATGGACAAATACCATTCCTTTGTATGTACATATAAAAATCTCACATCATAATCACTATCCATGGAAGGAAATCCCCAAGCCCGACTTCCCGACTCGCATGCGAACAATACTTTAACATCATATTCTCGCTCAATTTGCTGAAGAACCTCTATTATATGTTCCTTCATGAAATCCCTCTTTTCTTTTATCATAATGGGCAGATAAAAGAAAACCAATACTATCCACTACATCGAAAAAAAACCGGCAGGACTTACCCCACCGGTCTATTGCTATATTTTAAATTTCTTAATCATTTCAGCAAGCTGTGAACTTGCTTCATTCAACTCAATAGCTGATTGTGTAACCGAATCGAGCGCACGGACTTGCTCTTCTGTCGATTCGCTTACCTTGTCTGAAGCTACTGCTGAGTGCTCAGCAACGGAAGCGATGCTTTGAATCGAAGCGACTACATCATCCTTTAAATCATTGATATGGTCGATATCACCTCTGATCGATCCAATGGAAGAGACAATCGCATGAATCGTTTGTGAAATATCATTAAACGCTACCTCGGTTTGACCAACAGCCTTGCTTTGTAGTTCTGAAATGGCTACTGTTTGCTCCATTTCCTTCACAACATGCTGTGTTTCTTTTTCGATACTTGAGATCGTTTGTTTGACTTGGTGTGCTGCTTTCGCTGATTGTTCAGCCAGCTTTCTTACCTCATCAGCAACAACAGCAAACCCTTTTCCACTTTCACCCGCTCGAGCTGCTTCTATACTCGCATTCAAGGCTAGAAGATTCGTTTGATCGGAAATCTCTGTAATCGAATGAATGACCTTTTCAATTTCCTTCACCTTTGAGTCTAGGTTATGAATAACTGTCCCAACACTCTTAATGACCTCATCGCTTTCTACGGCTCGTTGTCTTAAAAAGTTCATTTGCTCCAAGCCTTTTACATTCGTCACTTCGGCTTGCTTGGACAAACCAGTCATTTCATCCACATTATCTTTTACTTTTTCGATTTGTGTCGATAATCCGACTGCCTTTTGGTTTGCTCCCTCCGCATCCTGTGCTTGCTGATACGCACCTGTGGCAATCTCTCCTGTTGCTCTAGCCACCTCTTCACTTGCCGCAATGGTTTCCTCTGATACGGCTGTTAAGTTAGAAGCTGAGTCGTTTACACTGTCTACAGATTTTTCTACAGAGGCTATAAGCTCACGCATGTTTTCAACCATGATGTTAAAATGATCGGTCAATTGACCGGTTTCATCCTTTGATTTGCTCTCCACATGAATCGTCAAATCACCTGCTGCTACCTCTTGAACTTGCCTGTTTAATAGAGAGATTGGTTTTGCAATACTTTTTGACAGGAAATAGGTAATCACAAGACCAATCATAATAGCGATCGCTGCAATGATGAGGATCGTATCTTGAAGGCTTTTGGCACTTTCTAGTACGTTTTTCGTCTCATATACCATTCCGACCTTCCAACCGGTTTGATCGAGTGTTTGGAAGTAGAGTTCGAAATCCGTCCCACCCTCTGTATACGAAGTTGCCCCTTTTTCTCCACTATTCACAGTTGAAAAATAGGCTTTTTTACTAACATCTTTTCCTTGTTCCTTAGGATGAACTAAAGCCATTCCATTTTTATCTAATAATAAAGAATACCCACTATAACCGACTTTTGTTTCTTTGATGATTCCAGAAAGCCCTGCAAGGCTAATGTCCATCCCAATAACCCCAAGAGTGTCCTTCGTTTCTGGGTCAATAACTGCCTGCGCTACTGTTACAACATATTCTCCTGAGCTCGCATCCTCATATGGATCTGTCCAGATCGTTTCACCTGATGATTGAACGGCTGCTGTGTACCAAGGTCTTCCCGTAGGATCATAATCTGGTGGCAGCTCAATCACAGGGGTAGTCGTAAACTGCTTCGTTTCTGCTCCAACATAAATGGTTGCAGCATTTTTATTAAGGTTCATAAACTCTTGAAAGTCTTTGTCAACGATAGGCCAATACGTGCTTAAGCCATTCTGCTCGTTCGCTTTCACTTGCTTTAAGTAATCGATAATACGGCTATCTTTACTATAGCGGTCCACCGAACTTCCATAAAAATGTAAGTATAAGTCAATATTGCTCTTTAAGCTATCTACTTGAGCACTCGAACTCGAACTCACGCTAGTCAAGATTTCATCCTTTGTTTTAAAAAACGTCACAGTTGAAACAACTAGTAACGTAACAGCTATAAGGATACTGACTGTTAGCATAATCTTGGTTTGTATTTTCTTGAACATATCCTCACTCCAATGATGTTTTTCCTTTATATCGTCACAGGTTGAAGAAATTTGAAGGATTTTGTCGAATTTTTAGAAAAAAATAAAATATAGGAAATTTAGTTCTGTTCTATAAGAAAAACCATGAGTGCAGAGAATTCAATCTCTGCACTCATGGTTTTTAGCGATTATCAATTGTCTCTGGATTCAAGTCATGGTTCATTAAGCGATAATGGGCCATTTCTTCGTATTTCGTACCAGGCTTGCCATAGTTTGTGTACGGATCAATCGAGATTCCGCCTCTTGGAGTAAATTTCCCCCATACTTCAATATAGCGTGGATCCATTAATTCAATTAAATCGTTCATGATAATGTTCATGCAATCTTCATGGAAGTCACCGTGGTTTCTAAAGCTAAACAGGTATAGCTTTAATGACTTACTTTCTACCATTTTCTGATCAGGAATATAGCTAATATAAATGGTAGCGAAGTCCGGCTGACCTGTTTTTGGACAAAGGCTAGTGAACTCCGGACAGTTAAATTTTACAAAATAATCGCGATTCGGGTGCTTATTATCAAACGCCTCTAGAATGCTAGGTGAATACTCAAACAAGTACTTCGTCCCTTGATTTCCTAATAAAGTTACACCTTCTAATTCTTCATCTTTTCTTCCACTCATGAAAAGAACCTCCTTTTAATATGAACCGTGTTCAAAACGTAAAGAGGCATAGAAAACATAACCTTGACTGAAAAAATAAAACCATATCCTCATTGGATATGGTTGATAGTAATCATCAAAGCCATAGTTTTTTATAGAGGGTTTTGTTCGCTATGAACCTCTCCCGACACACGGGAATATGAATATGTCATCGTTACTATAGTGAATTTCTGTAAAAGTGTCAACGGTTTTTTATTCCACTTGTTTTTAGCGAATGGTGCATATTTAATGCACCATTAGGAAAAATTAACCTTCGAGTAAAGATAAGGAGGGAAATGAATGAAGAAATTTGTTGGAATCATCGCTGCATGCTTGCTTTCGATGTCCATCTTTGGTGCCACGTCTTCTTTTGCAGAAGTGGAAAAACCGGAAGATGCTAATAACACCCAAGAGGTGAAGTTAACCGACGCTCAAAAGGCAGAACTCGCTAAACTACATAAAGGTATTTTGGAGCAGAAAAAACAACTGATTCAAAAATACGTAGAATTTGGCGTGATCCCGAAGGAAAAAGCCGACAAAATGATTCAGCGTTTCGAAGAGCATTACAAAATGCTTGAAGAGAATGGCTTTATTTTTAAAGGGCCACACGGTGGGGCCAATCGCGGACCACACGATCACCATAAAAGCGAAGAATAACAACGAAAAACGGACCAGCTCATGAACGTGAAGTGGCCCGTTTTTTTTGGTTATTGAATTATAACCCTTTATTATCCGCTGGGAATTTTACACCAATTTGCTTGCGGACTTCATCCATAATTTCCATCGTTACCAAGGAGTTTTCATATGTATTAATGTTTGACTCCGTCTCGCCTTTTTCAATCAGTTCAATGAATTCCTTTGCTTCATAATACATAGAATTTACTTTTTGTGGAACGGAGAGGTCTACTTTTTCTCCATTTCGGTATTCAAGTACGACCTTTTCTGGCGTGTTCACTTTATCGATTACTAGATTACCGTCTTCCCCTTGAATTTCAGAAGGAATGCTAGAGTTCGTAATTTTTGAGTACATCAACACGGCATCCATATTTTTATAAGTTAAAAGAATACTTCCTTCTCCATCCACGCCGGATTCCAGCAAGACACCAGACGCTTTAACGGATAAAGGCTTCCCGAATAGCGCCACGACTGGATAAATACAATACACTCCAATATCCATCAATGCCCCATTGGAAAAAGTAGGGTCAAATGCATTCAAAATCGTTCCACTTCGATACGCATCATAGCGAGAGGAATACTGGCAATAGCTTGCAAATACGCGGCGTACCTGACCGATTTTCTCCAAATTCTCCTGAATCACAGCAAAGTTTGGAACAAAGGTGGATTTTAATGCTTCCATTAAAAGAACATTGTTTTCCTTCGCTGTTTGGATCATTTTCTCTAATTCAGCTTTATTCGAGGCAATCGCTTTCTCACAAAGAACATGCTTTCCATGCTTTAATAATAAAATCGCTTGTTCTGCGTGAAAAGAGTTCGGGCTTGCAATATACACCGCATCCAGATGTTCACTTTTTGCCATTTCCTCTAGACTTGTAAATAAATGCGTAGCCTGGTATTTCTCCCCAAATCCCTTCGCCTTCTCTTCTGACCGAGAATAGACGGACGTTAATTGAAAGTTTGGCAGTTCATTTGCCGCCTGTAAAAATGATTCTGTAATCCAGTTGGTTCCTATTACACCAAAGCGTATCATTATGTTTCTCCTTTGCCGTTAGTATGCTACCATTATCTTCCCTTCTTACGATTTTTTCAACCTTCATCAAAATCCTCTTGCCAACATTAGGAAATAAAGGTATCATTTAATTGACCAGTGTTCAATTAATGAGGTGAAATCTTTGTCTCCTAGAAAATCTGCACAAGACGAACTAACCAAAGAAGCTATTATCCATGTTGCTCGTGAATTATTTGTAACTAGTGGCTATTCTTCTTTTTCCATGAGGAAGCTGGCAAAAGAGCTTGGGTGTAGCCATGGGGCAATTTACTACCATTTTAAAAATAAAGCCGAGCTTTTTTATGGAATTGTCACTCAAGATTTCCTTACTCTGGATCAAGTACTTGAAAAGGTGCTTTCCACTCCAACCAACTCGAATGATGAGAAACTGTACTTGATTCTTTTTGAGTACATCCGTTTCGGCCTAACCCACCAGCCTCAATATGAAGTCATGTTTCTGATCAAGGATGAAGAGATTAAAGGATATTTACTCGAGGCTCCAAATAACAGCTATTTACATTTTGCCAATGCGGTTGCTAGCCTAGCATCCAAGCCACTTTCACCAAAGGAGATATGGTCTTTGTTTATTGGGATTCATGGGTTTGTCACCCATTATTGCCGAACCGAAACCACCTTTGAGGACGTGAAACTACTAGCTCAATCGCATGTGGAGTTTCTATTAAAAGCTTTGAAATAAATGAAGGGCGACACAAGCCTTTTATTTTTACACTTTATTGAACAGTGGTCAATAATGAATAAAAGGAGAGTTTCATATGAAAAAAGCATTGGTATTAGGTGCAACTGGTGGCATGGGATTTGCTTTAGTAGAAGAACTTGTTAATAGAGGGATCGAAACGATTGCCTTTGCACGTTCTTCTGAAAAACTAGCTCATTACAAACAGGATTGGGGTCCGCTTGCAAAGACCATGGTTGGTGACGTGTTGAATGAACAGCACCTAGGCGAGGCAGTGAAACAGGTCGATCTCGTTTTTCACACTATCAATATTCCTTATGAAAAATGGAATCCTGGCTTATTTCAGATTCTTGAAGCTGTTCTTACTCAATGTGCCAAACACAAGAAACCACTTATTTACGTTGATAATATTTATTCTTACGGCAGACAATCATCACCGGTTTCTGAACATACCTCTAGACATCCACATACGAAAAAAGGAAACATTCGCTTACAGCTGCAAAATCTAATTCAAACATCAAAAGTTCCCTACATGATTGCCTACTTCCCAGATTTCTATGGACCTAAAGCAGAGAGTACGATCCTTCAATACACCTTTAAGCAAATGCTGAAAAAACACTCGGCTGGTTTTGTTGGAGACACGACCCTTCAACGTGAATTTATTTATACGAAGGACGGTGCAAAAGCACTTGTCGAACTTGCCCTGAGAGAGGACTGTTACAATCAAGATTGGAATATTTCTGGTGCGGGCACGATATCTGGAGAAGAAATTGCAAAGATTGCCTCTCATTATCTTGATAAACCTCTGAAGGTAAAAATGATTGGCCGACGGATGATTGCGGCTCTCGGTCTATTAAATCCTTCCATGAGAGAAGTGACAGAGATGATGTATTTAAATGAAACACCCGTCATCCTTGACTCCACCAAGTATGAAACACTCATTGGCCCACTTCCAAAAACACCCTATCAAGTTGGCATTGTTGAAAACTTAAAAGAGTTGGCCAAAAAATAGAAACAAAAAAAGACTCGTAAAGAGTCTTTTTTTCAAGCTTAAATTAAGCTTTGTTTACGTTAGCAGCTTGTGCTCCACGTTGTCCTTGTTCTACGTCAAAAGTAACTTCTTGACCTTCTTCTAAAGTCTTGAAGCCTTCGCCTTGGATAGCTGAGAAGTGAACGAATACATCGTCTCCACCTTCGCGCTCGATGAATCCAAAACCTTTTTCTGCGTTAAACCATTTTACTTTACCTTTTTCCATTGTGAGTTACCTCCTAGTGCCTTGACACCTATAATACTATCCTTGCTCTCATTGATATAAAGAAGTGATTTCTTACATACCGAACAAAAATAATTCTCTTACATCTTACCATCAATAACTAGTTTTAGCAAACGCATTCAACGTTTATTTTTCGAGTCCTTTTGACAGGATTAAACAAATTGAAGCAAAGCTCTACTTTTTTCTACTATAACTTTAATAGAGATGATGAAATTTTTTTCGGAGCTCTTCTATCCCTTCTTTGCAAACTCCGTATGGTAGCCAAGAGCATCCCCTACATAGATGATCCAAATCGTCGGGATTGACTTTGGAAGCTGTTAAGGCGATTAAATGCGACTTTAGGTAAGACTTCTCTTTTTCTAGTCCTAAATGAGAGAGTACTTTTTCATCCATAGACAAAACATGTTCATTTGATCCCGCGCTAGCCTCACATTTTATGTTTCCACGATGAGGGCAGGCCATACATGCGTCATCAAAGGCAGCTACCGTTTTTATCATAAAGTCATCATGATCATTTCTAACTTTTGCTACAATTTCCGTCATCTTTTCAACAAAGGCTGGGCTATATCCCATTCCTCTGAAACCATGAACACAGAGGAGATGATGCCCTCTTAACACCTTTTCGTCTTCCATTTTTCCTTCCTCCTCTCACTCAAATATTCTAGCAAGAATAGCAAAATCCTTTAACGGTTTTCTTCCGCCAGCTTTTTAAGGGAGAAATGAGAGATACCGATTTTTTTACAAATGGTTAGATAGTGCATAAGTGTGATTAACAAGGCTCCTGCGTTCAGACCAATCAGAACTCCCTCCATTTGAAATTCGCGGAGTGAGCCAAGCACGTACATAATGGTAAACTGAATAATTGATGACCATACGGTATGGTAAAACGCATCCTTCATCAGACCGAGCCCAATCAAGTAAGCCTGCATCGGTATGACAAAGAAATGAAGCAAAAAATACGGCCAAAGAATCTGCAAATATCCAGAAGCGACCGATGATTCAAAAAACATACTGGTAAGTGGTTCAGCGAAAAAATAACAGACGAGCATTGCTGGTATTCCGTATAACGCCGTCCCTTTTAGTACCTGTTGCAACAAACGTTGAAGCCGGTTAAAGTCTCCGCTTGCATACGCTTTTGAAACAGTTGGAATCAGCATGATCAATAAAGAATGGCCAATAAAAGCTGGGAAAAATCCAATCGTCATCGCTACCCCGGTGAGCATTCCAAATTGTTCCGTTGCCGCCTGCTCGCTCACCCCTGCGTGTACAAGAGCAATTTTTATAATAAAAGGTTGAACCGCATGAGTGAGCGAATGGAAAATCCGAAGTCCCGTTGTTGGAATAGATACGGCCATCAAGCTCTTTCTTACTTCTTGATTAGGAAGGGCCTCTCTTGGCCTTCTTTTTAGCTCATGATACTGAATAAAAAACGTATGGATTAAATAGAGGACGATAACAAACTCGCTCCCTACAAACGTACAAAAGGCAATAAGAATGGCCGTATCTGTCTGGAATTCGAACAATTGAAAGAGCAAGACGAGCAAACCAAGCTGCACAAGCTTTCGTACCAGTTGTGTAGATGCAATCTTGCTCATTTGCTGTTTCCCCATAAAATACCCACGAGCAATGGATGAAAAGGAAATCATCGGGATCAGTAAGATGACAAGCCAACGTAAGAGCGGATGATACGTGTCAAATGTCGATATATACGGGAGAATGATTGTGACAGCAGCAAGTAATACGGAAGTAAAAATAATTGTTAGCTTAATCACATGCTGAAGCATGCTTTGGTGATAGCGGGCATCCTTTTCAGCAATAAACTTAGAAATCGAGACGGGCATCTCAAAGCTTGCAAGCATAATAATCAGGAAAATGGTTGGCAAAATTTGCATATACAGACCAAGTCCATGCTCCCCTAACTCCTTAGCTAGTACCATATTCGCAATAAACTCTACACACTCACCCATAAAGGTGGCGACAACCAACAATAATGTTCCTTTCATAAATGCACTCATGCTGTCTCTCCTTACATTTAATAGCGTTCACCATACACTATATGAGACAAGTTCTGAGAATATTTTCATTAATTACTTTGGCGGTCGGGATTTTGGGTCGAAAAAAGCAGGCATTGTTTGGATGAAAGGGGTTTGGACAGGGGTTTGGACAGGGGTTTGGACAGGGGTTGAGAGAGTTTGGATTTGGGAGTCCGAATGCTGGCGTTTTTCGGACCAGACTTGGTGGTATTTGCACTTGGGTGTCCGAATCCTGGCGTTTTTCGGACCAGACTTGGTGATATTTGCACTTGGGTGTCCGAATCCTGGCGTTTTTCGGACCAGACTTGGTGGTATTTGCACTTGGGTGTCCGAATGCTGGTGTTATTCGGACCAGACTTGGTGATATTTGCACTTGGGTGTCCGAATCCTGGCGTTTTTCGGACCAGACTTGGTGGTATTTGCACTTGGGTGTCCGAATGCTAGTGTTATTCGGACCAGACTTGGTGATATTTGCACTTGGGTGTCCGAATGCTGGGGGTATTCGGACCAGACTTGGTGAAATTTGCGCTTGGGTGTCCGAATGCTGGCGTGATTCGGACCAGACTTGATGATATTTGCACTTGGGTGTCCGAATGCTAGGGGTATTCGGACCAGGCTTGGTGGTATTTGCGCTTGGGAGTCCGAATGCTGGCGTGATTCGGACCAGACTTGGTGATATTTGCACATGGGTGTCCGAATCCCGGTGTTATTCGGACAGGATAGAAAGAAATCATCTTTGGTAGTATGAATCCGATGGTTAAATGCTTACAAGTGTATAAATTGCAGATAATATGACAGTCTAATTGATAGTTAGTCCTATCGAATACAAACCAAACTAGAAATCCTTTGTTTAAAAGAAAAATAGCGTGAATACTCACGCTATTTTATATGTCAATTTATACTTATTCACTCGAATTCGCAATGCCTTCCTATGCTAACTCCTCAAGCTGCGAATAAAGTTCTTCCACATGGCTCTCAAGAGTTTCCTTTTCACCGTAAAGCTCTTGAATTACAGAGAGCTCCTCTTCCAACTGAAGCTTTTCGTTTAATTCTTTTAAATGGGCTTCGATTTTTTCTATCCTGCTCTCAATTTCTTCAATCGTTACCGTACTGGCCTTTTTAACGGTGTCAGTCACCCTCGACTTTTTTTCGCAGACTGGTGGTGTTTCCAATTTTGGAGGCTGCATTTCTAACAGTTTCCCTCTCGCCCATTGGTACCCACCTGCGAACTGATGCAGTCTTTTGTCTTTAATCCAATAAATGCGATCAAAAAGCTTATCTAAAAAGTAGCGATCATGCGATACAGCCAGGATCGTTCCATTAAATTCTTCTAGTGCTTCCTCCAGAACTTCACGGGATTCAATATCTAAGTGATTGGTAGGCTCATCAAGAATAAGAAAATTCAAATCCTGATACATCATCTGTGCCAGACGAAGTCGCATTTTTTCCCCACCGCTTAGCTGAGATACCTTACGAAACACGCTGTGCCCATAGAACAGGAAGCGTGCAAGAATATGTCTGGCTTCTCCTTCTGTGACCTTTATTTCATCTCGGAATAACTCAATGACCGCTTCGTCTTTTTTATCAGGAAAAATATGCTGTGAAAGATACCCGACCTTCACATTACTTCCAAGCTTTAATTCTCCACTATCAACCTGTTCTTGGCCGAGGAGCATTTTAATAAGCGTGGATTTTCCCGTCCCATTTTCACCAATCATGGCTACCCTTTCGCGAAACTGAATGTGGAGATTAGCATCCTGAAAAAGCACCTGCTCTCCAAAGGATTTATTTACCACCTTCATAACCACCACATCCTTGCCACTTCGGTCAGCTACCTCCATCTCCAGATTCATCTTTTTACGATTCAGTATCGGTCGATCCAGCTTTTCCATTCTCTCAAGCGCTCTTTCCATATTACGTGCACGCTTATGAAGCCCTTCATTCGGCGGATTGGCACGATTGGCCCACTCACGTAGTCTTTTAATGGCTTCTTTCATTTTTTTAATTTTTTTTTGCTGTTCTTCGTATGCCTGAAATTCCTTTAAGAGACGCTCCTCCTTTTCCTTTACAAAGACAGAGTAATTCCCTATATATGAAGTTATCTCGCAATCCTCTAAATCAAGCATTTTGGTCACCACATCATCGAGAAAATATCGGTCATGTGACACAATAACCACCGTACCTTTATACTCTTTTAAAAACTGTCCAAGCCACTCGACTGACATCAAATCTAAATGATTCGTTGGTTCATCGAGTAATAATAGATCCGGTTGCTTTAACAGAAGTTGTGCTAAGCCTATCTTCGTTTTCTCCCCTCCACTTAGAGACTGAAACGATTGATCTAAGAGTGGTCGAATAAAAAGGCCATTCGAGATACGATCAATATTGGCATCCATTTCGTATCCGCCTAGCAGTGTATATTGATCTTGAATTTGTCCGTATTTTTCTATGCATCTTTCAAGCTCCACTGCCGAAAGATTTGGACTCGCCATCATCACCTCAAGCTCTTTCATTTGCGTCTCCATCTCTACCAATGAGACAAATGCAGTCTTCAATACATCTAAAGCCGTTATCTCGCTTTGGAAAACAGGAATTTGCTCCAAATAGCCAATTGTTGTCCCTTTTCTCCAATGTATTTGACCACTATCTGGTATGTCTTCCCCAGCTAATAGCTTAAAAAGAGTCGTTTTTCCACTCCCATTACGACCAACGAGTCCAACACGATCTCCTTCATGAATTTCTAGTGATAAGTTTTCAAAAATGGTGTTCCCACCAAACATTTTGCTAATGGAATTTACGCTTAAAGTAATCATTATTTAACGAACCTCCGGAGTTTTTTATATACAAAAAAAACCATGGGAAAAATCCCATGGCACGAAAAATGTGTACGAAAAAAAGAGAGCGGAAAGCCCTCTTTCATCCATTCATTATTTGTGGATAAGAGATGTTTCACTGTTTAGTTTGCTATGGAATTGCTTAAAAAGGGCAGACTTCTCCCGTTGTTCGCAAAACCAGCAAAAATTGCACGGACGATATACGTATAGCCCATCCAGAATCCGCGCATCAAAACAGCATTTTTCATCTCTTTCCACCTCCGTTTTTAGTTCAATTACCTTCATCATATTCATTTCGGAGCTGAAAAGCAAGAAATTTATGTAAAATTTTACTTTACTAGCTCATGTTTGAATGCGTAAATAACGGCTTGCGTTCGATCTTGTACTTGAAGCTTGCTTAACACATTACTCACATGCGTTTTTACCGTCTTTAGAGCAATAAACAAATCATCCGCAATTTCTTGATTGCTTTTCCCCTCAGCCATCAACAGAAGGATTTCCATTTCTCTTGAGGTAAGCTCCTCATGTGGTACTACATCATTTTTTTGGCGCATTTTCATCATCATTTTGCCTGTTACCTCAGGTTCAAGAACGGACTGGCCATGATAGGTGGCACGTACGGCATTCGCTATTTCACTAGCCTTTGAGGTTTTCAACATATAGCTTGTTGCCCCCGCTTCAAGTGCTGGGTATACTTTTTCATCGTCTAAAAAGCTCGTCACAATGATGATTTTTGCCTCGGGCCATTCTGCAATGATTTGACGTGTTGCTTCAATGCCATCCATTTCCTTCATAACTAAATCCATTAAAACAATATCTGGCCTTAACTCTAGGACCATTGGAATCGCTGCTTTTCCATTATCCGCTTCACCTACAACCTCAATATCTGGCTGTGCAGATAAATACGAAGAAACTCCAATTCTCACCATCTCATGGTCATCAACAAACACGACTCTAATCACTGCTCTCACCCTTCCTCATCAACGGGACCTTCACTTCTAGACGGGTACCTTTATTTTTCACACTAATAATTTTGCACGTTCCACCAATCTCAACGGCACGTTCATGAATATTTTGAAGTCCATACGAACCAGCTTTTGATTCTTCCACATCAAAGCCAACTCCATCATCCACTACCCTCATAATGATAAAATTGTCTCGTTGGATGAGTAAAACCTCTAGCTCCTTCGCCTTTGAATGACGAAGAATGTTCGAAACAGATTCCTGAAGGATTCGAAAGAGGTGATCCTCCACTCCTTTATCCAGAGGAAACTCCTCTACCTTCCATCCTATTTCCATTGTTACTTTTTGTGATAGTTCGACTAATAGCTCTTCGATTCCTTCTTGAAGTGTTTTTCCTTTTAACGGCACTGGACGTAAATGGAGAAGAAGCGCTCTCATTTCCAATTGAGACTGATGAATCATTTCTTCAACCATCTTCATTTGCTTTGCTTCTCGATCTTCACTTTCCACCTGCTTGGTTTCATTGATAGCAGACATCATCATTGATGCCGCAAAGAGCTGTTGGCTCACCGAATCATGAAGCTCTCTAGCTAATCGATTGCGTTCTTGAGAAATAATTTCTTGAATACGATTTTCTTGATCCTCTGCCTTTTCATTCGCAAGCTTCTGAGAGGCTTTTGCCTGGTCAGAAATTTGCTTTTGGATTTTACGAACTCTTTGAACAATCGGTTCATACGAAATCCCATTCTCCATCTGACTTTCGCGTCCTTCCTCTACTTCGTGAAGAAGATCGTCAATCGTTTGCATTTGTTTCCGCCAGAAAAACCCAGACCCCAAACCAAACAAAATTCCAATCGCAATACTTACGCTTGGAAGAAAGAAGATAAATGGGATATCCATTAAATTACGTTCCCATAGCTCTGACCAATTGTAGACTGGAAAAGCCATGAAAAACGAGACAGATAAAAAGATGAAAACGAATAGAGATAGACTAATTCCCCACACAATTTGGCGTTGTACGATACTCATACTCGCTTCACCTCGAGGTCACCCACCAGCATCGAAGTGAATACCTTCACCTTCTGATCCGCTTTCTCATACTCGCTCGTTTGAACATGTAGTCGCTGATTAAACAGCTTATCTCCTGTAACATTCAATATATTACTAGAGCCAGCAAGAACACTGTGATTCACACAAACCTCAACATCGTAAGGAACTTGAATCTGGATATTCCCGACTAATCCTCGTACAAATATAATCGTCTCACCTTTTGGTAAAACGGTATAGCTTAGGTCGATGATCGTGTCACCGATTCCCGTTTGGATATTTATATCATTCCACTCATATACATGGTCTTTCGTTCTTTGTTCACCGAAAAAAGTATTATCAAATAAGGGCGTTTTCTTTACGATCGTTTCTGTTTGTGGAGGACTCGATTGTGCTTCGACTACCTCAGGCTGTATTTTTTCTGGGGAACGCTTGGACTTGGCAAATTGAAAAATTAAATAGCCCAATATCCCAAACAAAAAGACTTTAATAGTCATCATATTAAATACACTTAAAATAAAGAAGATTGTTCCTGCCCAAAATAAGAATTTTCCTGATGTTTTGGGCTGGCGCTTCATCCCGATATAGATCATTCCTGATGCAACAAGGAGGGAGAAGATCAGTCCACGATTAAAGAAAGTGACTTCAAGTAATAACAATACAATTCCAAACATCACTGCCCAGCTGAGAAGATCACTCTTCTTTTTTCCTACCATGTTGATTCCTCCTCTCCTGTTCTCTAGACTTAAAGAAGGCGCTGGTGTTGCGCCTCCTTAGTTTTCCATCTTCTAGAATATCAGTTTTTCTTATAAAGTAGTAGCTTCTTCTTTTTTCACTTCTTTTTCTAGTTTGGCGATGCGGGCATCGATGGTATTTCTGTAGTATGAAGTGTTTACTTTTTCCTCGATACGGTCAAGGTACGACTCAATTTCTTGGAAACGCGCAACGGATGGGTTAGAGAAATTATCATTATCTAGCACTTTATTCATTTGATAATGCGCACGAGAAAGATTTTCTCTCCCCATTAATTCCATGCGGCGTATATGCATATCTTTTAGCTTGTGTTTCATTTCCTCGTATTTTTGCTCTAACTCTTGCAACTGATTTTCCGTGTAACGAAGGGATTCACTTAATCGTGCTGCTCTCTCTTCGTATTGAAGTTGCTCCGCACTAGCGAATGTGTAAAGCTCTGTTTCACCTGCATTTTGTGCTACTTCCGCTTGGTATTTTCTCTTTTCAGCCAGTTCCTGCGCTTGCTTCAACTCGCGAGTAAACCCGTCACGCAAAGTATATTGTCTTTCAACTAGCTTTCTTACTTTTTCTGTTTCCAATTCACATTCACGTAAATACTGGTTCAGCATGGCAATGGGATTTTTGTTTTCCTTTTTTTCTATTACTTCATTTAGATCGGCTACAATCGTGTTTTTTAATCGAGTAAATAAGTTTGACATAAATATCTCTCCTCTTTTTAAAATTAGTTTTTATTTAGTTCACACCATTGCTTTTCAAAATTTTGAAAAGGGTCGTTTGAAACGGTTTCTTTTACTTTTGTTTCGTTAAATTTTTTATAAACAACATAGAGAATATATGCAGCGACAATTCCAACGATCGCTGGTGCGTTAGAGATGGATGCCATCAGGAGAATGAATCCTAAGATTCCTAACCCGATTTTCATCCCTGTCGAATCTGTCTTTAAAAACTGCTTAAACACAAAGTACAGAATCGCCATGCTGACAACTAACCCTACCAATGGACCAAGATTTGCTAATAAAACTAACGCTGCAGTTCCTCCGATTAAAAGCAACCCGAATTTTTTCATTTGTTGTTGCCTCCCTTCTTGATATCATCTTACCTAGATTTCAAACTTCTCATAACGAGCTTAAGCTTGATTTTCATATACGACTTGAGGCTTAGTGGATGGTAGGACTGGTGGTAAATCGCGGGTTTGAGGGGGTTACCCCGTCATTTTGTTGTGGGTGGTGAGGTTTTAAGGGGAGTTCTCGTTAATTTAGATCTTTTCTTTGTTAAAAAAGGGGACTTGCTATAAGCTGAGTCTTCTTTATTTGCGATTTTTTGAACTTATTTGCGATTCTGGAATTTTATTAGCGATTTCAAATTTTTATTTGCGATTCTCAGATTTTATTTGCGATCCACTGATTTTACTTGCGATTCTCAGATTTTATTTGCGATTCCGCCGTTTTACTTGCGATCCGATTCCCCCTCTACTCCCACAATTAAAAAAGCCGGGAGTTTCCCCCGACTTTTCCTACTTCGAAATAAACATTTGTGTCCAGTAATGCTGCTTGGATCCGCCTTGGGCATATCCCACTCCAATATGCGTATAGCCAGAGCTCAGGATGTTTTTACGGTGACCTTCACTGTTCATCCATGCTGTCACTACCTCTTGCGCTGTGCGTTGACCGGCTGCAATGTTTTCTCCTGCACTACGGTACGAAATTCCGAAGTTCTTCATCATATCAAATGGCGATCCGTATGTAGGGCTGGTGTGAGAAAAATAGTTTCGGTCTCTCATGTCAGCTGATTTGTAACGCGCCACTCTCGCAAGTTGCCAGTCCGCTACAAAAGGCTTTAACCCATACTTTGCACGTTCTTGATTCGTCAATTGCACGACCTGATTTTCGATGGACTTTGTCGCATCAAAATCTGGGATGTTTACCTTTTGTCCTGGATAGATTAGGGCCGGATTTTTAAACTGAGGATTCGCTTGGATGATCTCAGACAATCCCACTTGATAGCGAACAGCAATTTTCCATAAGCTATCTCCCGGCTGAACCGTATACACTTGTTGTGCGAACGAGCTTGTTGGGATAACAACCAATGACAATAATAGAGCAATTCCTAAAAATAGCTTTTTAAGCATATTTAACACCTCCTAACAATAATAGAATTCATCTTCCTCCCCTAAAAAAATCAAGGAGAATGTTTCCAAATCGGAAAAGATTCTTCGTCCCCTTCATATAGTGTGTAAAGGAGGGATTTCTATGGGTTTGATGTGGGTAACAACCGTTGGATTCGCTATTTGCTTAGGAATTGTTGGTGGTGTGTTTATTTATTATCTAAGAACAGCACTTGATTTAGAGGATGCACATCGAATTGATTCCGCTCCAAAGGAAGAATAGAAATCACTGGCTCGGCTCTCTCTCCCGGGCCACTTTCTTATTCCCTTTGGCAACCTGGACAGTAAAAACATTTTCTTGAGGATACCTCTTCAAAGCAAATCGTTTCTCCACATCTCCCACACGATTCCCCTTCACGATCGTATACAAAGCAATGATTATTATATCCCCCCGTAAAGGTATCGCCTTTATATAAAGGCTGGTCCATATATCCTCCAAACCCAAGGGCTCGCTGCAGGACGGACTGAATCGCATCATAAAGATCTTTTTGCATTCCCTCATCCATTGTATCCGCTTGCTTGGTAGGCATTAGCCTGGCTCCATAACATATTTCATCCGAATAACAATTCCCTATTCCTGCGATAAATTGCTGATCAAGAAGAGTGGTTTTTAGCCGTCCTCTCTTTTCTCCTATTAAATCAAGCCAAGCTTTATAGGTTAAATGCCCATTCAACGGTTCAGGACCTAAATCAGCTAGCTCCTTTTCTAGCTCCCCTTCTGTTAAAAGATGCAGATACCCCAGCCTTAACCCAATAAAATACAACTCCATCTCCCCAAAAGAAAGAATCACCTGTTTGGTTCTTTTCGGCTGGTCAATTTCACTTCCCACATACATCCATCCACCAAGCATTAAGTGCAGTAGCAAGCTGTCTCCCGTACTTAATTTAAAAATCAAGTGCTTCGCTCTTCTATGAATGGCCTGTACCCTAGCTCCTTGTACTTTCGATATAAACGTTTCACTCTCCATATTGATCGACTTTTCACGATTGATGGTCACCGTAGAGATTTCTTTCCCTGATAATCGCTCACTTAACAACTTCCGATACGTCTCCATTTCTGGTAATTCAGGCATGGTTGACCTCCTTAAGTTCGGTTTCTCTTAGTATGTACAAAACCAAATATGTGGCTTGGAAAATTGTCCTTTCGGCCATACATATTTCTCTCTCCATTGGAAAAATTATGTTCATCTAGAAGATTTGAGGAGGAACGGCTATGTCTATGAAGGACTATGAAATGCCCCGCTTTCCAGAGCCTTACTGGAGAGACATGGATTTACCGATTTACAATTCTTTAATCGAGGATATCCATGTGGATGTGGCTATTGTTGGAGCTGGAATCACCGGTATCACAGCGGGATATCTATTAGCTAATAAAGGCTTAAAAGTTGCCATTCTTGAAGCTGGGAGGGTTCTAAATGGAACGACCGGTCATACGACAGCAAAAATAACAGCTCAGCATGGTTTAATATATAATGAATTGCTCCAAAACTTTGGCGAAGAACGAGCGAAGATGTATTACCAGGGCTCTGCTGACGCTCTTAAATTTATCACCCAACTGGTAAAAGAGCATAGCATCGAGTGCGATTTTTCAACCCAAGAGGCCATACTTTTTGCGGTATCTGAGCAATATGCGTATCAAGTGGAAGAGGAGGCGGATGCCTATCGAAAGCTTGGCATCCGCGGGGAGCTATCAGAGCAACCCCTTCCCTTTAACATTAAATCCATGTCAACCCTTGTCATGCCTGACCAAGCCCAGTTTCATCCACTCAAGTATTTGAATGTATTTTTACGAAAATTCATTGAAGCTGGTGGGGTCGTTTACGAAAATGTAACGGCAACAGATGTAGAGGAGGGCCCTCAGCCTAAGGTGGTTTTAAGAAATGGGAAAAAAGTATCCTGCGATCATGTGATTGCTGCGTCTCATTTCCCGTTTGTTGATAAAAATGGTTTTTATTTCACGCGCCTTGAAATCCAGCGTTCCTATATCGTTGCAGTCACCACACAAAAAGAGTTTCCTGGTGGTATGTTTTATGGTGCCGACTCACCTACTCGCTCGTTAAGGTCTACCCCTCTAGAAAACGGAGAACAACTTGTTCTTGTTAGTGGGGACGGTCATAAAACCGGACAAGGGGTAGACACCATGAAGCATTACCTGGCGCTAGAGGAGTTCGCCCATGATGTATTCGGCATTAAAGAATACAAGTACCGCTGGTCTGCTCAGGATATGATTACATTAGATAAAATTCCTTATATTGGACCGGTAACGGAGAAAAATTCCAATATTCATATTGCTACAGGTTATCGTAAATGGGGCATGACACACGGGACGCAGGCGGCACTCGTCCTCGCAGATACGATTCTTGGAAAAGAGAATGTATACCGAGATTTTTATGCTCCTCAACGATTTGATTCCAATCCGGATATTAAAAAATTCATTCAAATTAATGCGGACGTTGCGAAGCATTTAGTAAAAGGAAAGCTTGAGTATGTGGGAAAAGAGCCAGCTGAGGTGGAGGTTGATGAAGGAGCAGTGGTGATGGTGAAAGGCGAGCGCGCTGGTGCTTATCGCGATCACGAGGGCTGCCTGCATCTTGTAGACACAACCTGTACTCATCTCGGCTGTGAGGTGGAATGGAATCACGGAGATCGCACATGGGACTGCCCTTGCCACGGGTCACGCTTTTCTTATGACGGAGAAGTAGTAGAAGGACCTGCGAATAAACCGCTTAAAAAAGTGGAATTGGATTAAAAAAACTGGCCGAAGCAATTCGGCCAGTTCTTTTGTTATTGATTCGTCGGACGGTTTCGGTGAATGTCCTTTTTTTCTGTGGTTGTAAACTCAACTAGCTCTGAGCTCGTTTGTGGTTGCTTTCGGTTGTTATTACGCTGTGCATTGGCATTCCCAAGCTTTGTTCTTCCCATGTAAAACATCTCCTTTTAAAAAGAGGATACTTACATAGGTAGTATGAGAATCAATGCCTCTCCTTATTCGAATATTGGAGGTTTTCGATGCTTGGTTGCTTGTTCAAACGCAAAACCTAGTTTAATCAGAGTGGGTTCACTATAGGCCGTCCCGGTGAACGTGATTCCAACCGGTTCTCCTTCACTCGTATAACCAGCGGGAACCGTTATCGACGGATATCCCGCTTTCGCTGGAATGCCTGCTCCAAAATTATTGGGGAACACGATAGCATCTAGTTGGTGCTCTTTTAACACATAATCGATTCCTTGTTCTGTCGAATAGTATAAATCCTCTTCAAGCGCTTTTAGGTATGCTTCTTCGGTTAGTGTGCCAGAAGTAGCCTCCGCTTCTTCAAGAACCACTTGACCATACTTTAAGCATGTTTCTTCGTTATCTTTATTAAACTGAATCACATCTGAAAGGGACTTTACTTTTACCGAAGAATCCACCGTTTTTAAGTACACATTCACATCCGATTTAAACTCATATGTGAGCACATCATAGCTCCATTTTCGTCCGGTTGACGGAATCACCACATCTTCTATGACCTCGGCACCAAGCTCGACCAGCTTTTCAACGGCTGTATTCATCACCTGAAGCTGACCTTCATTTAAATACCCAAAATACACATCACGAGCGATCCCGATTCGAGCTCCTTTTAACCCTTGATCATCCAAAAATGAAGTGAAGTCAACTTCAGCCCATTCGGTGTTCGTTAACGTCACTGGATCCTTTTCATCATGAGCAGATAAAGCGCTTAATAAGTAGACAGCATCCGTAACGGTCCTCGCCATTGGACCGGCAGTATCCTGGCTATGGGCAATGGGAATAATCCCTTTTCGACTCACTAATCCTACCGTCGGTTTTATGCCTACCAAAGAATTTTGGCTAGCTGGACTTAAGATCGAGCCAGAGGTTTCGGTCCCTACAGCTACAACAGCTAGGTTGGCTGCAATGGAAGCACCTGATCCCGAGCTGGAACCTCCCACATCGAACTGAGCGGGTCCGTAAGGGTTTAACACCTGTCCTCCGCGTGAACTATAGCCACTTTTCATTCCTTCAGCCATAAAATTAGCCCATTCCGTCATATTCGTTTTTCCTAATATGACTGCACCAGCTTCTCTTAAAAGAGCCGCTACTTTTGAGTCTTCTTTTGCATAGGAATGAGCCAGTGCTAAGGAACCTGCACTCGTATGCATATGGTCACCCGTATCGATATTATCCTTAATTAGTACAGGAATTCCGTGGAGCGGGCCACGTGGTCCCGTCAATTTTCGTTCTGCATCAAGACTGGCAGCAATCTGAATTGCGTGAGGATTCACTTCAAGAACAGAGTTGATTTTTGGGTCTACCGTACGAATGCGATGCAAATACAAGGTTACAAGCTCTTTTGAGGTAATCTCCCCAGAAGTCATCTTTTCCTGAATCAAATCGACCGTCGCTTCTTCAAGCCACTCTTTATAAGCTTTATGTAAACGTGGACTCTCCATTCCTCCAACCCCTTTTTAAAATATACCTTTATTATACAACAAGGAGTGGGAATCTCTCCCACTCCTTGGAACTTACTTTCTTGAATTCGCATCCACCATTTGGCCTTTAAAGAACACCTTTTTCTCAACATCCTTTTTTAAATCTCGAGAAAATTTCTTTAAGTCTCTTTCTTCACGTTCATTTACTAAAGAAATAACTGTACCTTCTGCCCCAAATCTTCCTGTACGTCCTGATCGATGGACATATTGCTCGATATCTCTAGGGAAATCATAATGAACCACATGTGTGATCCCCTTTATGTCTAACCCTCTTGCTGCAACATCCGTAGCAAGCAGCATATTCACCTTGCCTGTTCGAAAATCCTTCAACGCATTTTTACGTTTGTCCTTGTTTAAATCACTATGTAAAACAGATGCTTTTACATTTTGAAAGGCAAGCTTTTCTGACACAACATTCAGGTTTCCAATATCTTTAATAAATACTAGGACACTTGCTTCCTCCAAGCGTGAGATTTTTTCAAGCAGCTTAATTTTATCTCGTTGTTCCGCAGCAAAATACACATGGTCAACCTTACCAGACTCAATCGTTTCATCTTTCGTCACTTTAATAACCTTAGCATCCTTCGTTAATTCCTTTGCTAACGTCACGGAATGCTCTGGTAGAGTCGCTGAAAATAAGACCACTTGGCGATCCGCCTGTGAGGACTTTACAATATTCTTAACAGTCTGTAGATGCTCTTTTGTTAAAAGCTGATCCCCTTCATCAAGTACAATCGTTTTTACCTCATGCATTTTGATTTTCTTTTGTGCGATCAGTTCCATCATTCGTCCCGGAGTTCCGGCAATAATATGAGGCTGCTTCTTTAGCTTTTCAAGCTGACGCTTCACGTTAGCGCCTCCGATAAAAGAGGCAGAACGAATTCCGCTTCCTTCACTCCATTTTTGGATCTCTGAAAGGATTTGCATAACAAGCTCCTGCGAAGAAGCAAGGATAACTGCTTGAATCGTTCGTTTCTCAGGATCCACTTTATTTAATACTGGTAAAAGATACGCAAGTGTTTTTCCCGTTCCTGTTGGCGACTCCGCGATCACATCTTTGCCTTCTACGATGAAAGGGACTGCCTTCGTCTGAACACTCGTTAACTCTTTAAATCCTTCTTTTGTCCATACATCCTGTATAAATGGTTGTAGCTCGTTTACAATTGTCGTACTCATATGCTTCTCCTTTAATCAAAGCTGATGTATTCAGCTCGCTCTTAATAAACCTATTTAAATACTAGCTGAAAGACCCCATAATGTCTATTCTCTTGGAATTTCAGTTATAAAGGTTTTCCCTTTAACTCCAGATCTTCTTAAGTGAAGATTAATATCAACTTCTACGTCAGCTTGTGCAAATACTTCATTCCAGTTATTTTCTACCTTTTTGTACTCTTTATGATGTTGTCGATTAAATGCCTCTCCAAAACCAAAAATATCAACACCAAACTCTGTTTGAACCTTCTTGATGGTTTCCTGAATATTATTGGCCACGTACCGATTGATTTTCTCTTCAAAGTGATCATAGGTATCAATTTTCGTTAAATCATTCATACATTGCGTGGCTTCAATTCTTGTTTCACCATTGATCTTCACCTTTAAAACAGGCTTTCCATTCGAGTTATCGACTTTTAATTTTGTATGAGTTTCTGACACGGTAACAGCGATATATCTTTCATCCTCTGGTTTTTTTTCCTCGTTTGAACAAGGCACACTCATACTTGTTGTCTGTAGCTTTTGCGTCCAGTAGTAATTTCTTGTTTCGTCTACACTTAAATATCCAATTAATCGGTCATTTCTGAAAACAGCTATCCCGTCCATTTCTACAAGAGTATCCACACTCGTCTTCATATTATTTTCAGAGCTTTCTCCCTTTTGGGGCTCCCCTTTAATCACTAATGTAGCTGACACAGGATTACGCCCTTTGGATGTTATGGCAGAAATAAAATCGGTTAGTCTTACTCCCGGGTCTCCTCCCCACTCCTCATTAAAGGATTTTGTTTGCTTATGTATTTTTAATGAAGGGACCTTTTGAATGGGATAGGTTACTTTCACAAACGCTTCCGCCTTTTCACCCTTTGTTATCATGATGTTAAAGTCATTTCGAAATTGACCGCTACGATCAAGGTAATCAATAAATTCCAAAATTCCTTTTTTCGCAATGGTTTCACTAATGTATAGCACCCTTGTATGAGAAAAAATTAATCTTCTTGTGATTCCAATATTCATTTTATGAAGAAGTTCAGATATTGAATTTCCTTCAAGTGAGTAAGTTAAGGCCGGAGCAGCCTCTCCGCCCATTTGATTTGTAGAAAATTGACTTGCGTTTACTACCTCGATGGTTAATCGATATTTACTGTTCTCTCCCTCATCTACCGCAAGCCCTGTTACAATTGAAACATCGTTCAATTCGATTCGATCCCAACAGCCGGTTAAAATAACGACACATCCCAAAATGGATAATGCAGTTTTTAGTTTCATTTTCCCCCTCCTAACGACTGATCTGGGGGACTTGGATGGTTATTCTCTTCACTTCTGACAGGTGATTTTGGATATAAATACGAAGGTCGATTTTTATTTAACCATATCGGCACACGAACAAATACATCATCCTGATTTCTTGGTTGAAACGGTGCGACCGGTGCCAAGTAGGGGATGCCGAAGGACCGAAGACTCACTAAATGAATAACCATAACGATTAAAAATAGGAGAACACCATATAACCCCATAAAGGCCGCGCTAAATATAACAACAAAACGGAGCAAGCGAGTCGCAATGGAAAAACTATAGATAGGAGACACAAAGCTCGCAATGGCGGTAAAAGCGACTACAATAACGAGAACATTCGACACGAGACCCGCTTCTACTGCCGCTTGTCCTATAACAAGCGCCCCAACAATCGAGACCGTCTGTCCAACCACCCTTGGCATCCGTACGCCAGCTTCTCTCAACACTTCGAAGGAAAGCTCCATAATCATGATTTCAATAACAGCCGGGAATGGTACACCCTCCCGTTGTGCTTGAACACTGATCAATAGCTGTGTGGGCATAAGTTCATGGTGATAGGTGGAAATAGCAACATATAAGGATGGAAATAAAAGGGCAATCATGAAAGACGAATATCTAATGAGTCTAACAAAGCTTGACATAATAAATGGCTGATAATAATCTTCTGATGCCTGAAAAAAATCAACAAATAGAGTGGGTACCGTTAATACAAAGGGGCTACCATCTACAAATATAGCCATTTTCCCCTCTAATAAGTGCCCGCAAATGCTATCAGGCCGTTCCGTGTTATACACGAGCGGAAAGGGAGTGAGGGTCTTATCGACAATAAATTCTTCAACATTCCCTGAATCAAGTAAGGCGCCCACATCAATCTTATTCAATCGTTCTCTTACTTCTTTTAATAGATCTTCATTTGCAATGTCATTAATATACCCTAATGCTACATTGGTTTTTGAATCCCTACCCATTTGGTAAATTTCAAACTTAAGGCGAGGATTTTTCAGACGCTTTCTGACTAATAAAAGATTTATCGGCAGTCCTTCTACGAAACCGTCTTTTGGTCCACGAATAATCGTCTGTGTGCTAGGTTCTGAAATGGCGCGTTGCTCTGGCAATCCAATCCCTAACGAAAGCGCTTCAGAGTACCCATCGACCATAATGACTGCTTCCCCATTTAATATCGCCCATACCACTCGATGAAAGTTTTCCGCCACTTTATAATCAATCGAAGGAAAATAGAGCTCTCTCATTTCAATCATATTACTGAATGAAATATCGTTCGGATGATTGGTCGCAGTTTGAATCACTCGATTAGAGAGCTCATTTTTGTCAGTCATGGTGCTTAAATACGTTATATAGGCTTTCTGTCCTCCAATTTTTATGAATTCACACTTAAAATCAAAGGTTCCCTTGAACAGCTCTTCTAAAAGCTTTTTATTTTTTTCCACTTGGCTATAATATTGCTTTGGTACTTCCTGCTGTTCAAAAAGCTCTTCCTCTGTTGGTTTTCCGTTGTTCTTATTTTTCTTCCTTGAAAACAATGAACTAAACAAACTCATTTACTTCCCTCCTTGTTCTTTCTCGTCTTCCATAGAAGAACTGGTAGAACCATAAGTGGAAAAAGCATCTGAAACGGAACATGCATAAATAATGGAACCACGATTAGACCTTCTTCAATATGCTCAGCGAAATTATCACTAATTTTCACTGAGATAAAAGCAATAATCGTTCCAATCGGTACCACGTACATCCGATAGGGTCGATTGCTTAAAAGCTCTAATCCTTTTAATGCTCCATAGAAAAACACACTTACTTTAACAATAATTCCAAACATGACGATGAAAACAACGATTAGATCAACCCGTTCGATAAACTCTAATAAGGATATTTCCCGAGCCGACGATAACAGAGGGAAATTCGATCTTGCTCTCGCCTCTACACCAAGAGTGGTAATTTGTAAGACGGCATTGTAAATAAGCATTACTCCACTTGCCATAACAGCAAGTAGGGTTATTTTTTTAGATTTTTTAAATTTTGATGTATACGGGATAATCATAGTAAAAGCAATTAATTCTCCAAAAGGAAAAGTTAATAGCTGTGGAAATACAGCTTTCATCACCGGTTTAAATCCATCACCAAGAATCGGAAACAAATTTTCAAATTCCATTTCACCCGAGATAAAAACAGCTATACCTATAATAATGATAAAGGAGAAAAAATAGGGCATGAACACCTCACTTGTTCTTCCCATCACTTCAAGCCCTAAATACAACATATACATAATCACGACTAACATGGTTATCGCGATAAACTCAATCGGAGTTTCGTCAAAAATAAACGAAACAATCAGTTCACAAAAATCCCGAAGAACACGGGAAGCAATATAAAGAAAGTACAAAATATACAGTAAAATGAATAAATTGCCTAACCACTTTCCAAAGCAAAATTGGAAAATTTCAAAGAGATTTTTTCCCGGTAACCTTGAAAGCACAAAATAATACATGAAGGCTAACCCCAACCCAAAGAACATGGCTAATCCAATCGCAATCCAAGCATCCTGATTTGCATCATTCCCCGTACTTACTACGGCCGCACTTCCAATTTCAAAAATAAAAATCAATATAAATAATTGCCAAAGGGACAACTTCTCAACAAGTATATTTTTCATGACGATTTACTTGATTTTTTACTTTTCCTAAATCGGTAATCTACCACCATACCGTAGATCAATCCGACAAATAAATTCACGTACAACATCCATTGACTTGTCCCTTTTTCAAAGAAAACATTCTGATCCAAAATTGATAGAAGCGACTGCTCATATAAAAACAGATCAAACATAGTAATCACTCCAATAGACCCTAGCAATATGAAAGTAAACAAAAAGGTTACCAACAACAATCATCCTTATCCAATAAAAACTAACTCCCATTCCACTTTTGTATATCATTTGTTACTAGTGGGTGAATTATGCTCACTTGGAAAGAAATCCCGAAAAATCTATTTTTACGTAAAATAAAAACCACCCGTAAGAACGGGTGGTTTTCTCTGCGGCTAAAAGCCTTTGTTACTGACCAAACCCTAAAAGGCTACTGAAGGGTTCGCCAAGTGTACTACTTCTACTGGCCAGACCTCAAAGGCCTTCTTCCCTTTTAACCTCGTTTCTTTTTCCTTACTTCTTCACCCGTGA
>NZ_JBOCCY010000021.1:0-66728 GCF_050586445.1 Bacillus coreaensis
ATAAAGAGTAAGATTAGCTCTTAAAGTTAAAACGTTGGCTAGTGTGTATTTCAACACTAATCATTTTTGTTGACGTATGATTTGTTTAGTTTTCAAAGAACAAAATTCAGTTCCATTCTCGTTTTGTCGCTCGAAAGCAACTATATTAGAATAACTTTTCCCACTTAACTCGTCAACAACTTTTTTAAAAAAGTTTGTGTATCGACTTTTAAATAATGTTGTTTCATAAGCAGATTTTTATAATACCATTCGTCTTTTTTATCGTCAATAGATTTTTATCATTTTTTGTCGAAAAAGCGTTCATTAGAAAATTCTAATGAACGCTCTTTTAATTATGCTGCATTTTCTACTTCCTTCACTTCTTTTGAAAAAAACCAACCAGCTAATGCAATCAGAACTAATACTATATAGAAAGTAATTTTCCACTCAGGTGATTTTGCAAATGTACTAGGAAGTACGGATAGTGAAGGGTGTGATAATGTGTATACTGCAAGTTTCACCCCTACCCAACCTACTATAGCAAAGGCAGCGATTTCTAATCCAGGGCGCTTGGCAAGAAGTGTTACAAAGAAGTTTGCAGCGAAACGCATGATAATTAACCCAATTAAACCACCAGCAAAGATAACTAAGAACTTACCTCCATCCAAACCACCGATAGGAGGAAGTGGAGTATCCGGTAAAGCTACGGCTAATGCAACTGCTGCTAAAATTGAATCTACGGCAAAAGCGATGTCTGCTAACTCAACTTTGATAACAGTTGTCCAGAAACCCGAATTCTTTTCTTTCTTTTCTTTTTCACTTGACTTCTCTTCAAGTTTCTTCTTAAAAAGTTTCCTCGCAATATGGTTAATTGCGATAAATAATAGATAGATCGCACCGATTGCCTGTACTTGCCATACATCCACTAAGAATGAAATAACAAATAAGGAAGCAAATCTAAAAATAAATGCACCTGCTAAACCATAAAATAGGGCTCTTTTTCTTTCTTCTTCAGGTAAATGCTTTACCATAATAGCTAATACAAGGGCATTATCTGCCGCAAGTAAACCCTCTAATGCAATAAGTACTAATAATACCCAACCATATTCTAATAATAAACTAAGATCCAAATTCCGTTTCCCCTTTCAATTGAGAACTCTCCACCATGCACTCTTTTCACGTTCCATATATCTATAACAATTAAATCGGATGTAATTATTTACTTGTTCATATACTCGCCCCTTCCCAAATACTATATTTTGGTAAAGGTTTGAGACGCAAAAAAGACCTTTACCATTGTAGGTAAAGGTCTTGCTAACAACTAGTATCGTTGCCAACAAAGCCGAGAGCGCGTGTCTCTGAAATGACGACTTTGTTGTAAAAGCTACTCCCCTTTAAAGGAATATCTTATTAAATTCTTATCATTATCATATGATGTTCTTGAATAAACGTCAATAAAAAAATACTTATTGTTCAAATAAACTCTTTTTCAAGATCACCCTTTAGTCTGAAAACCATCATTCTTTCTCCAGTTCGAGTACTAATATCTGTATGAAAAGTAAGGACATTTTGACCTGTTATGTTAGAAATTAATTGTTTTAAATCACCCGTACCAGACTCAACCAAATCGGCACGCGTACGTTTTATGGATAACATCCCGTCTTTTGTTTCACACACTGTATACTCAGCAGGAGTTAAGATTCCTTTTAAAGATACAATGATCATGTCTCTTAGAATATCAGCTTTTACAGATATTGACCCTCTACCTAAGTAGTCCTTTTCCCATTGAGTAATAGCTTTACTTATTTCTGCTTCGATTGAACCCTTTGTTTTCTTCATAATTCACCTCTTACCACATTATAATTGTTCCTTAAACATTTCTCAATTCTTCCTACCCTCGTAATAGTTTGTTCATAATTTGATTCTATCATTATGAAATCTATTACTTTATTAAGAAGGAAGGTTCCCATGAGCTATAAAATCCCTGCAATCATATTATCTACCACTTTATTTGCAACAGCATTGTTTCTCTCTAACGATGAACAGGCTCAATCTACCACGAACAAGGAATCAACAACTGCAGATGTTCAAACTACATCTAGCACTTTTACTGAAGAGACTACTTCCACAGCAACTATTGTTGAAGAGACTGTGGAGGAAGAGCAAGAAATTACAGAGATTCTACTTGATGTTCCTTTATTGAACCAAATGGATAGTCCGAGATTATACAATGGTTGTGAAGTAACAAGCTTAGCAATGATTTTACAATACAATGGTCTTGATGTAACAAAAAATCAATTAGCAGAGGAAGTAGTTCGCACACCACTTCAATATACTAGTGGTGAATTTGGAAATCCTAATATTGGGTTTGTTGGTAATATGGAAGACGGACCTGGACTTGGAGTATATCATGGTCCCATTTATGATCTTGCAACAAATTATTCGGATGATGTTATTGACTTAACCAATCAATCATTTGATGAGCTATTAAAACAAGTAGCTCAAGGTCATCCGGTTTGGATTATTACCACCTCAACCTTTTCTCCTATTGACGAATTCGAGACATGGGAAACACCACAAGGAGAAGTTACTATCACATATAAAATGCATAGTGTCGTCATAACAGGCTTTGATCATGAGTCTATCTATATAAACAATCCTTTTGGAGAGAAAAATCAGCAACTTGAACGAGAATCGTTTATTCAAGCTTGGGAGCAAATGGGGAGCCAAGCAATCGTTGTCTTATAACATCAAAATAGAAGTTGAACTTGTGAAAAAGAAAAAAAATTCATAATTAAAAACCCCATTCGATTTTGAATGGGGTTGCTTCACTCTATAAATACTTTCTGTGTATACTTTTACCGTCATACGTATATAGCATATTTTTCCCTTCAATCACGGTTTCCATATGAATACTTCTTCCCCATAACTGATGAATATACGGCATAACTTTTTCCAAATACTTAATATCAAGTTCAATTCCTTCGTATCCATGCTGGATATAAAGCTCACCGTTTTTCATATAATCGCCATCCGTTACCGTTAAGTATGGGAAACCACCGTTTACCCTCATACTTACTAACTGATCTCGAACATTTTCCCATGCTTTATCAACAATCTTATAATCCTTCCCTTGCTTTTGGAATAAATACATATCCTCTCGCATAACAAGATCTTTCGTTAAATAGTTGCGGAGGAAGGAGATATCTGATTCTATTTCACGTACCTCAAACATCTTTTCTCGACCTGATCCAGGCTGTACTCCTCGACGTTTCATTTCCTGGGTCGGATTATTATAACGTTCTTCAATATCCTCAAATATCTTCAACCCAAGGTAATATGGGTTTATCCCTGTTCGCGAAGGTTGAACCACACCAGCATTCAGTTTAGCAAACTCCAATGCTTCACCACTCGTTAAATCCATCTCACGGAGTATTCTTTGATGCCAGAACGACGCCCAGCCTTCGTTCATAATCTTTGTTTCTAACTGTGGCCAGAAATAGAGCATTTCCTCGCGCATCATCGTTAAAATATCACGTTGCCAGTCTGATAATTCGCGACTGTAACTTTCAATAAATAACAAAAGATCTTTCTCAGGCTGTGGAGGGAATTTCTTTTTTCTTCTTACTGGTTCTAGTTTCTTTTTATTCTTTTCATCCAAATCCCACAAATCATCATAAGGACTTAACGCAACAACTTCCTCTTCGTAATCCACATCCTCCATGCTCCAAGCAAGTTTAGGCCTCATTAACGAGGGATCAATATGTTCTTCAATGGCAAGAACGGCATCAAGAAAAGTTTCAACCTCATGTTTCCCATATTGTTTCTCATACTTTCTGATTCTCTCAGCTGTTGCGGCCATGCTTTCTACCATGTCTCTTTTGGTATTTTGGAATCGAACATTATTTTTAAAAAAGTCACAATGAGCTAAAACGTGGGCAACAATTAGTTTGTTTTGTATAAGAGAATTAGAATCCAGTAAAAACGCATAACAAGGGTCAGAGTTAATAACAAGTTCATAAATTTTAGACAACCCAAGATCATAGTGGAGCTTCATTTTATGAAACTGTTTCCCGAAGCTCCAATGGGAAAATCTTGTTGGCATGCCATATGCACCAAAGGTATAAATAATTTCGGAAGGACAAATTTCATAACGCATTGGATAAAAATCGAGTCCAAAGCCAACCGCTATCTCCGTTATCTCTTCAATGGCATACTGTAAATCCTTCTGTTCTTGTTCACGCATTAGCTTTCTCCCCCTTTTTGCTCTTATCACAATGTATGAAACGAGAGAGAGAATGATGTACTTAGAAATAGAAAAAAGCAGAACCCTATTGTTTTAGAGTCCTGCTTTTCCTTATTTTTCTTCTACTAATGTAATCGTTAATTCTTTTCCTGCACTATTGTCATGCGTAATCTTGACTGTCACAAACTGTTCCTTGCCATTCACCATCACTTCAAAACGAAAGGAATCCAATACCTTATTTTCAGTTAATTTTTCTCTACCGACATACTTATATTCCACTACTCGCTGTCCAGGATAGTCTTCAGTTACAACTGCAGTTGCAATTCTCCCAAACTTTTTATAATCCAGACCAGGCTGTTCAGCATAAGTAGAAGAAAGTGAACCAAAAATGCATAAAAGAGTAATGATTGGAACAAGTATCTTTTTCAAACTTTTCCCTCCTTGTTTGTGGTTATTATTTTTCCATTTGCCCTTCCCTTTTATGTAACTCTATGACCTCATTCACTAATTTCATCCCAACATATTGATTCCTTTTCCATACCTCTGGAAAGCTAGACAAAGGCGGTGCACGATTGATCATTGGTGGGCATATTTCTATGGTTAATGCTGGGCGATGGTACGTGGTTATAAACCAATCAGTAAAACCACCACCAGTTGCCTTTTTAGGGGGCTTTCCTAATTTATATCCGGTTGATTGAGCGATTTTTTCAGCGATTGAATAATCCCTTTGTTCATTCTTCCCATTTTTATACTTCCAGTAAATTTCCTGACCAGTTGAGTGATAGGCTACGGCAATAGAGGGTTGGATTTTATCAATAAAAGCAGCTAATGCTTGAGTTTCCAATGCCTCAAATGGTCTTTTTCCTTTATAAAATTGGTAAGCAGGTGTACCGGGGCCCTTTAACTCTCTCCAACCTGCTGGATATTGGCGATTTAAATCAATCCCAATCCCATTTGCCTTCCAACGTGAAAAATTGGAATCTCCTTCATTCATTAAAAACAGTTGATCAACAAAAAATACAGGGATGTCCCGCTGTTGAATTTTGACTCCATCTGGATTAAGCATCGGAACAATCCAGATGGACACATCGTTCAGCATGTTAGAATCAAATGCTCCAACTTTTGCACCGGTTGTAAAAGATCTAACATAATTTTCAAGCATGACCATTAGAAGAGAGCTAGTTAGCCACTCTCTACCATGGTGGGCACCAATGAGTACGACGTTTTTTTTCCCTTTTCCAATTTTTATTGCTGGAATATCATTTCCATAATAAGATTGACCAATTACTGTTACTTCTAATTCTCCATCATAGGTTACCTTCAGTTTTTGTATATCAAATTGCATTTGTTCGTATGTGTAGATTTGGTCTGAGTTAACAATATTTGCAAAAGCAGATGGGCAATACAATAAAAAGCAAATAAGAAATATCGATGTTTTCATTTCATCCATTCCTAAAATTAAAATTTCCATCTTTAATGTGTCTTGAATGTCAGAAACCTATTCAGGAAAAAGATGAAAACATTGATATATCAACAGTGACAAGTTTTTCTGAGAGTGTTTTTAACAGAACATCATACACTAAACTCAACTCCTTAAGAGGAGGAGAGAGAAATGAATCATGTTGATTATGATCGAGCTTTGTACTATACACATCGCTCTGAATGGGATAACTTATTAATACTGATGGTACGAACAAAGGACCAATTTTTAGCCAAAAAAATTGAGCATTTCCTTCACGCGTACAATTTTGAAAAAGACTACCAAGTAATTGAGAAACATTTATATTCTTTACTTCGTTACATCGACCATGCAAACGATCTTGTTGAAGCAAATGACGGCTTGCTTGATACAGTGATAACCATGGGGTAACTACCAGAATTCCACCAAAAAAACACGGTCAAATTGACCGTGTTTTTTATGATTTATATTTATTTAGATAGTGCATTCATTTTATTTTCAACCGCTTGCATAAATGCATCTTCAATTGATTTTAATTTCCCTTTGCTTTCAGTCAAACTTGATCCCTTTACGCCAAAATAAAACTTAATTTTCGGCTCTGTTCCCGATGGTCGAAGGCAAACCCATGAACCATCTTCAAAAAAGTACTTTAATACGTTTGAAGCAGGAAGATCAATTGATTCTTCCGATCCTTCCTCATATCTTGTACTAGTTAGGTAATCCTCTGTTTTTGTTACCTTTAGACCGATCAGTTCTTCAAGCGGCTCCGCTCGGAAAGATTCGAGTGTTTTATTAATCGTTTCTGCACCAGATTTCCCTTTTAACGTTAATGACCGTAAGCCTTCTTGATAATACCCATACTTATCAAAAATCATTAACAATGCCTCATAAAGAGACTTGCCCTGCTTTTTATAGTACGCACACACTTCGGTTGCTAAAAGAGAAGCTTGAATCGCATCCTTGTCTCTTGCAAAATCTCCAATTAAATAACCGTAACTTTCTTCATATCCAAACAAGAAGCTATGTTCATTTGTGGAATCGTACTCGTTAATTTTTTCTGCAATAAACTTAAATCCTGTTAATACATCAAGTGTTGGTACACCATATGAAGCAGCAATAGTCGCACCTAATTCAGAGGTAACAATTGTCTTTAAAACCAATGCATTTTCTTGTAAGGTTCCCTTTGCCTTTTTATTTTCTAGTAAGTAATGGAGTAGTAAAGCACCTGTTTGATTTCCTGTTAGGATTTCATACTCCCCTTTTTCATTTTTAACAGCAATTCCAAGACGGTCTGCATCAGGGTCAGTGGCAATTAATAAATCAGCGTTTACCTTTTTACCCGCTTCTATTGCCAATTCAAACGCAGCATGTTCTTCTGGGTTTGGACTTTTCACAGTAGAGAACTGTGGATCAGGTAATTCCTGCTCCTTTACAATCGTTACATTTTCGTAACCAAACGCCTTAAGTCCAGAACGCACTGGTTTATTAGCTGTCCCGTGCAGCGGTGTAAAAACTACCTGTAAATCCGTTTCTTTAGCTAATGTAGGATTCTCAGAAATCGTTATAAGCTTCTCCAGATACGCTTGATCCACATCTGCACCAATCATCTTAATTAGCCCTTGTTCTTTTAACTCCTGTTCGTCATGAACCTCTATAGTTAACTCATTTGAAATAGCATCTACTTTTTCAATAACCTTATCTGCCCCTTCTAAAGGAAGCTGCCCACCATCTGGACCATACACCTTATAACCATTATATTCAGGCGGATTATGGCTTGCTGTAATCACAATTCCAGAGAAAGCATTTAGATGTCTTACTGCAAAAGATAATTCTGGAGTTGGACGAAGCTCATCAAAGACATATGCTTGAATTCCCTTTGTGGCTAATGTTTTGGCTGCCTCCATTGCAAACTCACTTGATTTATGGCGAGAATCATATGCAATGACCACACCTCTATCCTTTGCTTCCTGACCAAATTCTTCTATATATGTTGCAAGGCCTGCGGATGCCTTCCTAACCGTGTAGATGTTCATACGATTTGTACCAACACCTATTTCCCCACGCATCCCACCTGTACCAAACTCTAAATTTTTATAAAAAGCATCCTCTAATTCCACATCGGATAGCTTTTGTAGTTGCCCCTTTAACTCTTCTGGGAGCTTATCAAATTGATTCCATGTATGTACTTTTTCTTTCCAGCTCATTTCGTCTCCTCCTGAAAGTGTTTTCTAACTTTTATTATTCAAGCCAGACTGTGCGTTTCCCTCTTTTTCGTCGTTAGTTTTTGTGACAACTTAAGAAACCATTTTCATTATATATGTTTTTTGTAAAAAATACACATCTCTCCAAATTTTAAAATGTTACATTTGTATTATTTCATAATTTTTTTTAAAATTGGAAAGAGGTGAAGATATGAACGGGTTTGAACGAAGAAGGCTTCAAAAAATGGAACAGATTCGCCAGGCAGCTTTTTCTTTATTCACAAAGTACGGAATTCAAAAGGTAAAAATTCATGAAATAGCAAAAAAAGCGAATGTTTCGCAAGTAACGATATATAATTATTTTGGAAGTAAGGACGAGCTCGTCTATGATGTGCTAAAGGATTATCTTGAAGGGCAAATTGACTCGTTTCAACAATTAATTTATAGTGAACTTCCTTTTCAAGAAAAGCTAATCAAATTGATTGAATTGAAGCTTTCATCCACAAATGACCTTAGTACAGAATTTATTGAAGCGATTGTTTCAGAGAATAGTGTTATTGCGAATTTATTTCAAGAATTCGCAAACGAAAAATCTATGCTTCTCATTGTTACATTTATTGAAGAAGGACGAAAAAGCGGGGATATATCCAGCAGTCTATCAATGAACACGATTCTTTTTATCCTCCAAGCAATGACAGACGCCATTCAAAAACATTCAGAAATCTTCCAATCTAGATCAAACAAGGATCAATTCATAAATGAATTCATTCATTTCTTTTTTTATGGAATTGTAGGAAAAAAGGAAGACTTGTGAGTAGATTATTATACATTTTTGTCCTTTGTAATTATAATAAATTCACGGTCAATACGCTTAAGGAGAATATTGTATGAAAAAAAATGACAAGCGCGAAAACTTGCTTTTCCTTGCTTTCGCTGCAGCACTGCTAGCCATGTTTGGCAGTTTATATTTTTCGGAGATACGCCAGTACGAGCCTTGTGAACTTTGCTGGTATCAACGCATCGTTATGTACCCATTTGTTGTATTATTAGGTATTGCAACTGTGAAAAAGGATTATGGGATTGCCTTTTATACGATGATTCTTTCGGCTGTTGGTGGGATGATCTCCCTTTACCATTATGGACTGCAGAAGGTTTCCTTTTTAGCGGATACAGCTCCAGCATGTGGGCGTGTCCCTTGTACGGGGCAATACATTAATTGGCTTGGATTTATCACGATCCCTTTTCTGGCCCTCACCGCGTTTATTATTGTTTTTGTTTGTAGCTTTCTAGTATGGAAGCAAACGAAGGAGGAAAAATAATTTCATGAAAAAAGTTCTAATTTTTATTGGTATTATCGTCCTATTATTTGGTGCATTAGCTATTGTTACAAAAATACAAAATGAAGAAAAAGTCAGTGAAGACAACCCTTATAAGAAGGATAGTCTGGACCAAGCAACTATTGATCAGTTAGACGATCCTAATTACCAAAACCTCGTTCTTCCAGAGGATTTACAATCAAAACTGGACAATGGTGAAGACGTGACCGTGTATTTTTACAGCCCAACTTGTTCACACTGTCAACGAACAACTCCAATCGTTGCTCCTCTTTCTGAAGAAATGAATATCGATCTACTTCAGTATAACTTGCTTGAGTTTGAGCAAGGATGGGATGATTACTTAATCGAAAGTACTCCAACCATTGTTCAATACAAGGACGGGAAAGAAGTAGCAAGAATCGTAGGATATCACGAAGAGCCTGATTTTGAGAGCTGGTTTAACGAAAATACAAAATAAGTTTTGAAAAAAGCCGACTACATATGTAGCCGGCTTTTATACTAATAATTGATTAGCAGCTTGGGTGTATGTGCTGAAAAAGGTAGTTTTGTTTTCTCTAGCATAGATAAATTCATCATAAGAAAAAGGGAAAATAAATCCATACTCATGTAATGTTTCCACATTTTTATCATACAGCGCTTGGTGATCGTATGATAAGATGCGTGATTCTAGAATAGATAGCAAAGTTTGAAGTGAAGCAATCACATGATACGCTTCCTTTAACGTTCCATCAAGCTGTGCTGTTTCATTATTCAGTACATTTTGATCCTCAAAATTCTTTATGTCTTTATCAGAGAAATACATAGGGAAAATATCTCGATAAAACCTTTTGACAAGCTCCTTTATTTTCTCTTCTTGGTCTGGTGTCGACGCAAAAACAATCTTCACTTATAACCCACCTTTAAATATCCTTTAGTTCTAATGTAAAATATAAATTAAGAATACCATAAAAAAACCTGTCTCTATGGTGGTAATTATCACCACGATTAAAATGATAGCTAAGAACGGAGAGTACAATGTTACAAACAAAAACAGTTGGAAAACAGTACAATATTTGTATTCCAAAAGATTGGGAGAAATACACAATAGAAAGCTTATTTAAAGATTATTGGAAGGCCCCCAAAAAACTAGTCCATGAATTGAGAATGGAAAAAAGTGTGTTAATAAATGGACAAGAAGCAAACTGGACTTCTCCTTTCCATTTGGGAGATACTTTATCTATTCCATTTTTTCAACCTGAGCCTCCAATAGTCCAACCTACTTATATGGAGATTGATATTCTTTTTGAAGATGACCACCTTCTTATCGCTAATAAGCCAGCCGGGATGGATACTCATCCAAATTCAGAGAATGACCATTTAAGCCTCTTAAATGGCGTAGCTTTTCATCTTCAATCAAAAGGAGAACTTCATTATATCAAGCATATCCATCGTCTTGATCGGGATACTACGGGTGCTGTTATTTTTGCCAAGCATCGAATGTGCGGGGCAATCTTAGATAGACTCCTTGAGGAAAGAAAGATTAAAAGGACATACGTCGCTTTAGTCGAAGGGAAAATGAAAACAAACTCAGGATCGATTTCAAAGCCCATAGGAAGAGATCGTCACCATCCAACGAGAAGAAGAGTTTCTTCTACTGGTCAATCCGCTGTTACACACTATAAAGTAGAGGCTTACAATGCAAAAAAAAATACAACTCTAATCAGCTGCCAGCTTGATACAGGAAGAACACATCAAATTCGAGTACATTTAAGTTCAATTGGTCACCCTCTTATTGGTGATACGCTTTATGGAAGTCGTGTTAAGCAGAAAAGACAAGCACTGCATGCTTTAAAGGTAGAGTTTTTTCATCCTTTTACCGAAGAAATTATTGTATGTAAGGCACTTTTTCTTGATAAGCCATCTATTTTTCCTGAAATAGATATTTAATTAAAATAATCATAGAAGCGCCTACCCATTAGGTAGACGCTCCCTTTATATAAACGGCAACCCATGCCGATATTTTCTTTGTACTCTTTCCTTTCCCGAAACATTTTTGTCCAAAACAAATGATCAAGCCTAATTTTAGAAAACAAATATAGAAAAGGACTAGAGCGAATGTCCTAGTCCTTTTCTGCACAATCAATCATTATTCTTTTGTTTTTTCATTATCATGCTCTTCAACAAAAGGCACAATTACTTGCCCTTCTTTTCCAATCTTGAGTAATAATTGCATCACAATTTTAGATAAGTGGCTTGTTTTGTATGGTTTAACAAAGTACTCCTCTGCTCCATTCGCTAAACCTTTGTTTCTCTCATCAAGTGCACTGGAGATTATGACTGGTATTTCCTTCAATTCCTCTTTCTCTTTCATAAATCGCATAATATTCCAGCCATCAACGTTTCCTTTATCTAACATGATATCTAGAATTACTGCATCTGGTACCTCTTCCTTTAAGGCATCCATTGCATGGTCACCATTTGTAAATTGAGTAACTGTAAATCCGTTATCAAGTAACTCTTGTGATATTAGATCTAGCAAACTTTCGTCATCCTCAATTACAAAAACTTTATAAGTGGAAGCTTCTTCATCTCTCCTATCTGTAATCCTGGTTGCCTCTTTTTTGACCATTGGGAAAGAAATGGTGAAGGTACTTCCCTTTCCATAAACAGATGTAAAAGTTACATCCCCTTCATGGGCGTTCATTATTTCCTTTACAATGGCAAGACCTAGTCCAGTCCCACCAATTTTTCGTCGGTCTGAATTGTCAACTCGATAAAACTTTGTAAAGATGGAGCCCCCTACATTTTCAGGGATACCTAAGCCTACATCTGAAATATCCAACTTCAATATTCCCTTTGCTTCAAATAGATTTAGTGTAATATCCCCTCCATTCGGAGAGTATTTAATTGAATTTCCCACCAGATTGGTAAGTACTTGCTCAATCTTTTCACGGTCTCCTAAAATCCAATCGTTTTCAGCATGGGAGGTAATAGTAATTTCATGTATTGATGTTGTACTTCTTAATGTATTTGTCACTGACTCAATAACGGGCAATAGTTCAAAATATTTTTTTTCATACGTATGTTTCCCCGCCTCCATGCGTTGGACATCAAGGAAATCGTTAATTAATGCGGTAAGTCTCTTTGCTTCATTGTATACAGTGGTTAAATACTTTAATCTTCGGTCTGGCTTTAGCTCACGGTGTAACATGAGCTCTGTAAATCCTAAAATACTAGCTAATGGAGTTCGTAACTCATGACTAACGGTACTAACAAACTCAGACTTCATTTGGTCCACTTCAAATTCTTTTGTAATATCTCGATGAACAATTATCGTACCAATGCGTATATCATCCTGAAATAGTGCTTCACTATATACCTTGATCACTTGATGCTTATCTAGTCGTTTATATATAATTGAACTTGAATTATTTATATGGTTGGTTTCTATTGCAGATTGGACAAATTGTAAAAACTCATCCTTTTCCTCCATATCTTTTTGCATAAAGGATGTCCAATCCTGAAGGTCAAGTCCAACTAAATCTCTTCCATCCACTACGCATTCGAACATCTCGCAAAGAGCCTTATTTACTAGCAGAACAACTCCGTCCTGATTAATAAGCTGAATTCCCTCATGAGTTGTATTTAATATAGACTGATTCCTTAGTCGTTCCGTTTCAGTTAACTCATGAATATATACCTTCTCTAATGAATTACTCATTTGTTTTGTGATCGATTGTAATTCTTCAATCTCTGACTCTTGAAATGCATTTCCAAACCTGCTAAACACCATTATTGCGGTTACCACATCATTCGAGGAAATGACTGGCAAGTATAAATCATAAGAGTACAATTTCCCCTCATGGTACCCCTTCTCAGATTCCACTATCTCCCTCTTAATCGTGTATGGTTGCTTATGTTTAATAAGGATGCTATTCAAGCCATTGTATATGTTCTTTTTAAACTGTTCTACACCAGAAGTAGAAATTCCATACGAACTATACGCTTGGTCCTCGAGCAATATGATTAACCCTCGATCCGCCTTAATAATTCGTGTCATGTGTAAAACAATGCTATCAAGAAGCGTATGTTTTTCGAGAGTGTTTGTTAATTTATTTGTTAATTCATTACGATTTTCAATTTTGTTCTTACTTTCTTTTACCACATAAAGGGCATTTTCTAGCTCCGATTGCTGCGCATAAAGCTCATCTTGCTGTGCTAATAACTCCTCATTCTGAGCTAATAGATTCTGTTCTTTTTCTTGTATAGAATGGAGCATCTTCTTTAACGCGAAAGAAAGAACACCAATTTCATCTTTACGATGTGGATCAATAAAAATTTCTGAATCCTTTCCCTCTGTTATATCTGTTGCTGTCTTTGCTAGTTGGGAAAGTGGTGCACCAATATTTGTTAGCATTACCCTGATAATCCTAAAAAGGAATACCAAAAGAAATATGATAAATGCAAGAAATACATTTTGATAAATGGTTTGAGTTTTCCTCATATCATTTATGGCTGTATTTAATTCGCTATCAATTACATCCATGTATTCGTGAGTCAAATCCAAAAATTCATTGGTTCTTGTTGTAGCGCCAAGCTGAGCCAAATTGATTAAATCATCCTGTCGCCCAGCCTCATAATACTCGACTGCTTGAGGAAGAGTCTCAACAAAATAATAATCCACAAAGCTGTTAAGCTCTCTAACATACTCCGTATCATCATCATCATTAGTCGCACTCGCCTCTAATTTTTTCGCTAGTTTTCTAATCTCAGGCTGTTGTGAGTGTGCTCTTTTTTTTAACTCTTCATTTCCGTAAGCAAAATATCCCCTAACATCGAATAAAGCCGTATTCAGTGTGTAATACAAATCTCTCGTAATTTTCTCTTTCTCCACAATAAGGGCTCTTTTTTCAACATAGTCATTGCTTCGTTTGTACTGAAAATAGAGATTTAAAGACATACCGATAAGGATTAAAGAGAGAAAAATGATCATTAACTGAATAAATTGTTTTAATATGCTTTGCTTTTTATTCGAGCTATCTTTCATTTAAGATATCCTCAATCTTATCTTTTAGCTCCATTGGACTAAAAGGTTTGGCCATAAAGTAGTTAGCTCCTGCCTCAATTACCTTTTCCTGTTCATATTGTTGACTCTTAGCTGAGAGCATTAAGATTTTTACTTTCTTATCTTTTAGTCTTACATGTTCAATCACTTCTAGCCCTGTTAATCCTGGCATCATATAATCAAGAACAAGTAAATCATAGCTATTCTCCTCAAATAGCTGAACCGCCTCCGTTCCATCTGCCGCTTCATCTACTTCATATTCCTCTTCTTCAAGAGTGTCTACAACAAGCATTCTTAATACTTCTTCATCCTCAGCTAATAATATCCTTTTCACTCTTTTGTCCCCCCGTATGTTTCCTTCATAATATAATAAGAATCCTTAAGTCGTTCACTGTATACTGGCTGCTCCCATTTATTCCATTTATAAACTACCGTTTTAGATATGGTCTCCGTTTCCCTTTCCGTTTCAGGTAAAATTGACAAACCTTTTTCTGTTGAAACAAATGCAGAAAGATAGATACCTTCAATATTTTTCGTACCCTCTAATCCACTCTTCCACATATCCCCGATAATTTCTTTTTCACTCGGATCCTTAATGTTTAACATTAGCCATGGAATACGCAACTCGACCATCTTTCCATCCTCACTAATGCTGACATCGGTTAATGAGTTATAATTTTCATCATTAGGGTTTCCAGAGCCATAAAGGAGTTTTCCCGTTTCATACGCTTCAAAAGGATAGGTTTTCCCTGTTGAAGGAATCGTTAATTCTTTATTTAGCGCCAAGCGAATCGGATGGAACACACCATTTTCCTTTTTTGAAGTGTACGTTTCTTTTTTTATTAGTTTTAACCTCTCACCATATTGATAGTAAAAAGAATCATAATAGCTATCGATTGTAATTCTTGATTCTTCTTTGCCTGCTAATGTGACTAAGAAATCCACACCAGATGTTGTTGACAGTGATTGACCAGTACGAAGCGGAATCTTTTTTTGCCCCTGATCTTCTATCGTATCAAATGTGATATATGTCGGTGTTTCTTCAAAATTTATAGATTGTTGGTAATCGAGACGCACATAGATATTTGCAGCATCAGAAGTTACATACATATCTGATAATAAATTATCTTCATCCTTCGATTGTGCTAAAGGTTCAATCAAAGACTTTCTCCAGTCATTATCTTTTCCGTCTAAGATCATTGCTCTTCCGAATAAAGCAGGGGAAAACCCTAGCATCCCAAACATTTGTTCATTCGTTTGTATATTAGACCAATACGGCCTGCGGTCTGGATTATCAAAGTCCATTGTATTCCATGTTCGTTTAAACCACTCATCCTGCCAAGAAAATACCATACCTCCAGCAAAATTCTCTGAAACTATAGTCTGGAAAAGCTTCTGATTCATTTCACCTTGATCTTCTTCACTATGATTTCCTTGATCCATTCCATGAACATTCTCATGAGTTAATCCCCTTGAGGAAGGCACGCCGTACTCAGCAATGACAACTGGCATTTCATGTGCATTTTTCAAATCATGAAGATAACCGGCATAATTATTCTTTTCTCCGCTATTATCTACATAATTCACATAATCTTCTTCAAAGTTTAGGAAGTCTGGAAAATATGGATAGACGTGATATGAAGCAAATAAACCAGCATGAAATTGATCTGTTTTTTTTATATGATTAGGATCAACACTAACCATATCCTCTTCTTCAGCAGGTTCAGCTGGATGAGTTAATAGATCGGTGGTTACCCAGTTGGTAAAACTCATAGAATGTTGCCACTTATACGTTTCTGCCTCATAACTTGCCATGTCATTCATTCGGACCGCTAACCACACTTCAAATGGTGTTGCATTCTCCGTAAAGAAGAAGTCTCCTTTGTACTGCTCCATTCCACTATGAACAGCGTCAGTATTTACTACCATACCTGGATCCCACTCAATTCCGATAATATACCCTAGTACATAAGGGGAAATATCGTAAGTGTAAGAGCCTGATGCATGCCCTGGCTTTTCTGCTAAAAGAGCATTGCCATGAACGATATCAACGATGTCTCTCATCTCTCTTTGAAACTCTTCCACAACGGACGGATCATAAGCATCCTGTGTCTCTAGCAAAGTTTCTTCTGTCACCCAAGCCCCGTGAAATAAATATAAAGGCTTCTTGGCTTGTTTATTATATTCGTAGAATGCTTCATAAAATTGTGGAGGGTGGATGGTATAAATACGAATGGCATTCGCGTTCATGGCGCCAATCATTTTAAACCATCTAAAGTATTCATCTTTAGAGATAGCCGTCTCACCCGGGAAGTAACCTGGTTTAGCAATCCCCATGTTAACCCCTTTAATAAGAAGATCCTGCCACTTACCATCCTTTTGGATTTGAATAGACTCTTCATCTGTTTTACTATTAATAGAGTTCCCATTTTCCGTAACAAGCTCTACCACTTCCTGCTCATCGGATGGCTCTAAGCCGTGACGGAGAATTTGCTTCATCATTGGAACGTACACACGCCAGTAAAAAGAATCTGACTGAGCGATTGCTCTCCAATTCGATATTCCCCTTGTCTGATAAATCGAAGGAACATCTCCCTCATCGGCATAATCACCAGCAAAATAATAGGCAGAATAACTCGCATTTTTATGGCTGATAACTGCAGGGAAAGTAACTGGAATCCCATTTTCTGCAAGCTTTGATTCGCCTTCCTTTGTTACAGATAAATGGTATGTTGCTAAGATTTCATCTGAATCTCTTGCGGAAATAATATCAAACCAATAAGAATAATCAGTATCCGTTTTCTTATTATTTAAGAGCTTCTCACCTAGTTCAGTATATTGGAAACTTGGTCCCTCACCCTTAAACTCATTTTTTTCAATGACCACAATATAGTCATTGCTATCCACAAATACTAACCCTTCACCTGAAAAATTCCATGCTCCGTTCAATTTTTCGTAATTTTCTTTCACCCACGTTGGAACCTCTTCCCCCTCAAGCTTAGGAAAATACCTACCAATCCAGCCTGTCCAATCGACATTTAACAGGTTAGATATTTTTTCACGAGCTAAAGCTGAAGTGGGACTAGCAAATGTATTAAATTCAGCTATAAGGGTCTTCCCCTTATTTGAAAGTAATTCCTGATGAATGGCCTCCACTTCTTCCTCTTGTAATCCACCATACAAGTGCTCAGACCGTTCTCCCTGTTGGTTTTCACCATAGAATTCCTTTTCATAGACCCCATATGAATCCGCCAAGTAATAGACATCATACTGTTCTAATTCTTTTGGAAGATTGCGAATTTCATACTCTTCCCCCTCTTTAGGAACAAATCCACTATAGCTAGTTTCAATACTGTACCTTTCACGATCGCTAGTGACATATTTCTCATTATTCAATAGCCAAGTTAGTCCGCTATGTTCTCGGTACGTTTGGTCAGGAACAGTCTTATCGAGAATTAATACATTTAACTCTTTATTTGATTTTACTGCCCATAGCCAGAAAGGACTTGTTATCCCTACTACTATGATTGCAATAAATGCAAAAACAAGCATTTGTTGTTTAGAAAACCAACTCTTCATTCCGATACACCTTTTCTTTTCATTTCTCCCCAGCCCTTTTCACCAACAATAATTTGCCAAATCCCCTCGCAACGCCAAAAGACGGTTAATGGGCGGTACCATAATGTCTCTGTCATAGAGTAAAAAAATAACTTTACGATATGTGATACTTTTGGATATTTGCGTAAACTCCACTCTTCTAATAAAACAGAGGCCATGGAGAACAATGATCCATACAAACAAGAGAGAAGAAAAATGATAATAGAAAACTCTAAATAAATTCCACCAATAAACAAGGAGCATAAGACATAAATATATCCAGAGAGCTCAATGATAGGACCAAAAAACTCAACAATCCAAAAATAAGGAAAGGAAATCATACCGATCGAACCGTATTTCGGATTAAACGCTAACTTCCTATGTGCCCAAAGACTTTCAAACAAACCTCGATGCCATCTTCTTCTCTGTCTACGAAGAAACTTAGTTTCTTCCGGAACTTCAGTCCAACATACAGGGTCTGGTACATATACTATTTTTTTCTTTACACCCTTCTCTTTAATAAGTCGGTGCAAACGAACCACTAACTCCATATCTTCACCTACGGTCGTGGTCTTATATCCCCCCGCTTCAGCGACCCAGCTTTTTGAAAATACGCCAAATGCTCCTGATACAATCAAAAGAAGATTATGACGACTTAAACCAATTCTCCCCATTAAAAAGGCACGGAGATATTCAATGATCTGCATAATCACAAGGGGATGTTTTGATAATCCTACTTCAAGTAAATTCCCATTTGATATTTTACAACCATTGGCAATTCTTACACTTCCTCCAGAAGCAATAACATCTTCATTTGAAAGCATAATTGGTTTCATTACCTTTAAGAAGGCATCTCGTTCTAGAACGGAATCGCCATCTAGAGAACAAATATAAGGATAGTGAGAGAAATTTAATCCTACATTCAATGCATCTGCTTTGCCGCCATTTTCTTTATCAATCAGATAAAGGTTCGGTAAAGTACTGGACTGATATATTCCTTTAATATTTTTTGTTTCAACATGCTTTCGAATGACCTTTTTAATCTTCCTCATCTCATAATGTCGAATCATTTTATTAAGACTATTATCTGTAGATCCGTCATTAACAACAATAATTTCATAAGTGGGATAATTAATCCCCAGCAAGGAACGGACACTTTGAATCAATCCTGCCTCTTCATTAAACGCAGGAACAATAATAGAAATTGGCTTTGTATATAAGTCATTAAGATATTCATCGTACGCTTGCTCTTTATCAAGTTTATATTCTCTTCTAAGCTGAAGAAGAGAGAGTAGTAAAATCACTGAGTAAAAACTAATCACTAACACCATGTATATAGTGATAAAACTACCGAAAACAACCCCAATATACTCTCCAATCAGTTGTAGCATATTAAATTTCCCCTTTTTGAAGCCACTCTGCCGCAATATCTCTAGCATAAGGATCATGCGAGATTTCCATTATTTTTATTAATCGTTCTTTTCCTTTTGGTAGCTTTGTATATGATTGAGCGGCTTGGGAACGGACCCACCAATTGCGATCATGAATTAAAGTTGCTAAAATGTCGTACGAGGACTCCGAAGGAAAAAAATGAATTAACTTAGCAAGTAGCATTCTCTCCTGCCACTCTGAACTCTCCCTTAAAGGGTAAAACTGTTCAATATCGGTGGTAAATCCTATAGATGCAATGGCTTTAAGTGCACGAATTCTCGTCTCTCCCTTATACGAATGGAATATCTTTTCCACAAAAGAGAGATACGAGAGTTCTTTTCTAATTGAAATGATTTCAAGTGTAGACCATTGAAGGGTTGAATGGCATTCAGAAAACCTCTCAACGAGCAAACGGAAGGAATTTTCATCTAATTTGAACAAAATACTTCTATAATCAAAATCTGTTAAATCAGTGTACCTTTTATTCACAAACTCAAAAACATCTTCAAACGGATCCGTTGCTGCTAAAAAACGAATACTGACAATCACTTCTTCTTTCGTTATAGAACGCCTTTGTAAAAGCTGTCTCACATCAGCTGAGAGCTTATGCATATGAAAATCTTCAATATGATAGAGGGCATTGATTCGTTTGCTCCAACTTCTACCTTTTAATACTTTTCTGTACCCTTCTAATAAATATCTATCTGCCAAAGCAGTAAGAGATTGGAGCTCCATTGTTCCAACGACTGTATCTGAGTAGCTTTTTAATAACTCCTCCATTGCTTTCAAGGAAAAACGGTCTCGATTAGTCATCTCATATACTTTACCTTCAGAAATGCTTTCAAACAGAGAAGTTTCTAACTCCATTTTTATTGTTTTAACCTTAAGATTTTCCTGATTTTCTAACGTTTTCCGAATAATTAAATAAAGTAAGATGAGTAGTAGTAAGATAAGTATAAAAATGGTTGCATAAAAGAGAACAATTACTTCATTAGAAATCATCATTTAGTTATCCTTTGAATAAAGCTATAGATTCTCGCTTGAAGATCCTGAATACTAAATGGTTTTGTCACATAGTCATCCGCTCCGAGTTTAAGTGAACGAGCAATATCTTGTTCATTTTTCCGTCCCGTAAGCATAAGTACATGGAATTGTTTTCTTTTCCTCCCTGACTTCACTCGTTGAAGTACTTCAGTTCCATCCATCACAGGCATTACTCCATCGAGAACAAGAAAATGCTGACCGGAAATTTCATGCCTACCTGAGTCAAAAAATTCCACCCCATTTTCAAAAGAACAAATATCTAGATCAACAAATTCAAATTCCATACTTTGAAGAATTTTTGTTATCATCGTCCGAATAATTACATCATCATCAATGAGGGATACATGTAGAGTTTTCTTGGCTGCTCCAAGGTTTAATTGATTAGCACTTTCAACTCTTGCTCTCCCATTTTCTTTTGCTAAATACAGTGCTTGATCAGCTGTTTGAATCACAGTCTTATTGTCCATTTGTTCATCTAAAACCATAAAAACTCCAGCTGAGAACGAAATATAAAATGTTTTTCCGTTTTCGGTAAAAGGGGTGTTAAAGAATTTTTCTAACAACCTAGTAAGAACGTTCTTTACGTCCGTATCATTGGTTCTAGGAAATAAAACCACAAATTCCTCTCCCCCGTATCGAAAAACAGAATCCGTCCCTCTTACATGTTCCTTTAGGAATTGAGCAAATGTCTGTAACACTTTATCTCCTACGATATGTCCATATGTATCATTTACCCTTTTAAAGTAATCTAGATCAAGTACGGCTACTGTAAAATAAGTGCTAGATCTCTCAATATCAACGAGACTCCTCCGTAAAGAATCGTTTAAAAATCTGCGATTATACACCTGTGTAAGTTCATCAATCATGACGGATTGGTCAAATAACTTTTTTCTATTTAGTTGACGCTTTACTCGGAGAACAAACTCCTCAAGGTCTAATGGCTTTTCTATAAAATCATCTGCACCAGATTCAAAAGCCTTTATTCTTGTCTCCCGGTCGTTTTCAATACTAATCATGACAGTCGGAATAAACATTTTTTCAAGGTGGTGATTAAGACCTTCCAAAAGCTGAAAACCATTTGTTCCCGGAAGATTAACATCTATGATTAAACAATCAGGTTGCAGTTCATAAAACAATTCTTTTCCTACTTCCGCATCTGTATGCGCAACTACGATCCATCCCTTTTCCTCAAGTGTATCCTTCAACAAGATGAGCATGGAGATATCATCATCAATCACTTGAATAAGAGGTGTCCCCTCATCTCTAGTAATAGGCTGAGAAACATCTACCGTCTCAAAATGTTCATACTGATAACTTAAATCCATTAACTCGTAAAGGAAATCATGTAGCTCCTGTTTCTCCCATTGAAGCTTTGTTTCATTACGTTCAATCTCATTCATTAAATTTGTGACAAGAGTAAATAATCCACCTAAATCAATTGTGCCTGCTGTACCTTTAATGGAATGTAGAAAAAGAAAAAGTTCATCTTTCGTGGCAGGTTTATTAGGTTCCTTCTCAAACCAAATGGAAAGCTGATCCTTAATTTTTTTGAAAAGAAGGAGTTTATATTTGTCCATATTCATTACAAACACCTCCTAAAGGATAATCAGCCAGATTATGCTTATATTCCCCATTTTCAATCCTATTACACATCCCTAAACTCCTCTTCATTCGTTTTCTGTTAGTTTGATAACTTTTTCTGTGCAACTCTCCATCGCTGAAAGAATGGAGGCACGAAAACCTGTTTCTTCTAAGGCTGCTACTGCTTCGATGGTAGCACCACCTGGGGTACAAACCTGATCCTTCAATACACCTGGGTGTAATCCTGTCTCTAAAACCATCTTAGCAGCACCAAGAACTGCTTGAGCAGCCATTATATAGGACTTGTCACGTGCTAGCCCTTGCTTAACAGCACCATCTGCTAATGCTTCAATCATCATGTACACATAAGCAGGTGAAGAACCACTAATCGCTGGAACACTGTTCATTAACGACTCCGGAAATACTTCAACCTTTCCTAAAGACTCAAATATATGGGAAACCCGCTCTCTTTCATCGTTTAAAACAAGATTATGAAAACACAGCGCTGTCATTCCTTCTCCAACAAGAGAAGGAGTATTGGGCATAGCTCTAACAACCTTTACTTGTCTTTCAAATAATTGCTCTAAGAACTGTAATGTAATACCTGCTGCAATGGTAACGACTATCGTATTAGACGATATCACGGTTCTAATTTCCTCAATAACCTCTTTATGTAAATCTGGTTTTACAGCTATTACTATAATATCGGCCCATTTTCCAATATCTTTATTGTTAGTAGTTGTTTCAACCCCAAACAACTCTTTTACCTTAGTTAATGTAGTTTCTGTCTTCGCACTTACCCGGATGAGATTTTTTTCTATATTACTTTTACTAAGTAGCCCCGTTAATATTGCTTGTCCCATTTTCCCACAGCCAATAAATCCAATTTTATTAACCAATATATTCACACCTTTTTATCTATAATTCACTTGCTATTATACGTTACTTTCACTTTGACCACTAAAAATAATGTCGATTTTTCTGTAGTTTTGAATAAAAAAATATCCTGACACTTTTGGGTCAGGATGGGTGTTCTTCTATTATTTATATCGTAAATGTTAGGACAACATTTTGCGGGATTTCTGCTATAAATTGATTATTTTTTTTGATGGTACCACAAGCTGGCATTTCAAAGGAAAATTCTGTTACACCTGGAGGAATCACACCATTCCCTTTTAATTGTTCAAAAACTTTTTCCATTGCTAGTTCCGGCTCAATCTTTTCTTCTGACCCTACTACAGTAAAGCAATCTACACAAGTATGAATGATCTGTTCAGTAATTTCCTCTTGCACAAACACCATCTTAGCTCCTGCCATCTGTTCCACTTCTTGATTATTCAGTTCAATTATTGTTGTAATATTCATCAATAATCCCCTCCTATAGGTCCACTATTATTATAGAAAATGTAGTGGTTATAGGGTGGATTATTTCCATTCATTCACTATTTTTTCAAATGTTTATGACAAAAAAATGGCGATTGATAAAATTACTTATTGATTAAAAAATTGAATCGCCTCTTCTTCCGTAACAAAGAGATGAATAAATGATCCAAACTTAACAATTTCAAAGATCTCAGAAATTGGTTCTTGTATGTTTGCTACAACCAGCTCTTTCCCCTGCTTTCTTGCTAGCATGACTGCATCAGCAATCACTCCAAGTCCTGAACTGTTTATATACCCAACACCCTTTAAACTTAAAATAAGTTTTTTCTTTTCAGTCAGAATAAACGATTGTAGCTCCTCTCGAAAAAGGTCAGCCGTTTTTAATGTTACATCCTGGTTCCAATCATAGGTAATAATTTCTTCATTAGCCATTTCAAAACTCCTTTGAAAAAACTTTTTCACTCAAGCTTTCTACCTCTATTATAAATCAATCACTATAATCCTCCATTCCCTATCTCTCCTATCTTTCTTCCAAACGCAACTCATCTCCTAGAGCAACTCTCCTAAAATTCCTATAAATAAAACAACTCCATTCTGTACAGATAGGAAACAAATGCTATAAAGAATTTTCTTTCATAGTCTCCTCTTCTTATAATTAAGAAAAACTCCCAACCGGGAGCTTAGGTATAAAACTGAAGCTGATAAATGGTTGAAAACAATTGTCTTCGATCCGTGATGTTTAATTTTTGGAATATATTTGAAATGTGATTTTTCACGGTGTGTGCACTAATAAAAAGTGCATCAGCGATTTCTTGATTGTTATAACCTTTTAACATCCATTGTAGGATTTCATTTTCTCTATTAGTTAGCAGGTTCTTAATGGATTCTGGAACATTCAATGATTGGCCATTTTCAGTTTGTTCCTTATTTGGTTCATGAAATTTAGCCATTCCAATGCTCAATAAATTGGAAAGTATCTCTAAATAGACCTCTAACTCATTTGTAACATTCTCCACTTTCACACATAAAACCGCTTCTACTTGCTGATTAACAAGAATGGGACATTCAATCATTAAACCAAATGAGAAATTTCTTATGCGGTTATGTGTTTCTCCCTGTCCCTGAAACAAACTTTCTGATACATCTTTTTTATATACTTCTAGTTGATTCTTTGGTAACTGATCACCATTAAGACTTTCATACGTCTCGTCCCTCAGTACTACAATTGCAAATGAATCTTTTACTAAATGATCTGTCATATCTAAGATTAAGAACAGCAACTCTCTGACACTCTTCAAATCACTCATTAACTTACTCATATCAATGACTCTAGAGAGCTTTGTTAAATGGTGAAAACCTACTATCTTTAATTGACGTTTCGCCTGATAAACAGCAAACATCCCTCTTATAACATCTATTGTTTGAAGATTTTTACGAGAAATTTTGTCTTTCTGTTCACTAATTAAAATAATGGCTCCTTGTGAATCAAGTTCATTTTTAACAGGAAAAAAATAAACAGACTTAGGCTTAATTTCATAAGCATATAGAAAAGAAAGTCGAGGATCGAACTGTATATTTTCAATACTTTGGTAGTCACCTTTGTCTAGAGCACTTTGCAATAAATCTGTTATCATATCTAGCTTTAGATTACCGAGCCGCTCTTCATTCTTACCTTTTGAATGTTCCAGTAACCATTGCTCGTTCCGATTTTGTGTAACATAACAAAGCAAATCAACATCGTCTATATTTTCATAAAGCTCCTCAAACAGACTTGCAATTTGAAGATTTTCTCGATTCATATGTAAAAGTAATTGTTGCAGTGAATGAAAGCGTTGTGTTTCGAGTTCTTTTACAAAAAAAGCACAACAAACGGTAGCCATCTTTTGTAATGTATCTAGTAATACATCTGTTTCATCTATAGTAAGAACTTTTATTACCTTTACTGCTTCTTCCCATTTTCTATCGTTAAAAATAGATACAAGATGTTCCTTACTAATATTCCCTTCTACAAATACTGAGGTTAATATATAACCATTAATCGTTCCGTCTACTTTAACTGGTACAATCGCTATTTTTAGACCCGTTGCCTCCCCATTATGAAGGAGTAAGTAGGTGATAGGTTTAGTAATAGTGGAAGAAGTGACAACTTGATTAATTTGTTGGCGAAAAGCAATATCCTCATTGATAAACAGGAATTCTGTAACCGGATCAATCCCGGATACGGATGTCAGATACTCTCCTTTCGCACTTACCATAACCAAACCCATCTTCGTCAGAGAGACATATGCTTCTTGTACATGTGATAATAACTCTCTTGTTTTCAATCCTTCGTCACCTCCTGAGATGTTTTTTATTTATGATGTGACTACTGGTGGGGTGCCATTATTCTTCAATTACCTGAATAAAATGTCTAACGATCCTTGCAGTCAACCCCCATATCACCTTATCTTCAAAATAGTAAAAACACTCTTCCATTCTTTTCATTTGCCAATTATAGTCTTTCCCACCAACAATGGAATCATAAGGAAAACCTGGTTCTGGTTCTAACCGAGCATTTACATAATGAATATCAGGTTGCGTCTGTTTAAAAAATGCAAGTGGTACAGTGAAGATATGGTCTACCTCTTTATGATTTACATGCAGGTCATTTATTGTATCTATGACTCCAACAAATGGATAAATAATATTGCCGTACGGAGATACGATGAAATCTAGTGGTACAACCTGAGATATACTTCCTTCCTTTAAGCCTAATTCCTCATATGTCTCCCTCATCGCAGTTTCCGTATGGTCCTTATCTGTTTCATCCTTTTTCCCCCCAGGAAAACAAACCTCACCCGGTTGTCTCCTTAATGAAAAAGCTCGGACCTCAAATACAAGATGTATTTCATTATTTATATATACAAGAGGAAGCAAAACGGAATAGGTGGAGAAGTTCTCACTTCCTAACACAAAAGTACTTCTTTCCGACAACTTTAATATAATTTTTTCAAGGTCCATCACCCTTCACCTCCAAGTCAAAATCATTTCTATATTATAACGAACTTTTTTGGAACAAGAAATAAGCCAGCTTATTGCAAATATCTACAAAAAACTTTGTTTTAAGGAGGATTACTTTCGTTATTGATGCTAAAATGATTCTAACTATTCTAACAGAAAGAAGGGATATACATGAAAAAACTAGAGAACAAGCGAGTGGTTATTGCAGGTACGAGAAAAACGGATGAAATCAGTAAGATTATTATCAATCAAGGGGGAATCCCCGTTCTTCGGCCCTCACAAGGTACAACTAGATTGGATGATTCAAATATAGAGGGTGACATCTCGAAATTACTTGGTGGAAGCTATGATTGGCTTATTTTCACTACAGGGATTGGGCTTACCATTCTTTTAGAAACAGCTGAGAAGATGCAAAAAAAGAATGAATTTATTTCCAAGCTCAAAGAAAGTAAAATTGCTGCTAGAGGATATAAGACGGTAAATGTTTTAAAAACGCTCGGTATTACTCCCATTGTGAGAGATGACGATGGAAGTACAGCTGGACTGGTACGTTCCCTTTCTACAAGTGAGAAATTTGTTAAAGGGACAAGAGTAGCACTTCAACTGCATGGTGACCCTGCTCCACTTCTTATAAAATTTCTTGAGGATAACGAAGCCACATACCATGAAATTCTCCCATATATTCATACACCGCCAAGTGAAGAAGTCATTGATTTATTACTATCAGAAATTATTGAAGGGAGCATTGATGCAGTAAGCTTTACGAGCACCCCACAAGTACGGTTCTTATTTGCTCATGCGGAAAAAAAGGGACAGACTACGACACTGCTTAATGGGTTTGAAAATAAAGTTGTGGCTCTAGCTGTTGGAAAGGTCACCGCTCAAGCACTTAAAGAACATGGTGTTAACCGTGTCATTTTCCCAGAAACAGAACGAATGGGAAGTGCCATTATTTGCTTAGCAGACTATTATTCTAAGTAACATACAGTTGCTTGCTCACTATCCCAGCAACTGATATACTTCGAAATAATTATCAACTTAGGGGTGTGGAGTAAAAAATGGAAGCCGTCGTTTATATAAGTCATGGTAGCCGCTCAAAGAATTGGAATGAACAATTTATTTCATTTATAACAGAAACGATGAAAGAAAATATTGCTCCTATACAAGCATATGGTTTTTTTGAACTTGCTACACCCTCTATTGGGGAAGCGATAGAATCTTGTATACAAAAGGGAGCCACGACCGTGACTATCGTGCCTGTATTATTATTATCTGGTAATCATGCGTTAATAGATATACCAACCGAAATTGCTGATTCTCAAGCACAATTCCCTACAATACCCATTATGTATGCAAATGTTCTAGGCAGCGATCGTTTGTTTCTACCAGCAATCATGGATAAGCTTCAAGAAAAAGGCTATCAACAAACACAGGATGAAATTGTTTTACTCGTTGCCCATGGAAGTGGTCATGAAGAAACTGCTCAAGAACTTTCACAATTAACAAAGGTAGTTAGAGAAGAATTAGAGAACCCTGTTGAATGGGGATATTTAAGTAGAGACCCGCATTATTTGAAGAAGCTTGAGATGACTTTATTAAAGGAATATCAAAAGGTTTATATTGTCCCACACTTTCTATCAAAAGGTGGATTCACGGACAAAATTGAGAGACAACTGCATGAAGCTTTTCCTAAAGAATTTGGTAACCAAATTCTATTATGTAATCCAACTGGATACCATGAACTTCTTCATACCATGATTCAAAGTCGAGCACGAACCCCAAAGAAACCGACTATTAAACAATAAAAGGATAGCAATTAGCTATCCTTTTCATTTTACCTTGTAAAAGTAAGATTAATTACAAACACTTCTGATTGACTCCCTAGTCTGAGTGGAGGACCCCATATACCAAATCCAGATGAGACAAAGGTATGTAATTGTTCCATTTTTTCATACCCATAATCATTTTCGTAAAGAAGATTTGTCACAATACTTGCAGGGAAGAGTTGCCCTTTATGTGTATGTCCTGACAGCATAACATCAATTCCTTGTTTACTAGCTTCCGAAAAGTCAATGGGTTGATGATCAAGCATGATGAGAGGCTTACTTTTATCAAGCCCGATTAGGTATTCCTTTAACTGTTGTCTACTTTCGTCAGTAGGATCCTTTCTACCAATTATATATAGGTTTTCCACTTGCACCCATTCATCCATTAATACTGTTATACCAACCTTATCCATTTCAGTCAGTATTTCTTTTGTGTCCTCACCGTAATAATCATGATTTCCAAGGACAGCGTATACTCCTAGGGGTGCATCCAGCTTTTCCATTACTTCGCCCATATTTTGTTTTAAATATGGTTCAATATAATCATCGATTAGATCACCAGGAATTAATATGATATCGGGATTTTCCTTTTCTGCAATTGACACTAGCTTTTCTAAATGGTCCTTTCCAACAAGAACACCCGCATGGATATCTGAGGCCATTAACAACTTTAATTCTTTTCGTTCCCCAACTGTTTTATCAACCTTGATATCAAAAGTATGTATAATCGGGTTCCATGCAAGATAGGAGCCATATATTAATACAAATAAATAAAATAGTCCAACTAAATTACCAGCCCATAATATTGACCTTTTCCCCAAAAAATAGACAAGAAGATTGGTGAGCGGAAGAATAATTAAACTGTATCCAACAACAGCTAACCATAATCCACTTACAATCTTAAATAAATAGATAGGTAACAACTGCCCCGCAAAAACGGACAATGATAAACAAATTACAATGACAATATAGATTTTCTTCCATTGAAATAGATTTCTTGCTTTTAACCAAACCCAGCCATTATATCCAATATAAAAACAAATGGCACTATATACAAGAACAGCTAAAACAATGGCACCAATCATTAAAAGCATATGTATAAATCCTTTCTCATGTAGTTATCTCTCTTTGAAGAATATCAGAAGGATAGATGTTTACACCCTGCCGATTATTTTGTGCAATTGAATACATCGATTGTGCTACTTGTCTTGCTTCTATTGCTTTTACCTTTAATAAAGGACCTACAAACACAAATGATACTGCTTGGAAAATCGTTGCAGCGATTTTCTCTCCTAGGCGAAACTCGCGTCTATTCCCCAGCAATAGTGATGGGCGAACAATTGAGATTGTTTGGAATGGTACGGTTGACAGCTCTTCCTCTAATTTCCCTTTCATTTGTGAATACCATATTTTCGAAGAAGGATTGGCATTCATGCTACTGATTAAAAGAAAATGTTTGGCACCCAGTCTCTGTGTTAATTTAGCAAGGGCAAGAGGATAATCAGCATCTATCTTTTTCATCACTTCTTTTGTTTTTGCTTTTTTAATGGTTGTTCCTAAACAACAAAAAACATCATCCGCTACCATCTGTTCGGAATATTGTTCAAGATGATCAAAATCAATTATTACTTCATTAAGTTTTGGATGTTTTATGGAAAGAGGTCTTCTTACAATAGCAGTCACTGTTTCATATTCCTTTGCCTCAAGCAATATATGTAAAAGTTCATTCCCAACAAGTCCTGTAGCACCAACTATTAAAGCTTTTTTCGCTTCCATGATAACACTCCTTTCTATCGTACCTCTCTATTATCGTAGGAAAAGAAAACAATTATCAACTTTTAAGCTGTAGAAAAGCCCTCGTAATGTTACGAGGGCTTTGATTTAACTGGATATTTTCCTTACTTGTTGTTCCGGGATACTTGTTTTCATTGCTCTTAAAAACGCTTGAACAAGCTCTGGGTCATACAGTGAATTCATTTGGCTGTGAATTTCAAATAGTGCTCTTTCAGTTGGAATCCCTTTTTTATACACTCGTTCTTCTGTCATAGCTGAGAAAGAGTCAACGATTCCTAATAAACGAGCGTTCAATGGAATTTCCTTTTCTTTTAATCTATGGGGATAACCAGAACCATTCCATCTCTCATGATGATAAAGGACTCCCTCTAATATTTCCTTTTTAAATGGGAAATCTCCATGTCTTTGCAATTTTTCTACACCTAAGATGGGATGCTGTTTAATAATAGTATATTCCTCTTCTGTTAATCGACTAGCCTTCCTTAGAATACTCTGCGGAATATCCAATTTCCCGATATCATGGAGCAAAGCTGTTAAATAGAGTTTTTCCCGTTCCTTCTCACTAACACCTAGCTCTTTAGCAAGTAAAATTGCATAATGAGCCACACGATTAGAATGCTCCCAAGTGTGAGTATCCTTTGAATGCAATAAATTGATATATTCCTGGACTGGGTCTTTTACTATGACCGATTCCATTATTCTTTCACTAACGTCAACCGTGCGTGTTTCTTCATCTTTATAAGACTCTACTCGGTTCCTACCATTTCTCTTGGCAATATAAAGTGCTTTATCCGCATACTCTAACAGTTGTTTTGCCGAGGAGTCTTCTGAAGGTATGATGGACGCAACACCCAGACTAGCGGTAATCATTGGAGACACCTTAGATTTTTCATGCTTGATTTGTAAAGAGAGAATTCCTTTTCTAATCTCTTCAGCAATAGTGGTTGCCTCTAATAATCCAGTATCGGGAAGTAATATAACAAATTCCTCTCCGCCATATCTTGCACCAAAGTCCGTTGTCCGTGGCAATTCACGAACCATTAACCTGGCCACCTTTTTCAAGCAGTCATCCCCTTGTTGATGACCGTAATGATCATTAAAAAGCTTAAAGTGGTCAACATCTAATAAAATGGCAGACAACGGAGATGATGTTTGGGCCATACATCCTTTATCCCACTCAAAAGCAAGGCGCTCATCAAATGAACGACGATTATTTATCCCTGTCAATCCATCAACAGAAGATAGCTTTAGCAACAAGTCATTGGCCTCAACCAGTTTCTGTTCCGCCAACTTACGCTTCGTTATATTACTTTGTATCGTGACAAATTGGTGGACTTCTCCTTCCTCACTCAATAGAGGAACAATTACAGAATCAACCCAATAATAACTTCCATTTTTTGATTTATTGCGTAACTCTCCACGCCAAACTTCTTTTCTGTTCAACGTTTCCCACATCGTTTTATAAAAACTCTGTGGATGATAACCAGAGTTTAGAAGCTGCTGTGGTTTTCCTATAAGCTCTTCCTTTGTATAACCTGAAATGCTACAAAATAAATCATTAACCTTTAAGATTACACCCGTCGGATCGGTAACCATTACAACAACAGATTCATCCATAGCAAATTTAATATTTTCTAATTCCTTTAGAGTTTTGCTCAGTATTTGATCTGATTTATGGCGTTCTGTTATATCTGTCATTGTTCCAAATGTGCCTAATAAGTTCCCCTCATTGTCATAAGAAAATGAAATATTCAGCTCCATCCAAAGCACGTCATGCTTTTTAGTGTAAAATTTAATTTCCAAACGTGTCCGAGCTTGTTTTTCATCTATCAACTTACTAATTTTATTAATGTTCCTTGTTCTTTCCTCGGGAACAACATAATAAAGATAATGTTTGTTTAAACTATCCTCCACCTTAAATAAGGTTAACTCCTCCCAGGCAGCATTGAGAAAAACAATCTTTCCCTCCCGATTCGTTTGAAAAATCACCTCTCTAACACTTTCTACTACGGTTTGAAATTTTTGTTTGGTTTGTGAAAGTTCACTCTGTTTAAGAAGGATTTCATCATGCTGTTCTGAAAGTTTTTGATTCTTCCTTTCAAGCTCAGTATATGCAACTCTTGATCGATGCACATGTAAGATTAAGTATATGGTAAAAGTACCTGTTAATGCACTTAACATGGCAAAAGCCCAAAAGGGTGTTGAATCCTGATTTACATATCTATAATAATCGGAGTAGTAGCTTAGAATGGTTACTAATGTAATGGAATACATCCATCTGTTCCAAATATTATCAATCTTTCTATTAAGAATAGAAAGTAAGAACCACATTCCTATTAAAAAATATACTGAGGGTTCATCAATAATTGCCCATCCTAATTTTACAGACAATCCCCCAAGAACAATGGTCATCGCACCGATTAATGCTGCTCCTCCACCGAATAATCCAATGATAAGAATAGGTAGATGATAGAAAGATAAGTCCACTTCCTGCGGTCCAGGTACAAACATCCATAGGAGTAGAGAAAATGCACCTGCCAACCCACCAGCAATTATTTTATGAGGCATTGGAGAAATTAGTGTAAGAATGTTTTTACTTAATTGGGCTGCAATAAAAAAATACGCTACTACCATTACTCCATCGAGAATTAAGTGATAAGGCATAAGCTGTTCCTCCTAAAAGTCAAACAAGACTTACTATTTATATCGGATGAACATGTTGGTTTTTGATGTTTTTTGTCGAATTAAACGAATTAAATAATGCTGTTTAGTGAAATAACGTTAAAAGGAAAGCTCCTGCTAACGAGCTTTCCTTTCCTATTTTGTCTATAAGTCTTCTCCATTGCTAGCAATGACTTTTTTATACCAATTAAAGCTTTTCTTTTTATATCGTTTGTTTGAGCCTTTTCCTTCACTGTCTCGGTCGACATAAATAAATCCGTAACGTTTTTTCAGTTCTGCCGTTGATGCACTAACTAAATCAATTGGTCCCCAAGAGGTATAGCCCATAATTTCGACGCCATCACCAATTGCTTTTTTCATTTCTTGAATATGTGCCTTCAGATAGTCAATTCGATAATCATCATTAACTGTCCCATCCTCTTCAAGCTTATCTACAGCGCCAAGGCCATTCTCAACAATAAACAAAGGCTTTTGATAGCGATCATATAATTGGTTACAAACGGTTCGAAGTCCTACAGGATCAATTTGCCATCCCCACTCGGAAGATTGTAAATATGGATTTTTTACGCCTGCCATTAAATTACCTGCTGTTTTCTCATTTTGATGTTCAGGAGCAGTACTTGCTACGAAAGACATGTAATAGCTGAAACCAATATAATCTACCGTATTCTCTTGGAGAAGTTTAAGGTCACCTTGTTCCATCTCCATTTGAATAGTAATCCCCTTTTCCTCTAGATCATTCATCATATAGGTAGGGTAATAGCCTCTTGATTGTACGTCAGAGAAAACCAATGTTTTTCTATCCTGAGATAAAGCAGCAAACATATCCTCCGGCTTTGGACTATATGGGTACGTAAGCATAGAAGCAATCATACAGCCAATTTGAGCAGTTGGATCAATTTCGTGACCAATTTTTACAGCTAATGCACTTGCCACAAATTGATGATGTGCAGCTTGATAAAGCTCCTGCTCATTCCTCTCACCATTTTCAAATAATAATCCCCCACCTGTGAAAGGGGCATGAAATAGAACATTGATCTCATTAAAAGTCATATAATACCTTACTCTACCCTTAAAACGATTAAATAAGGTCCGTGCAAATTTCTCATAGAAGCCTATCAATTTTCTGTTTTTCCACCCACCATAATTTTTTACAAGCCCCAGTGGCATCTCATAGTGGGATATCGTTATTACGGGCTCAATATTATACTTTAACAATTCGTCGATCATTTGATCGTAAAATTGAAGCCCTTTTTCATTTGGCTCTGTTTCGTCCCCATTCGGAAAGATTCTGGTCCATGCAATAGAAAAACGGAACGCTTTAAAGCCCATTTCTGCAAATAAAGCGATATCTTCCTTATACTTGTGATAAAAGTCTATTCCCTCATGGTAAAGATTAAATTCCTTCATTGAAAAATCAGGTGGAAACATGATTCCTTTTGGAGATACATCAGCTGTTGATAGCCCTTTCCCATCAGCTTGGTAGGCCCCTTCTAGTTGGTTAGCAGCTACAGCGCCACCCCATAAAAATCCATCTGGAAACTTAATTTTCTTTACATTCAATATATCCACCTCAAATAATTAATTGTCTTATCACTCACGGTTTAGGTCTATTAATTGATCCCCTGACTTAATTTGTGTTTGATTGGTTTTTTCTAACGTGAATTGAGCATGGTTCGTTACAACTACAGGCGTAGTCACACTTAGTCCCTCTGCTTTAATTTTTTGTATATCAAACTCAATAAGAAGTTGTCCTTTTTCCACGAGTGAGTCCATTGATACATGAGAAGTAAAATATTTCCCTCCAAGTTCAACGGTATCCATACCAATATGAATTAATAACTCTACTCCTTCATCTGTTGTAAAACCAATAGCATGATTGGTAGGGAATAACGCTGTTACTCTTCCAGAAACCGGGGCAAATAACTTTCCTTCTGACGGTTCAATAGCCACGCCATCTCCAAGTGCACCAGAGGCAAAGGCTTGATCTTTTATGCTAGAAAGAGGCAATACTTCTCCAGTAAGTGGACTGAAAATAGTCACTTGTTTACTTTGAACTGCTACGGTTTGTGAAGCACTGGTTTGACTATCATTTTTCTGACTAGATGTATTATTTTCAACTGCTGAATTTTGTCCTTTTCCTAAACCAAATAAATAAGTTGAAATAAAGCCCAGCACAAAGGCAACAACTATAGATAAAATTAATCCCCAAATAGTAATGGCGGCTCCACCCTCAGGATTAATGTGAGATGGAATCCCAAAGATGCCCAAACCACCGATCATATAAAGCTTAACACCAGTTACTCCAATGATTCCTCCACCAACAGCGGCTGCAATACAGCTAAAAATGAAAGGTTTCTTCAGGGGTAAGGTGATTCCATATATAGCTGGTTCCGTTACGCCGAATATACCTGATATAAAGGCTGGAATACTCAAAGATTTTAACTTTTGCTGTTTCGTTTTCATCCATACACCTAAGACTGCTCCAATTTGGGCAAAGGAAGCGGCAAAGGTAGTTGCTAGTACCGGATCTGAACCGAGTGTAGTCAGATTGTTAATGGCAATAGGCACAAGTCCCCAGTGAAGTCCAAAAATAACAAATACTTGCCATAAGCCACCTACAAAAATACCAGCAAGAATTGGACTTAAATTGTAGATAAATAAAGTAGCTTGTCCTAATATATTTCCTGCCCAAGTAGCCACTGGTCCAATTACGATAAATGTGATTGGAACAACAATTAGTAAGGTAAAGAATGGAACTAAGAATGCTTTTACTACATCTGGAATAACCTTTCTTAACCCTTTCTCGACCTTTGCTCCAAACCATGCCGCTAATATAATTGGAATAACAGAGGATGCGTAACTCATTAATATAACAGGAACACCCATGAAGGTTATAAAAACCGGTGATTGGAACATGGATCCTGAAAATAATGTAAATAATGGATCTCCCCCTGTGAGGGTAGTTAAGGTCGGATAAACTAACGAAGCACCAATCGCCATCCCAATAAATGTGCTACCACCAAACTTCTTAATAGCGGTGTAGCCTAGAAAGATTGGGAAGTAATAAAATAACGAATCTCCAATCGCATTTAATATTTGATAGGTTCCAGAAGTAGCGTCAATCCCTCCGAAAGTTACAAAAAGAGCATTAAACCCTTTAATCATCCCGGTCGCAGCTAACACTCCGAGAATTGGTGTGAAGATGCTTGCGATTATATCAATGAAGCGAGCAAATACCCCTCCCTTTTCTCCTCCCCCATCTTCTTCTACAGGGGATTGATTTTGAAATCCGCCTACCTCAACAACCGTTTTATATACATCAGGCACATGGTTTCCAATGACCACTTGATACTGCCCACCGCTTTTCATCACGGTAATGACGCCTTCCATATTCTTTAACGCATCGGTATTTGCTTTTCCCTCGTCTTTTAGCTTAAAGCGCAATCTTGTAATACAATGCACCACACTATTAACGTTTTCTTTCCCGCCAACATTTTCAATAATGTCTTTGGCCAATTGCTCGTACCTAATAAGGATCCCTTCTTTCTATCCAAAATAAAAAAAAATGCACAACCTCCTTTGATATTTTGTTCAAATGGAAATAGCTTATACGAGTACCCATATTTTGCATTTATTCGCACTAAATAAAAAACCAGCCACACGGCTGGTTTTAAGCAAATTGTTTATTTTCTTCTTTCTTGAAGAAGCTTTTCATCGCATGGAACACATCGGATTTCTGTTTGAGGATATAGTATCTGAAGTCTTCATGTTTGATGTTTTTATACGCGGACATTAGGGTCGAGTGGCGGTTATATTGATTTACTTCTCCGTATCCAAACATATTGGACACTTTCATTAATTCCTCTACCAACTTCACACAACGTGCATTATCAGAGGTTAAGTTATCTCCATCTGAGAAATGGAATGGATAGATATTAAATTTCGCAGGATCGTATTTTGTTTCAATTAGCTCTAATGATTTTCGGTAAGCTGATGAACAAATCGTTCCTCCACTTTCTCCTTTAGAAAAGAAGTCCTCTTCAGAAACTACCTTGGCTTCAGTATGATGTGCAATAAACTCGATCTCTACTGTTTCGTACTTTGTTCGTAAAAATCTTGTCATCCAGAAGAAAAAGCTCCGAGCCATATACTTTTCCCAAAGGCCCATTGAACCACTTGTATCCATCATTGCTAACACAACTGCCTTGGAATCAGGCTTAATAATCTCATTCCAGGTTTTAAATTTCAAATCTTCTCTATAAATAGGATGAAAGCTGGCCTTACCTGTCATTGCATTTCGCTTATAAGCGGTCATCATCGTTCTTTTCTTATCAATGTTACCCATTAATCCTGTTTTTCGGATATCATTAAACTCAATATCCTCTACAACATTTTCGGACTTTTCCTTCTTTTTTAGATTAGGCAGTTCCAACTCCTTAAACAGTGCTTCCTCAATGTCCATTAAAGACACTTCTGCTTCAAAATAGTCTTCTCCCGCCTGATCTCCTGCACCTTGCCCTTTTCCAGGTCCCTTTTGATTTGCGGATCCATCTCTAGCTACGACATCACCAACTTGGCTTTCTCCATCTCCCTGGCCTACATGTTTGTTTTTATCATAATTATAACGAATTTTGTATTCATCCAGTGAGCGGATCGGGATTTTCACCACTTCTCGACCATTCGACATAACAATATTTTCCTCTGTTACTAGGTCTGGTAAATTGTTACGGATTGCTTCCTGAACCTTCTCCTGATGCCTCTGTTGGTCGTCATAGCCTTTTCGGTGGAGGGACCAGTCTTCTTGCGAAATCACAAATTGATGGTTATTTACATCTGCCATAGTTTTAACCCTCCTAATTTTTTTGTCACCATTTTCACAAAACGCTCATACAATATCCCGAGTGTAAATTTGAGTGGGAAATGTTGATTACTCTATCATATGCAGGAGGACGCAATAATTTACAAATAATTTTGACAATGAGACATTTGCCCATAGTGACGGACAAGCCTATTTATTGCTATTCAAGTACATTAGAGGGGCTCTCATCACCCTAAAAATTCACTGTAAGAAGATCTGACTAATTATATGAATACCTCTCCTGACTCCAAAATAATAAAACTTACTAATATTAATATTATTTCGAGAAAGAAAATATGTTTGTCTTTAAATGTGAAAAAAGAGCTAGTCTTTTAACTAGCTCAATAGTTCTTGAAGGATTCTATTAATTGACGCATGGTCTTCTGGAGTTAAGCACCTGAGCTTATAAATATACGGAGGTATTCCGTTTAATTAGTAATTTTTTTTAAAAAAAGCATAAATAACCGGAGATATTCCGCCTATTGACTTGAAAATTTTTAAAAAAGGACTTTTTGCTTTGCATAAGCGGAAAATCTCCCCTTACATTTACTTGCGCTGATTACTCGATAAATGGGGAGTAAGTATTTTCTCAAAGATCCAAGCATTACGGTGAACCGAGTCACAAGTAAGTGAGGTTGGTTTTTGTATTCCTAATAAAGAAACTCGCCATTATGGCGAGTTTTATGTTTTTTTTACCAATACAACTGTCATCTCTGTACTTCAAAATGGAACCCTTTAGAACAGGCTGTATGCTTTAAAATTTTGCATCTAATAAACGATGCTTACTTTTTACTTGTTCGATTTTTTCTTTTGTTTCGTTCGCTTGGTCTGAATTTGTTTCCTGCAGTCGATCCTGAACTTTATTATCTTTTTTTAGCTCTTCATTCGTTTTCATTTGTTCTACTTCTTTTCCAAGATTCTTCATTTCTTTCATATCCTCAGCCATGGAACTGTTTTGAGCAACATCGTTTTTAGCTTTTTGATTTGTTTTCATGACTATCACCTCTGGTAATCTATACCCGAGATGGACAAGCAGTAAACATAAAAGGACTGGCACATAGCCAGCCCTCCTTTTATTAACGGTTTAACAAGCTACCAACGTAACGAAGTAGTTCGTTTGCAGAGGTAGAATTATAGCCGTGCTCGTCAATTAATCTTGCTACTACTTCATTAACCTTTTTCAACTGTTGCTCATCTGGTGTCTTTGTGGAGGTTGTAATTTTTACAACATCCTTTAAGTCTGCAAACAGCTTCTTCTGAATCGCTTCACGTAGACGATCGTGAGAATTGTAGTCAAATCGCTTGCCCTTTCTTGCATAGGCAGAAATACGAATTAAAATTTCTTCTCGGAATGCTTTTTTCGCATTTTCGGAAATACCAATTTGCTCTTCAATGGAACGCATAAGTTTCTCATCTGGATTGATTTCTTCACCAGTTAGTATATCGCGCAGCTTCGCCTTATTACAGTATGCCTCTACATTATCCAAGTAATTGTCCATAAGCGTTTTTGCTGACTCTTCATACGAGTATACAAATGCTTTTTGGACTTCTTTTTTCGCAATGTCGTCGTATTCCTTTCGAGCAAGCGAAATATAATTTAAATACTTCTCTTTTAACTCTGGAGTAATAGATGCATGTTGATCTAAGCCCTCTTTTAAAGAACGAAGAACATCCAGTGCATTAATAGACGACATTTCTTTTCTAATAATTGTAGAAGAAATACGATTGATCACGTAACGAGGGTCAATTCCACTCATTCCTTCATCCGCATATTCCTTCTTCAATTCATCCACATCAGCGCTTGAGAAGCCTTCAACATTCTCACCATCGTAAAGACGCATTTTCTTCACTAAATCAATGTCACCTTTTTTCGGTTCCTTTAATCGAGTTAGGATGGTGAACATCGCAGCAACTCGTAAAGTATGTGGGGCAATATGAACATGTGACACATCACTTTCACCAATCATTTTCGCGTAAATTTTCTCTTCCTGACTTACTTTTAAGTTATAAGGTACAGGCATAACAATAATACGCGAGTGTAATGCTTCGTTTTTCTTATTTGAAATAAACGAGCGATACTCCGTTTCATTCGTATGAGCCACAATTAACTCATCTGCTGAAATGAGTGCGAAGCGACCAGCTTTGAAATTTCCTTCTTGTGTAAGAGAAAGTAGGTGCCATAAGAACTTCTCATCACATTTTAACATCTCCTGGAACTCCATCATTCCTCGATTGGCTTTATTTAATTCTCCATCGAATCGATAAGCTCTCGGATCGGATTCTGATCCGTATTCAGCAATAGTTGAAAAGTCAATACTGCCTGTTAAATCAGCAATATCCTGTGATTTTGGATCGGACGGACTGAATGTTCCAATCCCCACACGCTTATCTTCTGAGAAGAAAATACGCTCAACAATTACATCCTCAATTCTACCGCCATACTCCTGTTCGACTCTCATCGTATTTAATGGAGACAAATTCCCTTCAATTCGAATACCGTATTCATCGTAAAAATCTTTTCGTAAATGGTGTGGAATAAGATGTAATGGATCTTCGTGCATCGGACAGCCTTTTATCGCAAAAACAGCGCCTCGTTCTGAATGCGAATATGCCTCTAATCCACGCTTTAGCATTGTAACTAAAGTTGATTTCCCTCCACTAACTGGTCCCATAAGCAAAAGAATTCTCTTTCTAACATCTAAACGTTTGGCAGACGGGTGAAAATACTCCTCGACTAATCTCTCTAACGACTCCTCTAAACCAAATAACTGGTTACTGAAAAATTCATATTTTTTACTCGTCCCGTCTTTTTCAATTCCAGCATCTTTGATCATATTATAAACGCGAGAATGTGCCGACTGTGCTACCCATGGACTTTCCTTCACAATTTCTAAATACTCTGCAAATGTACCTTCCCACTTTAACTTTTCCTCTTCTTGTCTAAACATTTCGATCTTTTTTAAGATATCCATATGGACCTCCCCTGTTTGAATGATCAGAGACGATTAATATAATCTATGCACCCGTACAAACGAACATGCCTAATGAGGAAGAGTAATGTTGTCCTTTTTTAGAAACTCTTTCGGAACTTGGCTAAAAAATATTTCTTCAATTATTCACACTATGTTTGAAATAGGCTATAATAAGCCTATATGTAAACGTAATCTTTTACAGAGGAGGCTACATACATGGGATTGCTTCTTATTTTAGGTGTTATGGTTGCATTTCTAGCTGCAATTTTTACTGCAGGATACGATGATAAGCCAGGTGTGAATAAGTAAGAAAAAGAGCTGCCTATTTCTTTGGCAGCTTTTTTCTTATTGTTTATTAAATTTTTGTCCTTCTACATAATTCTTCATATACATTCTTGATTGCTTCTCTAGCAAATTGGCCATTTGTTCAGTCCACGTGTCAGTACGCTTTCCACCCGTTCTTTCCTTATAGTAGCTAGAAATTACGTTATTATAGCTTTTGAGTTCCTCTTCATAATTATCGATATTATATTGCTCTTCATGATACACATGTGAAAGTGGCAATCGTGGCTTCTTATCTGTTACTTTTTTAGGATAACCGATTGCTAAACCAAATAACGGAATCACCCGCTCAGGTATATTCAATAATTCTCCAACTTCCTCCAGGTTGTTTCTTATGCCACCAATATAACAAATTCCAAGACCTAAAGATTCTGCTGCTAAACTTGCATTTTGAGCAGCTAGTGAAGCATCAATCAGAGCTACCATAAACTTTTCTGTGCTTTCAATGGAAGAAATCACATCTCTTCCTTCCATTTTCCCAATGTATTCATGACGGTATAAGTCCGCACAAAAAACAAAAAAGTGCCCATTTTCCTCCACATAGGTTTGATTTCCTGCAAGTTCTGCTAACTTTTTCTTTTTCTCACGATCAGTTACACCTATGATGCTGTACGCCTGTATGTAACTTGAAGTAGATGCTGCTTGAGCACTTTCAACGATAATCTCAATCTGTTCACGAGTTAATGGCTTGTCCTCAAAGCTCCTTATTGACCGATGATTTAAAATCGTTTCAATGACTGTATTCACTTGTTTTCCTCCTTTTAAAAAGGCCGTTCTATAATAGAACGGTCCCTTTATGTTAGGTGTAGATAGTTTTGCTGCCTTAATGCCTCATACACTAAAATAGCTGCCGTGTTTGATAAATTTAATGAACGTACATGCTCATCATTCATTGGAATTCTTAACGACCGATCAAGATTTTTCTCTCTGACCTCTTGTGGTAATCCCGTTGTTTCTCGCCCAAAGATGAAATAATATTCTTTTTCTGAATCGCTATAATCAAAGGACGTATAGTTTATCTTTCCAAATTTCGTTAAGTAAAAAAATTCCCCGCCTGCATTCTTTTCATAAAATTCATCTAATGAGTCATAGTAGTGGATGGTTACCGCATCCCAATAATCTAATCCTGCACGCTTTAATTGTTTGTCATCTGTTGAGAAACCAAGCGGTCGAATCAAATGTAGTGTTGTATCTGTTGCAGCACATGTACGTGCGATGTTCCCCGTATTAGAAGGGATTTGTGGTTGAAATAGTACGATATGGTTTGGCATGGTGTCACCTCTATAGTTAACTGTCAGAGGATATTATACCACTACTCTTTACTAGTAGCCAAAGCTCATACATCGTCAATAATTTGCAAAAAGATATATTTGATATTTGGTGTATAGGCAGTTGAATCTTTATACGCCCAATATCTTTTTCTACTATTCGTAGTATGTGCGTTTACGAGCGGCATTCCGTCTGCATCCTTCGCTGTTACAATGGTCGTATGATTAAACCTCCCATCCCCCTCGAAGTCATAGCAAATAATATCACCTAGCTTCAATTCTTCTGGTCGATTCACTTCAACTGCCCGCAAGCCTATCCTTGCATTGGGCAGATACCACCGGAAAGAGTGAGCAACTGTCCAGCTATACGTCCAACTACTGTTCTGCATCCACCAGCCCTTGGAACGGTTCGGATATCCCGTCATCGGTGCTCCTCCAGCTCTAAGACATTGAGATATATAATTCGTACAGTCGTTCGTAAACTTACTAAAGCGTGGATTATAATTGTTCCACCATGTTTCCGCATATTTCACTGCACTTAACCGATCGTATTCAAAGCTCACTCGTTCATCAAATGCCTCATTAATGCTTGCTTCTGCTTTTTCTACTGTAAAGTCTGGAAGTATTTCCTCATCATCAACCAATGTTCCTTTATTAAATTCAGCTTTTCTTTCCTCAATTTCTTCCTCTATATATAAAGTTCCTTTATGGTTAATCAAATACTGAAAGTGAACCTGGTAATAAACGTGAGCGTTGTCTGCTACATGCTCTATGTTCTGTATTTTGCCGCTAGCTTTGGCTTTAACAATTTCTCCTTCTCTCTCTGCTAGCCCTTGTTTCTTCATCTTAATTTTCGTGCATTCCTCGTTCATATCTCGTGTTTTTGCTACACATTGCTTGACCCTTTTCTCGAGTAACACTTGAAGTTGTTTTCTCACCTTTTTCACTCCCTTCAAGTACAACATATGAAGGAGTTGAAAAAAAAATGAGAGTAACGAAGTACTCTCACTGAATGAATGATAATCCTTTATTTATTTCGTCAAGAACCTCTTGGTCTTCTTCTTTTTGCTTTGCATTATTTAAGGCATCCAGTGCCTCTGCCCCACCAATTTTCCCTATAGCCCAAGCAGCTGTTCCTCTTAACACTGGTCTTGAATCCTTTTTCATGACTTGAATTAAATCCTCAACAGCTGTCTCATCCTTGTAATGAGCAAGTGCGATAATCGCATTTCTCTGAATTGGCTTTTTCCCACGCCAAGAGCCCGATACATGTCCAAACTTTTCTTTAAACTCCCGATTACTCATGAAAAGTAAAGGACGTAAAAGGGGTTTTGCAATTTCTGGATCAGGTTCCATTTCTTCATGAAAGTGAAAATCCTTTCCTTTATTTTCAGGACAGACCGTCTGACATGTGTCACAACCGTACAATCGATTTCCAATCTTTCCTCGAAATTCGTCTGGAAGAAATCCTTTTGTTTGTGTTAAAAAGGCAATACATTTGTGTGAATTTAGTTGTCCGCCTTGAACAAGTGCTCCTGTTGGACAAGCATCTACACATTTATTACAGTCTCCACACCCATTTTCAATCGGCTGATCTGGTTCAAACGGGAGATTCGTAATCATTTCCCCTAAGTATACGTAGGAGCCAAACTCTGGAGTAATAATAGCACAGTTCTTCCCACTCCAGCCAATTCCTGCACGTTCTGCTACGGCTCTATCAGCAAGCTCTCCTGTATCCACCATTGATTTTACAAGGGCTTCTGGAACTCTCGAATGGATGTAGTCCTCGAGTTTTTTTAACCGATCACGAAGAACGGTATGATAATCTGTTCCCCAAGAAGCTCGACAGAAGATGCCTCTTCTCTCTCCTTTTTTGCTTTCCACTCTCGTCTTCATTTTAGATGGATAGGCAAGTGCGATGGAAATAATGGAAGCTGCCTCTGGTAACAGTAACGATGGCTCGACTCTTTTATTGATATCTGGCTCTTCAAAACCCGACTGATACTCTAACTCTTGTTGCCTTACTAGACGGTTACGTAACTCAGAGAAAGTCGATGCAGATGTAAATCCAATTTTATCAATTCCGATCGTTTTACTATATTCAATGATATCTATTTTTAATTGCTGGTAATTCAAACGTCATTCACCTCGTTCCATACTTACAAATACGAAATCACTGCATTCTATGATAAACTATTTTAAACACTTTTTGGAGGTGGAAAGTTTGGAAATAACAATTTCTCCTGAGCTTCTATCACTGGTCCCAGGTTTTAAAATGGGCGTCATAACATATAGGGACATTGAGGTTGGAACCTCCCCACAGATGCTTAAAGGTAGACTGCAGCTTTTCCAAGAATCATTATTCTTCGACTTAGAAGAGAAGCAACTATCTGACCTTAATGGAATTAGTGAGTGGAGGTCAATTTTTAAGAAAACCGGTAAGGACCCTAATCGCTATCGACATTCCGCTGAAGCTTTATACAGACGTGTCAAAAAACAAAATTACATACAAAGTATTAACAGTGCCACAGATTTAAATAACTTTCTCTCATTGAAGTATGAGATTCCTTTAGGTATCTATGACACAAGTCAGCTTGCTGGCGACATAATGATCAGGATCGGAAAGGAAGATGAAGTATATGAGGGTCTTAATGGGCGTAGCAATTCCCTTCATCAGCTAATCATTTCCTCCGATGAAAAAGGCGGGTTTGGCAGTCCTTATGTTGATTCTATGAGATCTGCTGTCACAGAATCAACTAGAGATGCACTACACCTGATTTATTTACGTCCGTCTATAACAGTTGATGAAGGACAACTTTTGACACAATCCGTTATGAATATGTTTACACAAATTCATGGTGGAGTTGGAGCTTGTCGAGTGATTGGTGAGTAAAAGTAATTTAACTCCCCTGTGATTTGCAGGGGAGTTGTCATTTTAAAAATCAAAATTATCAGGGTCTGGACCAACTCTTATATTTTGATTTAATTCATTGATCCGCTTCATATCTTCTTCAGAGAGAACAAAATCAAATAGTGAAGCATTTTCAATGATTCGCTGTGCTTTTGTTGATTTTGGAATCGTCACCACACCGTTTTGAAGATCCCACTTTAAGATGACTTGTGCAACAGTCTTATCATACGTTTCTGCCATTTCCTGTAGAACAGGGTGGTCTAGCAACTCTCCTTGCATTAAAGGAGACCATGCCTCAAGTTGAATATGATGCTTTTGGCAAAATTCTTTTAGCTCCACTTGCGTTAATCGAGGGTGGTATTCGACTTGGTTAATTACAGGTATAATGTTAGCTTCTTTCATTAACTCTTTTAGATGATGAATTTGAAAATTACTTACTCCAATTGCTTTAACTTTACCTTCATTATAAATTGTTTCAAGTGCCCTCCAAGCCTCTTTATATTTTCCTTCTACAGGCCAATGAATCAAGTATAAATCCAAATACTCTAAACCTAGTTTCTCTAAACTTTCTTCATACGCCCTAATAGTAGATTCATAGCCTAAATCCGCATTCCATACTTTTGAGGTAATAAATAAATCCTTTCTAGAGATCCCTGCTTCTTTCATTCCTTCTCGGATACCCTCTCCAACACCAGCTTCGTTTCCATAAATTGAAGCTGTATCAATACTTCTATAGCCATGACTTATAGCTGTTTTTATTGCATGAACCAACTCTGGCCCCTCTTCTACTTTAAACACACCAAGTCCAAACCAAGGCATGTTTACCCCATTATTTAAAGTAGTCGTTTTTTGTAAATGTTTATTAATCATCTATTAGCCCTCCATTAGATCTTTTTTTTCAAGTATTAGACTTACGCCTGTTAAAATGACAGCACCAAATACCATTAACGAACCAATCCATGCCGTATGGATCAATCCCATCTGATCGGTTATTATCCCGCCAACATAAGAACCAACGGCTATCCCTGCATTAAAAGCAGCTATGTTTATCGCTGATGCCACATCTACTGCCCCAGGAACGAAGCGTTCTGCAAGCATAACTACATATACTTGAAGGCCTGGAACGTTCATAAAAGCAAAGATCCCCATGAATATAATCGTGAGTATTCCAACCACTTTGAACGGAGCAGTAAAGCTTAATATGAGAAGAATCACTGCCTGAATGAGAAACATATAAAATAAGGACTTGAGCGGCTTATGATTTGCTAGGCGACCACCTATGACATTTCCAAGTGCAATGGCAATCCCATATACAAGTAAAACGACAGCCACTAATTCCTCTTTAATACCTGTAATGCTTTGAAGCAAGGGAGTTAAATACGTAAAGACTACGAATGTCCCTCCGTATCCTAATGCCGTGATAATGAACATTAGTAACAAACGTCCATTTTTAACTAAGTTCAACTGTTCACGGAATGTTGTTTTATTCCCTCTAGGTAGTTCACCCGGAACAAGAATGCTATTTGCAATCAAGGCTATTATTCCGACAATAACAATAGCAACAAATGCTGATCGCCACCCGACCTGTTGACCGATAAAGGTACCTATTGGAACTCCGGTAATCGTTGCAACCGTCAGCCCTGTAAACATAATAGAAATGGCACTAGCACGACGGTTTTCTGGAACTAAGCTTGCTGCAATTGTTGAGCCAATTGACATAAATACACCATGGGAAAATGCTGATAATACTCTTGCTGCAAGTAAAACACCTATTGAGGTTGCTGAAGCTGCTAGACTATTCCCGATTATAAAAACCAGCATAATCCAAAGCAGTAGCTTCTTTTTCGACATACTCGAAGTAATCGAGGTTAAAATCGGGGCACCTACTGTGACTCCTAGTGCATATAAAGAGACCGTTAGGCCAGCCATTGTAACAGATATTTGCAAATCCTTTGCTATAAGAGGAAGCAACCCAACACTAATAAATTCGGTTGTCCCAATCGCAAAAGCACTAATTGCTAATGCTAATAAAGCAAATGTACTTCTCTTTCTATCTATATTCATTTCATTTCCTCCTATTTATTTCCGTTGAATGATTCCTTGGTGTATTTCATCAACAAATGCTATTATGATTCATAGAGTTCTAATTGGGAAGAACGCACTTTAAAGTGATATAGGTACCTATTAGTAAGGTAGGTACTTTTTAGTACCTATGGAAAGGGGTATGAAAATGGAGAAAAAGAAGTACAACATTGCTGTGGAAGCAACATTAGAGGTGATCGGGGGCAAATGGAAGTGTGTCATTTTATGCCATCTTACACATGGAAAAAAGCGAACTAGTGAGTTGAAGAAATTAATGCCAAATATAACTCAAAAAATGTTAACACAGCAATTACGAGAGTTAGAGGACGACGGAGTGATCAACCGTATTAGTTATAATCAGGTTCCTCCTAAAGTAGAATATGAACTCAGTGAGTATGGTAAAAGTCTACAATCAATTTTGGATTCGCTATGTGCATGGGGAGAATCTCATATTACAAAAGTGTATGGAGATAAAAATGATGTTTTAGAGGAAAGTATTTTAAATCAATAATAGCAACAAATACCCTCGTTAATATGAGGGTATTAAAAAACGCAGTACATCGTTTTTATAAACGGCATACTGCGTTGCTTATATGTATGGAGCGGGTGATGAGAATCGAACTCACGACATCAGCTTGGAAGGCTGAGGTTTTACCATTAAACTACACCCGCAAATATGTGATTCATATTTGGTACTTTTATATAATACAAAGATTCCTAAAAAAAATCAAGTATTTTGTCGAACTTTTTTTCATGTAAGGCCGAAGCATATTTTTTCTTATTTGATTCGTACATATCAAACTCCTCAAAAAGGAACGAGGAATGCACCTACCTTTCTAGCATCCCTCCCCCTTTATTAGTCTATTAAAAGGAGCTGTTTCTCAACTTTCCAATATGCTTCTTATTTTAACTTGTACTCCTCTGAAAAATACCCTGTTCCATCATTGAAACTTAATACAATGTATTAGTTATCTCCACTTAAACGAACAAGTATTTTCGCTTGTGATTTGTCATGTATAAGCGTTTCAAAACCATTTTCTACTATATTTTCTAATTCAATTCGATCGGTAATAATCTGTTTTGCTGGTAACTGCCCGCTTGCAATTAATTCAATCGTTTGTTGGAAGGTGATCCGCTCATAAGCAAGAGTTGCGCAAATTTTGACTCCACTCGTTGTGAGTTCAAACGGGTTCCAATTAATGCTCGAAGAAAAGATCGATACGACCATTACTAACCCTCTAATTTTTGTAGCTTGAATGGCTTGTTTGAAAGTAGCATCAACTCCAGCCACCTCAAAAGTGATATCGGCTCCATCAGGACAAACTTTTCTGATTTCCTTTATTACATCTTTTTGTCCCGCATGGATAATATGGGTAGCTCCTGCCTGTATAGCCTTTTCGAGTCTCGTCTCAGACACATCAATGGCAATAATATTTGTAGCTCCTGCAGTTTTGGCTGCCATTATCGTCAATAAACCGATTGGCCCTGAGCCAAAAACAGCAACAGAATCACCAATCAACAAATTGGCTTCCTTTACTGCTTGCACAGCCACAGCCGTTGGTTCGACTAAAGCACCTTCTTCAAGGGACATTGAGTCCGGCAAGATGTAGGCATATTTTTCTGGAATCACAGCATATTCGGCAAAGCCACCATCCACGTGTAACCCAAATGTACCAAATCCATCAAAGACATCTTCCTTGGAGCTTCTTTGTTCCTTTGTAATCATTGGATAAATGGAGATACGATCCCCTACTTTGAATTTCGTCACACTCGAACCAACCTCTTCCACGACACCAGCGAACTCATGTCCTAGGGTGAGGGGGGCTTGACAACCTGTAACAGGGTCTGGACTGTTCACCGGGATGAAGACGGGACCCTCATGATATTCATGTAGGTCACTTCCACAAATCCCTGCCCAAGCGACTTTAATCTTTAATTCATCGTCCCCAAGTTGTTTTAATGCTCTCGCTTCCACACGAACATCATTTTTCCCATACCATACTGCTGCTTTCATCATTATCATCCCCTTAAAGATTTGTAGATACATATATTTTTAAGATCGTATCTTACTATTGGCTTTTAATCGCAAAAGAAACCAACTTCGTTTCAAGATAATCTTCTAAACCATAGTGACCACCTTCTCTTCCAAGACCACTTTGTTTTACTCCACCAAATGGTGCCTGGACGGCAAACGGAGCAGGATCATTTACGCCTACCATGCCGTATTCTAGCTTTTCAGATACGCGATGTGCTCTTGAAAGATCATTCGTGTACACATAGGATGCTAACCCATAAATGGTACGGTTTGCTTTTTCAATGACCTCATTTTCATCTGTGAAACGAATGATTGGTGCTACCGGGCCAAATGTTTCTTCATACGTAATCTTCATTTCTTGATTCACATTTGTGAGGACGGTTGGTGAATAAAAATAACCATTTTGGTAAGGGGCTTCAACCAGCACCTTCCCTCCGCAAAGGACAGTAGCCCCTTTCGTTACAGCATCGACCACATGCTCATGCGCTTTTTCCACCGCATCTTTGCTAACCATTGGACCCATTTGTGTCTCTTCATCCAAGCCATTTCCAATAACCATTGACGCCACTTGATCCGCAAAACGCTGCGCAAATTGATCATAGATTGAGTTATGGACATACACTCGGTTTGCACACACACATTGTTGTCCTGATGATGCGAATTTACTGCTCATCGTACCAGCAATTGCTAAATCAATATCAGCATCTTCAAATACGATAAACGGTGCATGGCCTCCAAGTTCCATAGAAATCCGTTTTACCGTATCAGCCGATTGTCGGATCAGTGCTTTTCCTACTTCAGTCGATCCAGTAAAAGAAACTTTACGAACATCTTCGCTTGCCATTACCTCACCGACAATGTCAGAGGCACTTCCCATTACTAGATTAACAACACCCGGCGGAAGACCTGCTTCATCGATAACTTTAATTAATTCCAATGAAGATAATGGAGCCTCACGAGAAGGCCGTAACACAACCGTACAACCAACTGCTAACGCAGGACCTAACTTTCTAGCCCCCATCGATAAGGGGAAATTCCATGGCGTTATCGCTGCAACAACCCCAATAGGCTGTTTTAATACAGAAATCCGCTTGTTTGGAGAAGAAGCTGGAATAATCTCTCCATAAACTCGACGTGCTTCTTCTGCATACCATTTAAAATATGCAATGGTGCTTCCTACCTCATACCGAGCGTTGTGAATAGTCTTACCCATCTCTTGGGTAATCGTACGAGCAAAATGCTCCTTCTTTTCTGTCAACAACTCAACCACACGGTGCAAATACTCTCCACGTTCTTCGCCCGTTAAGCTGGACCATGAAGGGAATGCTTCTTTTGCCGCCTGGATCGCCTGTTGTGTCTCCTCTTTTCCGACTAAATATACCTTGTCAACCAGTTGACCGTTTGCAGGATTCCTAATTTCTAAAACCTCATCCGTCTCAATAAATGAACCATTGATGTACACCATAATCCCCCTATATATTTAGCTGTAATCTATCTTCCTTCGTTTCACCAATACATAACGTAAACCATGTTTAGCAACGAGCGATGTTTTATTAATGGTCGGGAAGATCACTCTCCCCGACTCAAAGGTTGCCTTAATTATTTCAAACTAGACATTTTCGCACGGTCGAATACAAAGCCACTGTATCCAATCTCGCCCAAAAGATTTCTGTATGCATTCAAACCACCCATGTAAAACATCACGGCATGTTTCTTACCAGGAATGTTTGCCCCAAAAATCCATGATTCGGTCTTCGCAAACAATGTCTGATTTGCGATGTTCCGGCAAGTTTCCACCCAATCTTCTTCCGCTACTTGCGTAGGTTCGATCGTTTCAATGTTGTTTTCAACCATGTGTTTAACTGTTTCGGCAATCCATTCAACTTGTGTTTCAATTGCAGGTGGTAAATTAGAGAACGGACCATTAGGACCTAAAATCATGAATAGGTTAGGGAAATCTGTGTTTGACATACCAAGATATCCTGTTGGTCCATCAAGCCATTTCTCACGCATAGAGACGCCACCACGTCCACGCATGTCGATCTTCGTATAGTTTCCATCAACTGCATCAAATCCTGTAGCATAGATGATGACATCTAGCTCGTATTCTCCTTCTGTCGTGCGAATACCCTTAGGTGTAATTTCAACAATTGGATTTTCTTTGACATCTACCAACGAAACATTGTCACGATTATATGTTTGATAATAACCGCTATCACATAATGGACGTCTTGCATACAGATCAGTTGGTGTTAACTTGCGAGCGGTTTTTGAATCCTTAACAATTTCGCTAATTTTCTTTCGAATAAAGCTAGCAGCAGCCTCATTCGCCTCTATATTTGTCCCAATATCACCAAATGTTTCAAACATGAAGCGGAAGCCATTTCCCTTATCCCAAGCTTTTTGAAATATCCGATTCTGTTCCTCAATTGATACGGAGTTCGCAGGAACATTACTTTCATCTACCCCGTAAGCAACTGATGAATTTTTAGCTTGTTCCCAAATTTTTGCGAAGTTTGCCTTGATTTCATTGATTTCTTCCTCTGATTGAGGTCTTTTACCAGATGGGACACTATACTGAGGTGTCCGTTGGAAGACGGTTAAATGCCCGACTTCTGGTGCAATAGCCGTAATAACTTGTACTCCGGTCGAACCTGTACCTATCACACCTACTCGTTTTCCTTTCAGATCAACACCAGACTTCGGCCATGCAGCGGTGTGATATTGTTCCCCAGTAAAGGTTTCTCTTCCTTTAAAGTTTGGTATATTCGTAGCGGAAAGTAATCCAAGACCTGTAATAAGATACTTTGCCGTAACTACATCACCTTTATCAGTCTTTACTTCCCACAAATTATTCACTTCATCAAAGTGTGTGGAATTAACTTTGGTATCGAATTGAAAGCTACGACGCAGATCGTAACGGTCAGCTACGTGCCCTAAATAGTCTAAAATTTCAGGTTGCGTTAAATACGACTCTTTCCAGCTCCATTCCTGAAGTAGTTCTTTATCAAAAGAATAACGGTACAGGTAGCTCTCTGTATCAGAAAGTGCACCTGGATAGCGATTCCAGTACCAAGTACCACCTACATCTGATCCTTTGTCGTACCCTTGAACCGTTAATCCTTGCTCGTTACGGAGCTTATGAACCATGTATAGACCCCCGAACCCAGCTCCAATTACAACCGCATCAACATACTTTCTTTCAACATTTCTCCCTTTGTTTTGCTCCATAAAATGTTTCCCCCTTAAAAGCTTGATAGATGAGCTTCACTTGATAAAATGAAACTGAATGATTCAGAAGAGTTTGATTTCTCACTCTCAGAAACTCTAAATTTATTAATCCCTTCCAATCCCCTATGAATACGGTTTCATTTTATTGGTGATGTATTTATATACATGCAAGAGTTGTGCCAACTTGAAAACAGCATCTTATCGCTCTACCTATTTTTATAGTGTCGCATAATTGCAACAGATCCCTAGACAAATTCTCTTTGCGACTTGTATTTTCAGTAATTCCGATATATGCTACACTTTGTCTCATTTTTGCAACAGTCAGGATACTCAAAAAAATATTTTGGCAGTGCGGATACAAAACGATTCGAATACGCTCATTTTTCAGAGGCTTTTCATTTTGAATCCAGTCAATGATTGTGTATAATAACATATATCTGTAAATTTTAAATATTCCGAATTAAATTGAGGTGACTAATCTATGTCCCTGCTTCCTCTTTCCACATATCCTTCCTTATCTAAAGATGACCTGATCCTCCTGAGAAAAAATCATTTCGAAAAATGGGAAGAGTTTTTTTCAAACCAATCTTCTACCCTACCTGAGGTGAGAGATGTCATCTTTCAATCTTGGAATCGATGCAAAGAGTATGAAGAATTAAATCCAATGATTCAGGGCTCCATAAAAAACGTTACGGATGAGAAACTGAAAGAACTAAGAACGGAAAACGAATTATTTCATTTAGCAAAGCCTATTCTCAAACAGGCCGAACAGGATCTCTCCTACAGTAATCATGTCATTCTATTTTCTAACCATGATGGCATCATCTTAGATAGTTTTGGAAATAACTTTGTTTCTACTAAACTCGGAAACTCAGTGAATGCCAATATTGGATCCAATTGGTCTGAACGTTGGGCGGGAACGAATGGGATAGGAGCATCTCTTTATTTGCAACAACCGGTTCAAATATTTTCATCTGAACATTTCTCTTTTAGCTGTCATGATTGGGTCTGTTCATCAGCCCCTATTTTGAATCCGCTTACACACGAATTATTAGGAGCTATTAACCTTTCAACGACATCAGATACCTTTCACCCCCTAAGCATGATGAAGACAATACAAATTGCTAATCAAATTGAAAGAACGTTATTTCACCATTATTATCAAGCCCAAGTGATGATGCATGATCAATATATTGAATGGATAAATAAATGGAAGAAACAAACGGTTTTTTTGTGCAACACAAAGGGTGCAATCATTAAGACTAATAGCAGAGATTCTCTTGATGAGCTTCAATCTTTCTTGTATACGACCGTTAACAAGAAAGAGTTTGTGGACAATAAAGAAGGGGAAATAGAAACCACCTTGTGTGGACGTAACTTTCATTTTTTGTTCAAGAAGATCTATTGGAATAATCGATTTATAGGGTTTATCACTGTCTTGGATAGAAAAGAGAAACAAAACGTCTTCACAAAATCTCATAATCACCATGCCAAATACTCTATTCAAAGTTTAATCGGTCAATCAATAGCCATAAAAGAAATCAAGCGGATTGTTCAGATTTCTGCCTCTAGTGATTCGAATATTATGATTACTGGGGAGAGTGGCACGGGAAAAGAATTAGTGGCTAACGCCATCCATGAAGCGAGTAATCGAGCCAACCACCCTTTTATAGCGATTAATTGTGCTGCCATACCAAAGGAATTACTACCAAGTGAGCTATTCGGGTATGTTGCCGGGGCATTTACAGGGGCCAATCCAAAGGGAAGCGTTGGGAAATTTGAGCTAGCAAACAGAGGAACTCTATTCCTTGATGAATTAGGGGATATGCCGCTAGAGGCACAAGTTCATCTGCTTCGTGTCATTCAGGAACAAGAAGTCATTCGAATAGGTAATCATACTCGTATCCCGATTGATGTGCGAGTAATAGCTGCCACTAACAAAAACCTAGAGGAAGAAATGCTCAACGGTAATTTTCGCAAAGATTTATTTTATCGTTTAAATGTGATCAATCTTGAGTTGCCTCCCTTGCGTCATCGGTTAGAAGACCTTCCGTTATTAGTGGAACATTTTGTACAGAAGCTGACAAGCAGGAAACTTCAAGGGTCTTACCATGTGACAAGCGAAACAATGGAGTATTTGCAACGTTATTCTTGGCCTGGAAACATTCGAGAATTAGAGAATGTTATTGAGTATGCTGTCAACTTTTCAACGAATGGAATCATCATTCCTGAGAACCTTCCAAAGCATGTAACTAAACAAACATCATACATTGTTGATACAAAAAGGGCTAATCCTGTGAATCAAGCTGAATTAGAATGGATCACCTCAACATTAAAGAAACACCAAATGAATGTTTCCAAAGCCGCTAGAGAACTAAACTTGAGTCGAAGTACACTATATAGAAAATTAAAAAAGATGGGACATGACATTAAGACGTTAAAATGATGAACCCGATACAAAAAGGGAACCATGTGGAACCACCACAGCTTCCCTTTTCTTTACTCGTTTATTTCCCCATAACTTAAAGCATACCATTTATTGCGGCCATCGTCGCTTTCTCATAGTTTTCAATTTTAGCATAAAGAAAAAAAAGTCTCCCTTTCGAAAAGGAAGACTTCTTAAAAGAAAAGATTAAGCCGAGACAAGTGCCTTTTTGAATTCCTCTGTTAAAAGTGGAACGACTTCAAATAAATCTCCTACAATTCCATAATCAGCTACCTGGAAAATCGGAGCTTCAGGATCCTTATTGATGGCGACAATGACTTTTGAGTTCGACATCCCGGCCACATGCTGAATGGCTCCAGAGATTCCACATGCAATATACAAATCAGGAGTCACTACTTTTCCTGTTTGCCCAATTTGCATTGCATATTCACAGTAATCTGCATCACATGCCCCACGAGAGGCCCCTACCGCCCCTCCTAGTACATCCGCTAATTCTTGAAGTATTTTAAATCCTTCCTTACTTTTTACCCCACGCCCACCAGAAACAATTACTTTTGCTTCACTTAGATCCACACCACTTGTTGAATTACGGATAATTTCTTTCACAATCGTACGAATGTCTTTGATGATCGGCTCAAACACAACGACTTCTGCGTTCAACGGGTTCTTCTGGATAGTAAAGTTATTTGGACGGAGAGTCGCAAAGATTTTCCCTTCATTAAATACCTTCTTTTGAAAGGCTTTCCCTGTGTAAATTGGACGGGTGAAAACGATCTTTCCATTATCGATTTCTACCCCTGTGCAATCAGACACAAGTCCCAATCCTAATCTAGCAGCCACTCTTGGTGCGACATCTTTACCCACGGCTGTATGCCCCAATAAGATTACATCTGCCTGAACTTCTTCAATCAATTGACAGAAAGCTTGCGTATATGCATCGGTGGTATAGGTATTTAATACCTCATCTTCAACCAAGTACAATTTACTAGCCCCATATTGACTGACTTCACCAACATAAGAGGAAACCTCCGTGCCGAAGAGAGCTACCATCACTTCTCCCCCTTCGGCTAGTTGCTTTCCGACCGTTATTGCTTCTAAACTAACATTACGTAACTTTCCATCCTTTATTTCTGTAAAAACAAGTACCTTTTTACTCACAGCTCCTTTTCCTCCCCCATTATCTAACTAAATAACTTTTGATTCACTACGAAGTAATTGAACCAATTCTTGAACCTGTTCATGAACTTCTCCCTGTACCAATTGTCCTGCCTTCTTTTTCTCTGGTAGATAATGTACTTGAACAGATGTTCGATTGGTTACATCGTCTGCTAACTCTAAATCTTCTACCGATAATCGGGTAAGTGTCTTTTTCTTCGCTTTCATAATACCTGGTAGAGAAGGATAACGTGGTTCATTTAATCCCTGTTGTGTAGTAGCTAAAAAAGGGAGATTCACTTTGACGACCTCTACATCTCCTTCTACATCCCGGTTAACGGTCGCCTTGCTCCCTTCGAGGGTAAGTGAGGTAATGGTAGATACATGTGGAATTCCCAATTCCTCTGCCATCCGAATGGCCACTTGACCAGCTCCCGTATCCACCGCCATATTGCCACCAAGGATTAAGTCGTATGACTGACCTTCAATGGCAGCCACAATGTACTTACTTAACGTATATTCGTCGACTTCTTTATCTTCCTCTTCTAATTCCAATATGATTCCTTTATCGGCACCCATAGCCAACGTGGTTCGCAAGACACTTTCCGACCGTTCCGGACCTACCGTTAGTATTGTCACCTCGGCACCATACTCCTCTTTCAATTTTATAGCTTCTTCTACGGCATACTCATCGTAAGGGTTAAGAATAAATTCAGCCCCATCTTCTTTAATCATGCCGTTTTCAATAACGATTTTTTCTTCTGCATCAAAAGTTTGCTTTACCAAGACTAATATATTCATTTCCTATGATCCTCCTAGATTTCATAATCATTGTATTGATCAAGGCGTCTTATTAATTGATAGAGATTTATTTTATTTTTAATTGGGCGGCAATAATATTCTTCTGAATTTCAGAGGTTCCTTCGTATATTTTCGTTATCCGGGCATCACGATAGAATCGTTCAATGGGATATTCTGCGATGTAACCAATCCCTCCGTGTATTTGAACAGCTTTATCGGCTACACGGTTATACACCTCTGAACCGAGTAGCTTCACCATGGCCGCTTCTTTAATGACTTTCATCCCTTGATCGACCATCCAAGCAACTCGATACGTCAAGCTTCTTAATGCTTCAATTTCAACAGCCATTTCTGCTAAATAATGTTGAATAATTTGCTGCTCAAAAATGGGCTTACCGAACTGAATCCGATTATGCGCATATTCAATGGACATCTCTAGTAACTTCTCACAGGAACCAAGGTTACGAGCAGCTAGCCCTGCACGCCCATTTGCAAGGATTTTTAAGGCATTCACATATCCTTGACCCAATTCTCCTAACACATTTTCTTCTGGCACTTCACAATCTTCAAAGAAAATTTCCGCAGAGTGGGAACCATGGAGCCCCATTTTCTTTTCATTCTTTCCTAACGAGAATCCTTTGAAGTCTTTTTCTACAATAAACGAAGTGATTCCTTTTGGACCTCTAGATGGATCCGTTACAGCCATGACCGTAAATACATTTGCAATTGGAGCATTGGTGATATAATGTTTACTTCCATTTAGAATATATTTATCTCCCTTTTTTACCGCGCTAGTCTTTAGATTCGTAGCATGTGATCCCGCACTAGGTTCTGTCAGAGCAAATGCTCCAATCCATTCCCCGCTCGCCATTTTCGGTAGATATCTTTTCTTCTGTTCCTCATTCCCCATCTCAACAATCCCCACAGAGCCAATCCCCGTATGGGCCCCGATAACCGTCGTATATCCATTATGTGTTCTGCCTAATTCCTCATATATCGCACACTTTCCTACCATATCGATCCCGGTGCCACCAAATTCTTCAGAAATGCTCAGTCCGAACAAGCCCATTTCTTTTGACATATCCATGATTCTTTGAGGTATTTCATCCTTTTCTTCAATCTCTTGAGCAAATGGATCCACTTCATTATCAATGAAATCTCTAATATTTTGTTTTAAAAATTTTATATCTTCAGATAATTCAAAGTTCATAGAGTTCACTTCTCCTTTTTCTCCTGATAATCATAAAATCCACGACCTGATTTTCTACCTAATCTACCGGACTTCACATACTTCGTTAAGATCGGGGATGGACGGTATTTTTCTCCTAATGTTTGGTACAAATATTCCATGTTTCTTAAACGACTATCCAAGCCAACTAAATCGGCTAGTTCTAGTGGTCCCATGGGGTGATTGAGACCTAATTTTAGTGCTTTATCAATATCCTCAGCAGAAGCTACTCCTTCCATGAGCATGTTCATCGCTTCATTCCCAATGAGACAATTCATACGGCTTGTAATAAAACCTGGGAACTCATTCACTTCTACATTCTCTTTTCCCAGTTTCTCTGCCACTTGTTTAACCACTTCGACAGTTTTATCAGAGGTATCCAATCCTCTTACAATTTCAATTAACTTCATCCGATGGACCGGATTAAAGAAATGCATAGCCACACATTGTTCCGGTCTCTTTGTAGATGCAGCAATTTCAGTTGGGCTCATCGTAGATGTATTGGTTGCTAGAATGGCATGAGCGGGGGCATATTCATCTAGCTGTTTAAAAATATCTATTTTTACTTCCATAATCTCCAAAGCAGCTTCGATGACTAAATCCACTTGGGCAACAGCTTCTGGCAAACTTGTCGTATAAGAAAGCTTGTAACTTGCACTTTCCTTCTGTTCGTTACTTAAAAACCCCTTTTCATTGCCTTTCTCTAATAGATCTTCAATAAATTGACTCGCTCGATGGATAGCATCATCTGAGATGTCGCATAATGTCACGACAAATCCAGATAATGCGGCCGTGTAAGCAATCCCCCGCCCCATCGTCCCTCCCCCAACTACGGCTATTGAAGTAACCATTTATACAACACCCTTTCCTTCAGATTTTTGATATTTTCTTATCCTATTGAAAAAGACAAAACCGTTAATCTTTTGTGTTTACTCGTTCCGTATACGAAACTATATATCGTGTATGGAACAATTTTATCATCACTTCAATATAACAGTCAACCGAATATTTTGAATATTAAGCCACTAATAACACATTTACATGTACTCTCAACCAATTCTATATTTTCAATTTGATTTGACAAACACAGTTTTATATTTTATCCTTTTCACCGTAATCATTGGTTTTCAAAGAGAGTGAATAGGAGATTAAATATGGAAAAAAACAATGGGAAAGAAAAGTCAGAAGTCCCTGCACTTGAGTCCGCTATTAAAATACTTAGCTATTTAAGTCGCTTCAATAATAAAGAACGTTCTTTAACACAGATCGCAAAAAATCTATCAATCAATAAAAGCACCTCACATAGAATCCTAAAGGTGTTGAATCAATACCGATTCGTATCATATGACGAAGACTCAAAACAGTATAAACTAGGCTCCTACTTGATTATCCTTGGTGAACGCGCCGCAGAGTTTGTTGATTATCTTCAGCTTGCCAAGCCGCATCTTAAATGGCTGTCCGAACAAACGCAATTAACGAGTGTTTTACTAGAACCTGTCCCCAATGATCGCTTAGTATATGTGGCAAAAGAAGAGCCCGACTCACCTGACAGCCCTGTTCAAGTGACTGTTAAATTAGGACAGCATTTTCCTGTGACAAGTGCATCATTCGGAAAATGCTACCTCGCATTCATGGAGGAAAAACAAAGAGCAGACATTCTTAGGAAAGTGAACTTCAAGCAATTTACGGATAAGTCCATTACCAACTATGAGGCATTCAACAAAAGCCTAGTGGAGGTACGCCAGAAAGGCTATGCTGTGAGCTATGAAGAACATACACCGGGTGTATTTGGGATTGCTGCACCTATTTTTAACTCAAACGAGCAAATTAGTTTGGTCATTGCCTGCATTGGATTCGCTTCCGGAGTAACCGAAGACTACGTAAACCTCTGTGGGGAAAAGTTGAAGGAAGCAGCAAAGAATATCATGGAGGATATAGGGGGAAGACCCTCTGTGTACAAGGAACTTTGATCCTCCCATAATGAAAACCTTTCATTTACTCTGATAGAGATAGAGAAAAAACCATGCTGGTCAACTCAGGAACAAAGAAAAGAATGGACCATGGATCTAGTCCCCATCGTTAGTAGAGGGGACTAAATCTAGAATCAAAAAATAAAGCCCACAAACCTTGATATATCAAAGTTTGTGGGCTTTATTTTTTAAAAAATGAAATTAATTTTACGTCGGTATACCGGTGGCCGGGGTCGAACCGGCACTACAGAGGAACACGATTTTGAGTCGTGCGCGTCTGCCAATTCCGCAGATTCCTTGATATATCAACATTAGCAAGAAAACTAATCAATGCTTGTCCTAATTTTCTCCACACGATTAATTAAATACCTTCTAAAACTATCATAATTTCCATTAGCAACAAAAGTCAATTCTCTTTTCTATTTCCTCCCGTACAATATACACCCTTACTCAGATTCAATTACATTAATTAATCTCTTTGTGCATCCCAATTATTTAATGCAACTACATATTGGTCATAGAAATCAAAGCCATTAAGTAAAGTTTCATAACTTCCAGATTCATTAGATTGTCTTACAGTATCCATAAATAACTCAAGATTATTAATTGCTTCTAAAAGCCTATTACGGCTTGCCTCATCTTCTGGATATACTTCTAAACTGTTAAGTTCAGAAATAGCACTATCTAGCTTTACTAAAGAATTATTAGCAATTGATACAACTACATTATCTTCTAATGAAAGTCCCCCTGACATAGCTTGTAACATACTTGAACTAAGTACCTCTGCTTCCTTCATTATGTCAGTAGCTAAATTTAGTTCCTTAGTTTTTAGGTCTAATCTCTTTGTCTCTTCTTCCATTACTTTTGTTGCTTCATCTTTTTTATCTTGTTCATTATCTTCTACTTCTTTTTTTACACTTTCTCCTGCTGGCTTACTTTCCTTTACTCCTTCATTTACTGCCCCCTCTGAAAGTGAACACCCAGAGATTACTAATAAAAACATCATTAATACAGCAAACAGCTTTAACATACCTTCACCACTCCCTTTTTATGTATTGCCTTTCTCCTGTATCTGATTAAACTATGTATTGTCTAAATCTCCCACAATCAAACAATAACATATTTTCCCTTATGCTAACATTTAGATTGTATTCTAAACATTAACTTCTTATTTTACTATTTTCGCAATTTGTACTTTTCCCCGCCCTTAAAAATAATTTTACTGATTTGAACGGAGCAATATACTCATTTCTTATGTAATGTTTTATCATATTCAATACTCTTAATATTATCTTTTATATAATCATCTTTTCCCCGAATCAATATACTTCTTGCTCATGTCGGGGAATTAGATGATTAATCACTTTTAGTGATTCCTATATATGTGTAATTGATTTACATTATCAAGATATTATCCTGTTAATGTCTTAACTAATATCTTTTTTATTCAATCCTGAACCCTGAATGTAATTTATCAAGATTGAATCAAAGTTATTTACTTGTGACTTACTAATTAACTTTGATTATGAAAAGATTTTATTGAATTTATGTATAGAACTCCCTAGCTACTCAAAAACCAATGAAAACTTATTATAAGAATCGTCTCATTTGAGCCTTGACGATATCACTTCATTGGTGGTTATTAACCTCCGCCCCGCACGTTATTTTATTTACATGGGAATGCGTTAAACCCATCACATCACCGAAAACTTTTAGATAATATTGCAAGTTAGAAGAAATCCATCTTACTAAAGATACTACCTAATCGGTAACTGCTGATTTTCTGCATCGGCTCAGCTTACCTTGGGGTTTATTTTAGGTATAACCCTCAGCTTTGAAATACCTTCTTACAATTGTTTGATAACAACTTATTACAATGTCTTAAATAAGATTTTTTCATATGTCTTAACAATGTCTTTGTTGGCGCTCATATCATTGTCAATCATATCTCTGATTAGTTGCGACTTGTTCATGCCCGTAATAACACTCATTAAGTCTAAATACTTACTATGTATCGGCTCTAAATGTACGCTAGTCTGTTTAGTTTTCTCCATGTTCTTTTTCCTCCTTTTCTTCAATTCTATTAATCATTTCATTTACTTTTTCTTTAGTTTTCTTTAACAGTTTTAAATCAGTTCCTGTAACTTTCAATAACCTATATAAATCGTCTAATCCTCTTACCTCCAACACTTTAACCACCCTTAACTTTTCGTCTCTGTAATAAGCTATATAGCTTTTAACACCAATGCCATAATCAATCTGTTCTAATAATTCTCTTTCAGTTACTCCTATTTCATTAGCATAGGATTTCAAGTCTAAATATAAATGTTCGTTATTCCTGTTAATGATTGATTTTTCACGACATTTGCAAATGATTATCCCTTGATAGTCCTCGGAACCCTCGTATATTACTACGGGAACTATTTCTTTTTGCAGATTAGTAAAGATGATACCCATATCTTTAATACCTCCTTATTTGTTTTTTTGTTCATGCGATCCAGACTAAACAATAAACGTATGAACATTCATTAATTACACGTTAGAAGAGGGCACAATGGAAGTTAAGCCCCCTCCCTCTTTTTCCGTACAAAATAGTAGAATACTATCCATATGTTAAACACTTTGTACTAGTAAAGAATTTTTAAAAAAGGATTAGAAGTGAAACGGAAGAAAAATTCTTGGGAGGAAGTTTTTATCCCGTTACATATACATATTCTTCTTGAAGTGCCCTAGATTATGCTATTGTCATACTCTAGTGTCACTACATATATATATTTACGATTTCAGCTCAAAAAGTTTGCAACTCTACCATTTGTTCCTATAACAGTGATTATAAGAATACATTTATACAACACCCTATGTAAGCCCCATATAAGCCCATCAACAATAAGAACGTACGTTCCAATAATCCCCTATTAACTTTTAATAACAAAAGAATTAAAGCCCCCTAGAGGCTCCTAGAGGGCATGTACGGTATATTATTATTTGATTATGTTTAGAATGTATTGGTAAAGATTGTCTACATATATTAGTTATGACTAATCCCACCAAATTAAAATCGAGGGCAAGGAATATAAAGGAAATACAAGCATTGATATTCTAAAACATATAAGTAAATAACGTTTTATTTACCCCCTATTTGTTGCTCTTGGGGGGGCAAATAATGAGTAAGCTAAATGTATGTAATGGAGGTCAAACCATATTCACTTACACATTTATGTAAACTCCAATATCCAATTATGAGGAGGAACATAATCAAATATTAGGAGGAATAACGTTTTAAATTAGGGGTGGGGGGTAATTCAAATAAAAACACATATTCCGAACGAAAATTGATATACGCACCCTATCACATATAATATGGCATTTTCGAACCTTTTTCTTTATCGTACTAAAGGATTTATTTCCTTCCCCTTTTCATACGTTTGTTTTCTGTGTAATTGGCTAAAATACTATGCTTGTCAAAGCCTTCCTTTAAATCCTCTGAATACAGATTTACATAGTTTAAAGTAACAGCTAATGTGCTATGTCCTAATAATCTTTGTAACTTGAATGCGTCTCCTCCGCTTGTTATATAATGCTTTGCAAATGTATGTCTAAAAGCATGTATAGAAGTCTTTTCTACCCCTCTTTTCTTGTTATAACGTGCTATTGCATGTTGCATTGAATTTCTACTCATTTGCTCTCCTAATTCGTTCATGAACAAGTAATCATCCTTAATCAATCTATACATTCTAATGTATTCTGTAAGGATTTTTATCAAGTGCTCGCTAATAGGATTGTATTGAGCCTTTCTATTTTTTGTGGTGGTTAATATAACCATTCCACTATCAAAGTCTATATCTTGTACCATTAAATTAAGCACTGTATTAAGCCTGTTCCCTGTTTCTAATAGATAGTTAACCAATACCCAATTTCTATGTTCTACATACCCACATTCTCTTATACTGGGCTTTTTGATTAACTTCTTTATTTCCTCTTCTGTATATGGCTCTTTTTGTTCTTTATCCGCCTTTATTAGGCGGATCTCGAATTGTATTAGATAATTTTCTCTCATAGCAAAGTAAAGGAATGCTCTCGTTGCTCTCATATATGTGTTAATGGTAGTGGGTTTTAATCCTTTCTTTTTGAGCCACATAATAAACTTATCAACATACTTCTTTTCAATCTCCCTAACATAATCAATACCCTGTTCATTCATAAATCCAAAGAAGTGTACTAAATTTTGTTCATAAAATCGAATTGTCATTTCTGATAAATTCTTCACCTTATTCCCTAGCTGAAAATCCTCAAATAATTCTGCTAATGTTTTTTCTAATTCTGCCCTTTTCATAATCTTTACTTTTGCCATTTAAAACCTCTCCTTTAAGATAAATTAGTCTTAAAGGCATTTAACAATCGCTTATTGTTGTCCACACGATTAGCTTTTTGCTTTAGTGCGGTAAAACACAAAAAAGCCAATACCTTGATTTACTCAAAGCATTGACTTTATTGATTTTCTGATAATGTTGTATACCGGTGGCCGGGGTCGAACCGGCACTCCAGAGGAACACGATTTTGAGTCGTGCGCGTCTGCCAATTCCGCCACACCGGCATAATTCAATTGTAAAGATCGCTATTCGCTTCGCAAAAAGCATTAGATATTTTACTTTCGTAAAAATCCTTGGTGCCGAGGACCGGAATCGAACCGGTACGGTAGTCACCTACCGCAGGATTTTAAGTCCTGTGCGTCTGCCAGTTCCGCCACCCCGGCGTATCTTAGCTATATTATATAGTGAATCATAGATGCAATAATTGGAGGCGGCAACCGGATTCGAACCGGTGGTAAAGGTTTTGCAGACCTCTGCCTTACCACTTGGCTATGCCGCCAAATCTTGGAGCGGAAGACGGGATTCGAACCCGCGACCCCAACCTTGGCAAGGTTGTATTCTACCACTGAACTACTTCCGCAAATGGCTGGGCTAGCTGGATTCGAACCAACGCATGACGGAGTCAAAGTCCGTTGCCTTACCGCTTGGCTATAGCCCAATGAAGAAAAAAATTATATATAATGGGGCGACTGATGGGAATCGAACCCACGAATGTCGGAACCACAATCCGATGCGTTAACCACTTCGCCACAACCGCCACAATTAAAAGTTGGCAGGGGTAGTAGGAATCGAACCCACACCAAAGGTTTTGGAGACCTTCGTTCTACCTTTAAACTATACCCCTAAAATGGTGGAGGGGGACGGATTCGAACCGCCGAACCCAAGGGAGCGGATTTACAGTCCGCCGCGTTTAGCCACTTCGCTACCCCTCCATATGAATTTAATATATTCAGATACAACGAGATTGTTCATGAATAGTGGTGGCTCAGGACGGAATCGAACCGCCGACACAAGGATTTTCAGTCCTTTGCTCTACCGACTGAGCTACTGAGCCATAATTATTATAATTACTCTAGATAGAATCTTATTTAGTCCTTCATCCCGATTTTCAATCGGTACGCTGGATGCTATTTCTTTGTAGCTTATTCATCATGCTCTACAAACTGAGCTACTGAACCAATTATTAATGGCGGTCCCGACCGGGATCGAACCGGCGATCTCCTGCGTGACAGGCAGGCATGTTAACCGCTACACCACGGGACCAGAGTTTTTTTCAAGTTTTAACTTGAAAAATAACTTACATTAATTGCGGGGACAGGATTTGAACCTGCGACCTTCGGGTTATGAGCCCGACGAGCTACCAGACTGCTCCACCCCGCGACAATATAAATTTTCACTTTGTGAAAAGGAAAGATATTTTCACTTCGTGAATTTAGGATAACTATTTTTCACTATCGTGAAAAAAGTTTTGGTGGAGGATGACGGGATCGAACCGCCGACCCCCTGCTTGTAAGGCAGGTGCTCTCCCAGCTGAGCTAATCCTCCAAAATGGAATGTTATTTTCACTTCGTAAAAAAACTTGGTTATTTTTACTTCGTAAAAAAACTTGGTGACCCCTACGGGATTCGAACCCGTGTTACCGCCGTGAAAGGGCGGTGTCTTAACCGCTTGACCAAGGGGCCAGAATAATAATTATGGCGGAGAGCAAGGGATTTGAACCCTTGAGACAGGTTTTGCCCGCCTACACGATTTCCAATCGTGCTCCTTCGGCCACTCGGACAGCTCTCCTAATGGCTCCACAGGCAGGACTCGAACCTGCGACCGTTCGGTTAACAGCCGAATGCTCTACCAACTGAGCTACTGTGGAATAATTAAAGTATAAATGTTACCGCCTGGCGACGTCCTACTCTCACAGAGGGAAACCCTCAACTACCATCGGCGCTGAAAAGCTTAACTTCCGTGTTCGGTATGGGAACGGGTGTGACCTTTTCGCTATCGCCACCAGACTATTTATGCGACACTATTTTATTATAATAGTTTTTCGCATTTTTTCAAGAGAAATTTTAACCATTCTCTCAAAACTAGATAATATTTTGAAGAAGAAGAAATACAGAGAGTTCTCCGAGCGGAATCCAGCTCCAACGGCTAGGGACTCGGGGTCATAAGTCAAAGCCTTCCAGAGGTCAGGACCTCTTTCAGTCTTCGTCTTATGCCTGTCGTCCCTGACCAAGCCGTTTCCGCTTTTTAGATTAAGTCCTCGATCGATTAGTATCAGTCAGCTCCACACGTCGCCGCGCTTCCACCTCTGACCTATCAACCTGATCATCTTTCAGGGATCTTACTAGCTTACGCTATGGGAAATCTCATCTTGAGGGGGGCTTCATGCTTAGATGCTTTCAGCACTTATCCCTTCCGCACATAGCTACCCAGCGATGCCTTTGGCAAGACAACT
>NZ_JBOCCY010000022.1:0-63530 GCF_050586445.1 Bacillus coreaensis
GAAAAGGTCACACCCGTTCCCATACCGAACACGGAAGTTAAGCTTTTCAGCGCCGATGGTAGTTGAGGGTTTCCCTCTGTGAGAGTAGGACGTCGCTAGGCAAAGAAAAAAGCACCTGAATGGGTGCTTTTTTTGTTGTGTATATTTTTTATTGTTAAGTAATCACTTTTATGACTTTAAGTACCATTTATTCCACGCAAAAACGTCATAAACTATTTTTTATGACGTGCAGTACCACTTTATCCTCGCATATAAGTCATAAACCAACTTTTATAACCTATCAGCTACACAAATCCCACAGAAACGAGTCATAAACTTGCTTTTATGATCTGAACAGCCCTTTTTTCTCTGTTCCTCAGTGACCCTGTCTTAAATTTAACTAATTCTCTATTTTATAGAATTATATTTATGAATTCTTTCCTAGTTTGAGAGCACGAAATTTGGGGAAAAATTTATAAGGTGTTGTTCATTGCATGAAACTACGTTCATCATGTATAATTAATGTCAAATATAGTCAAAGTCAGAGAGGGGGGATATGGTGAGGAACATCTCCGATATCATTGAGCAGTACTTAAAGGAAGTACTCGAGATGAGTGAAAGAGAGCTCGTTGAAATTAAGCGTAGTGAAATAGCTGATAAGTTCCAGTGTGTACCATCACAAATCAACTATGTAATAAACACGCGATTTACCATTGAAAAAGGGTATGTTGTAGAAAGTAAACGAGGTGGTGGTGGATATATTCGAATTATGAAAGTTCAATCACACGATAACGCTCACCTTATTGACCAGCTGCTAACTGTGATCTCTTCTAGAGTGTCACAAAGTAGTGCGGAGCACGTGATCTTCAGACTAGTTGAGGAAGATGTGATCTCAACGAGAGAAGCAAAAATAATGCTCAGTGTCATTGATCGCTCCGTCCTGTATATTGACTTACCATATCGTGATGAACTTCGTTCGAGAATGCTAAAGGCTATGTTAACAACATTAAAATATAAGTGAAAAAATTCCACGCCTTTAGAAAAGAGTAAAGCCATTTATTGAGGTGAGTAACATGATTTGTCAGGAGTGTAATGAAAGGCCTGCTACCCTTCATTTTACAAAAATTAATAATGGTAAAAAATCTGAGTTTCACTTATGTGAGGTTTGTGCTCAAGAAAAAGGAGAGCACTTTGTAGTCACCAATACATCAGGTTTTTCCATTAACAATCTATTGGCTGGGCTATTAAACTTCGATCATAACTACCAGCTTGCTCAACAGAAAGCTTCACTTTATGAGCAACAACAAGTATTGCAATGTGAAGGCTGTTCGATGACATATAAGCAATTCATTCAAGTCGGACGGTTTGGATGTGCTCATTGCTATGAAACGTTTAGGGATCAGCTTCAACCGATACTACGACGGCTCCATAGTGGTAATTCCACTCACAATGGAAAGATACCTAAGCGAATAGGTGGAAACATTCACTACAAAAAGAAAGTAGAAGAACTAAAGGTTGATTTAAAGTCTGCAATCGAAAACGAAGAGTTTGAACAAGCAGCCATAGTAAGGGATGAAATTAGAGAAATTGAAAAGCTGTTACGCAGTGAAAGTGAAGGAGAGGAATAGGTACATGTCTCTTGAAAAATTTATTAATCAAGCCATAAGCTCCTGGATGAGTGCAGAAGGGCCTGATTCAGACATTGTTCTAAGTTCTCGAATTCGGCTCGCGCGGAATATAAATGAATATAAGTTCCCAACCCTTTTCTCTAATGAGGAAGCACATGAAGTTATACAGACAATGGAGAAGGCATTATTAAATCATACCATTCCTAACTTAAGTCAATTAGAGCTCCTAAGAATGGAAGAACTTCAGCCAATACAAAAACGAGTATTAATGGAAAAGCATTTAATCAGCCCTCATCTAGTTGAAAACTCTGCTCTTGGTGCCTGTCTTTTATCCGAAAATGAAGAAGTTTGCATTATGGTTAATGAAGAAGATCATATCCGAATTCAATGCTTATATCCTGGTTTCCAGGTGAGTGAGGCGTTAACACTGGCAGATCGGATCGATGATGAATTAGAAGAGCATATCAATTATGCATTTGATGAAAAGGTAGGATACTTAACGAGTTGTCCGACAAATGTAGGGACAGGGATGCGGGCTTCAGTGATGATGCATCTACCAGGTTTGACATTAACGCAACAAATGAATCGTATAATTCCTGCCATCAATCAACTTGGTCTTGTCGTTAGAGGAATGTATGGTGAGGGTAGTGAGGCGTTAGGTAACATCTTTCAAATATCCAACCAGATCACGTTAGGTAAATCTGAAGAGGATATTGTTGAGGACTTAAAGGGCGTTGTCAGCCAACTAATTGCCCAGGAAAGATCAGCTCGTGGGGCATTAGCAAAAACTTCTAACATACAATTAGAAGATAGAGTTTTTCGTTCCTTAGGTGTTCTCACACATAGTAGAATTATTGAAACAAAGGAAGCAGCCAACTGTTTATCTGATGTAAGATTAGGAATTGATATGGGTTATATTGAAAACATATCAAGAAATATTTTAAATGAATTAATGATATTAACACAACCTGGATTTCTCCAACAATACGCGGGAGGACCACTAAGACCCAACGAGCGTGATATTCGTCGCGCCTCTTTAATAAGGGAAAGAATAAAAATGGAAAATTAACCTTAGTTAGGAGGATGTTCACATGATGTTTGGACGTTTTACAGAGAGAGCTCAAAAGGTACTTGCACTAGCCCAGGAAGAAGCTATTCGTTTAGGTCATAACAATATTGGAACAGAGCATATTTTACTTGGGTTAGTAAGAGAGGGCGAAGGTATCGCTGCAAAAGCATTATATGCTTTAGGATTAGGTTCAGAGAAAATACAAAAAGAAGTAGAAAATCTGATTGGTCGTGGGCAAGATGCTTCTCAGACGATTCACTATACGCCAAGAGCAAAAAAGGTAATTGAACTTTCTATGGATGAAGCAAGAAAACTTGGTCATTCATATGTAGGAACAGAGCATATTTTGCTAGGTCTTATTCGTGAAGGTGAAGGAGTAGCAGCAAGGGTATTAAACAACTTAGGGGTCAGCTTAAATAAAGCAAGACAGCAGGTGCTTCAACTGTTAGGTAGTAGTGAGTCAAGCAATCATCAAGGTGGAACAGCAGCAAGCGCTAATACGCCTACCTTAGATAGCTTAGCACGAGACTTAACATCTATTGCCAGAGAAGGTAGTCTTGACCCGGTTATTGGAAGAGCTAAGGAAATTCAGCGTGTGATCGAGGTATTAAGCCGACGAACGAAAAATAATCCAGTGTTAATTGGGGAGCCTGGAGTTGGGAAAACAGCGATTGCTGAAGGTTTAGCCCAACAAATTGTAAACAATGAGGTTCCTGAAACATTAAGAGATAAGCGTGTTATGACGCTTGATATGGGTACAGTTGTAGCAGGTACAAAGTATCGAGGTGAATTTGAAGACCGCTTAAAGAAAGTAATGGATGAAATCCGACAAGCAGGAAATATCATCTTATTCATCGATGAACTCCATACACTTATCGGTGCGGGAGGAGCAGAAGGTGCGATTGATGCTTCAAATATCTTAAAGCCTTCCCTAGCTCGTGGGGAACTTCAATGTATTGGGGCAACAACCCTCGATGAATACCGTAAGTATATTGAAAAGGATGCAGCTCTAGAAAGACGTTTCCAGCCAATCATGGTAGATGAGCCGACAGCGGATGAATCTGTTCAAATCTTAAAAGGATTGAGAGATCGTTACGAAGCACATCATAGAGTATCCATTACGGATGAAGCAATTGAGGCAGCTGTCAAATTGTCCGACCGTTATATTTCGGATCGTTTTCTTCCTGATAAGGCCATTGATTTAATTGATGAAGCAGGATCAAAGGTAAGACTTCGCTCTTACACAACACCTCCAAACTTAAAGGAGCTTGAAGCAAAGCTTGAAGAGGTTCGTAAGGAAAAGGATGCTGCTGTTCAAAGCCAAGAATTTGAAAAGGCTGCATCATTACGAGATTCAGAGCAAAGACTTCGTGAACAACTAGAAGAGACAAAGAAAACATGGAAAGAGAAGCAAGGACAAGAGAACTCAGAGGTTACTGTCGATGATATTGCTACAGTTGTAGCTAGTTGGACTGGAATTCCTGTATCACGCCTGGCACAAACAGAAACAGATAAGCTATTAAAGCTTGAAGAAATTCTTCATTCTCGTTTAATCGGTCAAGAGGAAGCTGTAAAGGCAATATCAAAAGCTGTACGTCGTGCTCGTGCTGGTTTGAAAGATCCAAAGCGCCCTATCGGATCGTTTATTTTCCTTGGTCCCACAGGTGTTGGTAAAACGGAGCTTGCACGTGCATTAGCAGAGGCCATGTTTGGTGACGAGGAAGCAATGATTCGCGTTGATATGTCGGAGTATATGGAAAAACATTCAACTTCCAGACTAGTAGGTTCTCCTCCAGGTTATGTAGGATATGATGAAGGTGGACAATTGACAGAAAAGGTTAGAAGAAAACCATACTCTGTTATTTTATTAGATGAAATTGAAAAGGCGCATCCAGATGTATTTAATATTTTGCTTCAAGTCCTAGAAGATGGTCGTCTAACAGACTCAAAAGGAAGAAGTGTTGATTTCCGTAATACAGTTGTTATCATGACTTCTAACGTTGGAGCAGAAGCGTTAAAGCGTAATAAGTATGTTGGCTTTAATATTCAAGATGGAGAACAGGACTTTAAAGATATGAAGGGCAAGGTAATGGAGGAGCTGAAAAAGGCATTCCGTCCCGAGTTCCTAAACCGTATCGATGAGATCATTGTTTTCCATTCATTAGAGAAAAAGCACTTAAAACAGATTGTTACATTAATGTCTGATCAGCTAATTAAGCGATTAGATGAACAAGATATTACGTTAGAGCTAACAGACGCTGCAAAAGAGAAAATTTCTGAGGAAGGGTATGACCCTGAATACGGTGCACGACCTTTAAGAAGAGCAATTCAAAAGCATATTGAGGACCGTTTATCAGAAGAGTTATTAAGAGGAACGGTTCTAACAGGACAAAAGGTTGTCATTGATTATGTGGATGGTGATTTTGCTGTAAGAGCAGGAGAACCGATTCATAAATAATCGTAAAAAAAAGGGAGCACACGTAAGAGATTACGTGTGCCTTCTATTTTCTATTGGGAAATACTTATCACTGCAATGAATTTATAAGATGTCTTATAATGAGAGAGTACGGCATGGAAGAAGGGGGATATAATTTTGGCAAAAGTAAAAACAAAATTCATGTGTAATGATTGCGGCTATGAATCTCCCAAATGGATGGGGAAATGCCCTGGGTGCGGACAATGGAATACGATGGTGGAAGAAATAGAAAAAAAGGTGACTAATCATCGTGCGACCTTTGCTCATTCAGTAGGTTCAACAACCATGTCAAAAGCAACACCAATTACCTCAATTGAAACGATGACAGAGCCTCGTATACAAACGGATTTGGTCGAGTTAAATCGTGTGTTAGGTGGAGGAATCGTAAAGGGTTCCCTAGTATTAATAGGTGGTGATCCCGGAATTGGAAAATCCACTTTGCTATTACAGGTTTCCTCTCAACTGGCAAAAAAACAACATTCCGTTCTTTATATTTCAGGGGAAGAGTCAATGAGACAGACGAAGCTAAGAGCAGATCGACTAGGAGTAACATCAGAAAACTTACTTGTCTACTCTGAAACAGATCTAGAAGAGATCAGTCGAACGATTGAAAAGGAAAACCCAAGTTTCGTGATTGTTGATTCGATCCAAACCATCTTCCATCCTCAGGTAACCTCTGCCCCAGGAAGTGTCTCTCAAGTAAGAGAATGTACAGCTGAGCTTATGAGAATAGGTAAGACAAAGGGTATTGCGATATTCATCGTAGGTCATGTGACAAAAGAAGGCTCGATTGCAGGTCCTAGACTTCTCGAACATATGGTCGATACGGTTCTCTATTTTGAAGGGGAGCGCCACCATACGTATCGGATTGTCCGAGCGGTAAAAAACCGTTTTGGTTCCACCAATGAAATGGGAATTTTTGAAATGAAGGAATTTGGATTAGAAGAGGTTCAAAATCCATCTGAAATATTCCTTGAGGAGCGATCTCAAGGTGCAGCAGGATCGACAGTAGTTGCTTCAATGGAAGGTACTCGACCGGTTTTAGTAGAGATACAAGCACTTATTTCACCGACAAGTTTTGGAAATCCTAGGAGAATGGCTACAGGCATTGATCATAACAGAGTGTCACTACTCATGGCTGTGTTAGAGAAAAGAGTTGGGTTGCTGCTTCAAAACCAGGATGCTTACTTAAAGGTTGCTGGTGGAGTGAAGCTGGATGAACCAGCTATTGATTTAGCTGTAGCTATTAGTATTGCTTCAAGTTTCCGCGATAAGCCAACTAGAGCAACGGATTGTATTATAGGGGAAGTAGGTTTGACAGGGGAGATAAGAAGGGTATCAAGAATAGAACAGCGTGTACAAGAAGCTGCCAAGCTAGGGTTTGAACGAGTCATTATTCCTGCCAATAACATAGGTGGTTGGTCAGCCCCAAAAGGGATTCAGTTAATAGGAGTTTCTACTGTAGCGGATGCACTAAAAGCGACATTTGAATAAGTGAAAGATAAAGGGTAAAAAATTGACACCAATATTTGCTAGGTGCTACCCTTAGTAATAATAAACATGTGAAATCACCCGCAATTATACTAATATAACAAAGAGATTACAGGATAATAACAAACAATAATTTTCTATGTAATATTACGTTTCAATTTATGGAAATTGTTTATAATGTATAAAAGGAGGTGAAGGAATGTTAAAGCGAATTGTTCAAGCCTGTTTCTTAATTACAGGTGGTACTTTAGGGATCTTTTTAATCTCTGATTTATTAACACTTATATCATTAGACGACATTCCTCTGATAAATAATCATTATGTTACCGCTATTTTAGGTGCTATTATTTTTTATCTTATTACTTTTTGGGCGGTCGATTATGTCGTCAATTTCGTGAAATGGGTAGAAGAATCTCTTGTAAAAGTACCTATAACAGATATTATCTTTGGTAGCGTAGGATTAGTATTTGGATTAATTATTGCCTTTTTAGTTGGTTATGCATTAACGGGTATTGAAGTACCTATATTAAATACCGTAGCTCCCGTACTATTGACACTTCTATTTGGTTATTTAGGTTTCCAGGTTGGTTTTAAAAAGAGAGACGAGTTATTATCCCTTTTTACGAAATCAAAAAAGAAGTCTGGTGAGGAAGAGTTAGATGCTGAGAATACAAATGCCAAAAATGAATTAAAAATATTAGATACGAGTGTTATTATTGATGGACGTATTGCTGATATCTGCCAAACAGGATTTTTAGATGGAACCATTGTCATTCCACAATTTGTCCTTGAAGAATTGCAGCATATTGCTGATTCCTCTGATGTATTAAAGCGAAACCGTGGTAGAAGAGGTCTTGATATTTTAAATCGAATTCAAAAAGAACTAGCTATGAATGTAGAGATATATGAAGGCGACTTTGAGGATGTACAAGAAGTAGACTCAAAACTTGTTAAGCTTGCAAAGTTAACTAGTGGAGTAGTCGTAACCAATGACTTTAATCTTAATAAAGTATGTGAACTTCAGAAGGTTGCTGTATTAAACATTAATGACTTGGCAAATGCCGTTAAGCCAGTTGTATTGCCTGGGGAAGAAATGAATGTCCAAGTTATAAAAGATGGCAAGGAGCATAACCAAGGCATTGCTTATCTCGATGATGGCACGATGATTGTTGTTGAAGATGGAAGAGACTATATTGGAAAGCAGCTTGATGTATTGGTAACAAGTGTACTGCAAACATCAGCTGGTCGAATGATTTTTGCTAAACCGAAATTATTAGAAAAAGCATTATAGAAATAGTTAGGGGATATCTTATGTCTTACCAAGTGATTATCCCTGCAGCAGGACAAGGGAAAAGAATGCGGGCAGGCAAAAATAAGGTGTTGCTTCAGCTAAAGGATATTCCTATATTAATTCATACACTCAAGGTATTTGAATTGGATGAGGCATGTGAAGGGATTATTTTAGCTATTTCAGCCGGAGATGAAGATCATTTTTCCAGCCTTTTAAAAAAGTATCGTATCAAAAAGGTTACTTCTCTTGTTGCTGGTGGGAATGAAAGACAGCACAGTGTGTATAATGGGTTGCAAGCCGCAAAGAAAGAGGGAATTGTACTCGTTCATGATGCAGCTAGGCCATTTATTGAAAAAAGAGTAATCCATGAATTAGTATCGGTAGCAGAAAAGGATGGAGCGGCTGTCGTAGCAGTCCCTGTTAAGGATACGATTAAGAAGGTAAATAATTTTGAAGTAGTTGAGACGATTGAGCGTTCAAGCTTGTGGGCCATTCAAACCCCACAAGCTTTTCGCGTGTCGTTACTAGAGGAAGCTCATAACCTAGCGTTGGCACAGAATTTTTTAGGGACAGATGAGGCAAGTTTAGTAGAACGACTACATGTCCCTGTTAAAATTGTTGAGGGTGACTACGATAATATTAAACTGACGACACCAGAAGATTTGTATTTTGCAGAGGCAATTATAAAGCAACGTGACTACCAAAAGAGGGGACTTTAATAACGATGTTTAGAATTGGACAAGGATTTGACGTTCATCAGCTCATAGAAGGTAGACCATTGTTTTTAGGGGGTATAACGATTCCTTATGAAAAAGGATTGTTAGGGCATTCAGATGCAGATGTCCTTCTTCACACAGTAACAGATGCGGTTTTAGGAGCGATAGGTGAAGGAGATATTGGGAGACACTTTCCTGATACGGATCCAGAGTTTAAGGATGCCGATTCAGCAAAGCTTCTTGAACACGTATGGTCATTAGTTGAGAATCGAGGATATGAGCTAGTGAATGCGGATTGCACCATTATTGCACAAAGGCCGAAGATGGCACCATATATTGAGCAAATGAAGAACCGAATCGCTGAATTACTGAAAGCTTCACCAGATCAAGTAAATGTTAAAGCAACAACAACAGAAAAGCTTGGGTTTACCGGAAGAGGAGAAGGAATTGCTTCTCAAGCAGTTGTGCTCTTAAAAAAGAAAGAGCTCTAGGAATTGCCTTTTCACAATGGTAAAATAAATGTCAAAAATAGATTGAACTCTTTAGGAGGAAAAATAGAATGTCTAACACTGTACGTGTTCGTTATGCACCAAGTCCAACGGGACATTTACATATTGGAAACGCTCGTACTGCGCTATTTAACTACTTGTTTGCGCGTCATCAAGGTGGAAAGTTTATTATCCGAATTGAAGACACCGATAAGAAGCGTAATATTGCTGGCGGGGAAGAAAGTCAACTCAAATATTTAAAATGGTTAGGAATAGATTGGGATGAGAGCGTTGATGTTGGTGGATCGTATGGTCCATACAGACAATCAGAACGTAATGACTTATATGAAGTGTACTATAAGCAACTTCTTGAAGAGGGCAAAGCGTATAAATGCTATTGTACGGAGGAAGAACTAGAAGCAGAACGTAATGAGCAAGCGGAGAAGGGTGAGATGGGTGGCTATTCAGGGAAATGCCGTCATCTAACGAATGAGCAGCGCGAAGCTCTAGAAAAAGAAGGAAGACAACCAAGTGTTCGCTTTTTGGTTCCTAGCGAGAAGGTTTTCAGCTTTAACGATATGGTTAAAGGCGATGTTTCGTTTGAAGCAGATGGAATCGGTGGAGATTTTGTCATTGTAAAAAAAGATGGAACACCTACGTATAATTTTGCTGTTGCTGTTGATGATCACTTGATGGAAATTACACATGTATTACGTGGAGATGACCATATTTCTAATACTCCAAAGCAAATGATGATTTACGAAGCATTAGGTTGGGAAACACCGGTATTTGGACATATGACATTGATTGTGAACGAAAGCCGAAAGAAGCTAAGTAAACGAGATGAGTCCATTATCCAGTTCATTGAACAGTATGAGGAATTAGGCTATCTTCCTGAAGCATTATTTAATTTTATTACCCTACTCGGCTGGTCGCCATCTGGAGAAGAAGAGATTTTCTCGAAGGAAGAACTGATTTCCATTTTTGAAGCGAACAGACTTTCGAAATCACCAGCTCTATTTGATAAGCAAAAACTTACATGGATGAATAACCAGTACATGAAGAAACAAGAGGTTGACGTCGTGTATGAACTTGCTCTGCCGCATCTTCAAAAGGCGGGTCTTGTTAGTGAGGCAATGACTCCAGAGGAAGTGGAATGGACGAAAAATCTCGTAGCGCTTTATCAAGATCAGTTGAGCTATGGAGCTGAAATTGTCGAGCTATCAGAGTTATTCTTCAAGGAGGAACTAGAACTAGAGGAAGAAGCAAAGGCGGTTCTTCAAGAGGAAGGCGTGAAGGAAGTATTATCTGCTTTTGCGAGTGAGATTGAAAAGCTACCAAGCCTCCAACCAGAGGATGTTCAAGCAAGTTTGAAGAGCGTTCAAAAAGCAACAGGACAAAAGGGTAAGAAGCTCTTTATGCCGGTTCGTGTGGCTGCTACTGGTCAAACACACGGTCCAGATCTACCTAAAGCCATTGCATTAATTGGTAAAGAAAAAATATTACAACGAATTGTGAGCATTACTAGTTAACAGATTGGAAAAAATGTAATATAGTAAAGATAATTATATAATTTAGAAAATGTTGAAGAGGAAAAGTAAAAAAGCAATGCTTTCAAGAGAGAACCATCATCGGCTGAAAGTGGTTTAAGCCCCTTGTTTTTTGAAGTGCCCCTCTGAGTCCTGATTCGAAACAGGGTTATTCCCTTAGTAGAATGAGGCGGATTTCTTCCGTTACAAGAGTTGAGTTGAAGTAATCTTGGTTACTTAAACAGAGTGGAACCGCGCATATAAGCGTCTCTGTCATTTTGACAGGGGCGTTTTTTATTTTTACGAAATAAGCAGCATTTACGTTTAGGGGGAACGATAATGTTTAAAATGCTAAGGGAAGATGTTGAAGTAGTTTTTGAACAAGATCCAGCGGCAAGGACGTATTTTGAGGTTATCTTAACATATTCAGGTTTGCATTCCATCTGGGCTCATCGAGTGGCACATGCTCTATATAAGAGAAAATTTTATTTTATGGCAAGGGTTATATCGCAGGTAAGTCGCTTCTTCACAGGGATAGAAATTCACCCAGGTGCAACTATCGGAAGACGGTTTTTTATCGATCATGGCATGGGGGTTGTCATTGGTGAAACATGTGAAATTGGTGACAATGTGACTGTGTTTCAGGGAGTTACACTAGGAGGAACGGGAAAAGAGAAAGGAAAGCGACATCCAACTATAAAGGACAATGCTCTTATTGCAACGGGTGCAAAAGTATTAGGATCGATTACGGTTGGTGAAAATTCTAAGATAGGAGCAGGTTCTGTCGTACTAAAGGATGTCCCTCCAAATTCGACAGTAGTTGGGATTCCTGGGAAAGTGGTAATAAGGGATGGAAAGAAAGTAGAGAAAGATTTAAATCACTGTGATCTACCAGATCCAACTGGTGATCGTTTTAAAGCATTAGAATCTGAAATTCACAATTTAAGAAGACAACTAGAACAGGTAGAGAAGGAAAGGAGCTACGAGCGTGAGCATTCAAATATATAATACATTGACTCGTTCAAAAGAGCCGTTCATCCCTCTTGAAGAGGGTAAAGTAAAAATGTACGTTTGCGGTCCTACAGTTTATAACTATATCCATATAGGAAATGCAAGACCACCCATTGTGTTTGATACAGTAAGAAGATATTTAGAGTACAGAGGCTATGAGGTTCAATATATCTCGAATTTCACTGATGTGGATGATAAGCTTATTCGGGTAGCAAATGAGCTTGGAGAAAATGTCCCAACGATTGCTGATCGTTTTATTAAAGCATACTTTGAAGATGTAACAGCACTCGGATGCAGAAAAGCAGATGTTCATCCCCGAGTAACAGAAAGTATGGATATTATCTTAGACTTTATTTCTACATTGATTGAAAAGGGATATGCCTATGAGTCCGAGGGCGATGTTTACTATCACACACGTAAATTCAAGGAATATGGGAAATTGTCTCACCAATCGATTGATGAACTGAGACTAGGAACAAGAATTGCCATCGGTGAGAAAAAACAAGATTCTTTAGACTTTGTGCTTTGGAAGGCAGCTAAGCCGGGTGAAATTTTCTGGGAAAGCCCATGGGGCAAAGGAAGACCAGGTTGGCATATTGAGTGCTCTGCCATGGCGAAGAAGTATTTAGGTGATACCATTGACATTCATGCAGGAGGTCAAGATCTGGCTTTCCCTCATCATGAGAATGAAATAGCGCAATCAGAAGCGTTAACAGACAAAACATTTGCGCGCTATTGGATGCATAACGGGTACATTAATATTGATAATGAAAAAATGTCAAAATCACTAGGAAACTTTGTACTCGTTCACGATATTATCAAAAAACATGATCCGCAAGTACTACGTTTCTTCATGTTAGCGGTACATTATCGCAATCCCATCAACTATACAGATGAGCTATTAGAAAATACAAAGGCAGGACTTGATCGATTAAAAACCTCTTACCAAAACCTTAAACATCGACGTGAGGCTAGCGCCAATTTAACGGAAAATGATCAAGAATGGTTAACAAAGGTTACTACCTTACATGATGAGTTTGTTCGTGATATGGATGATGATTTTAATACGGCGAATGGAATTTCTAAGTTATTCGACCTTTCTAAGATGGCTAATATGTATCTTATTGAAAAGAACACATCTATCACTGTTATTGATGCATTTATGAGTGAGTTTGAAGTGTTATTTGGAATCTTAGGGTTAACTCTTGAAGCAGATCAACTGCTTGACGAAGAAATAGAAGCGTTAATCGAACAACGTATTCAGGCTAGGAAAGATCGGAATTTCCAGTTATCTGACCAAATTCGTGATCAGTTAAAAGATATGAACATTATTTTAGAAGATACGCCTCAAGGCACAAGATGGAAAAGAGGCTAAAAATATGCTCCGCTTTGAAAATACGATAGATGTGAAACAACTGAATAGCCTTGCCTTAGCGTATATTGGTGATTCTATCTTTGAGGTATATGTTCGAAGATACCTTCTTCAATCAGGGAAAGTACGGCCGAATCAGCTTCATAAGGAGTCGACCAAATATGTTTCAGCAAAAGCTCAGTGTCAATTCATCCATCACTTTTTGGATTCGAAGCTCTTAAGTGAGGAAGAAGAGGCAGTCGTTAGAAGGGGCCGAAATGCAAAATCTGGAACAGTGCCAAAGAACACAGATGTACAGACATATCGATATGGTACAGCATTTGAAGCATTGATCGGCTATCTATATTTGCTAAACAGAGAGGAGCGACTTGATGAATTAATCGAAGTTGCCCTCTCTCAAGTTGGAGAATGAAAGGAGGAACAATAAGATGAGCCAAGACTTTATTATTGGGAAAAATCCAGTTATAGAAGCACTAAAGTCTGAACGCGATGTGAATAAAATATTTATCGCAGAAGGTTCCCAAACGGGTCAAATGCAACAGGTAATAGGGCTAGCAAAAGCACAAAATGTCATCGTTCAATTTGTTCCTAAAAAGAAAATCGACCAGATGGTAGAAGGAAATCACCAGGGGGTTGTAGCGGCAGTAGCTGCCTATCAATATGCGGAACTTGATGACTTGTTTAAGGGTGCAGAAGCAAAAGGTGAAACACCATTTTTCCTATTGTTAGACGAAATTGAGGATCCGCATAATCTAGGATCCATTATGAGAACAGCGGATTCCTCTGGTGCACACGGAATTATCATTCCGAAACGAAGAGCAGTAGGATTAACGGCAACTGTTGCAAAAGCCTCAACGGGTGCTATTGAATATGTTCCTGTTGTCCGAGTGACGAATATGGCTCAAACCATTGATGAACTTAAGGAACGAGGTTTATGGATTGCAGGAACAGATGCTAAGGGTAAACAGGACTTTCGTTCGCTAGATGGTACTATGCCCCTGGGCCTTGTGATTGGTAGTGAAGGAAAAGGAATGGGAAGACTCATCCGTGATAAATGTGACTTTTTGGTTAGCCTGCCAATGAAAGGACATGTCACCTCTTTAAATGCTTCGGTAGCGGCAGCCCTTTTAATGTATGAGGTGTATCGAAAACGATATCCACTAGAGGGATAAAATGGACATTCTGTTAGTGGATGGATACAATATCATTGGAGCTTGGCCTGAGCTTCGAGAGCTAAAAAATAAGGATTTAGCAGCAGCTCGGGACCGTTTAATTGAAAGGATGGCCGAGTATCAAGCTTACTCAGGTTATCGTGTTATTGTTGTATTCGATGCCCATTTTGTAAAAGGGACAGAAAAAAAGTATAAGAATTATAAAGTCGAAGTAATATTCACTAGAAATAATGAAACAGCGGATGAATGCATTGAAAAACTGGCGATCTCTTTAAATAATAGAAAAACTCAGATTCATGTGGCAACCTCTGATTTTACGGAACAATGGGCCATATTTGGACAAGGTGCACTAAGAAAATCAGCACGAGAGTTACTAATAGAGATGGACTCGGTTGAAAAGAAGATAGAAAAGAAGGTACAAAACATTCAGGAAAATAGCCCTACGTCAAAAATTCCATTAAGCAGAGAAGTGGCAGAAATTTTTGAAAAATGGCGAAGAGGAAAGTAATGACTGGGTTGACGCTTTAAAAAAGGCTACTGTATAATATTTCTATCTATGCTTGTTCGGTCGGGGGGATCCGAAGTGAATGCTGACTACAAGACAACAAAAACCAACGATAATTTACATTTCATGCAGCTAGAAGATGAAGAAATAGTTGATTTAGTGCACAAAGGTGATAGTGAAGCATTAGATTACTTGATTCATAAGTATCGAAACTTCGTTAGAGCCAAAGCTAGATCCTATTTCTTAATCGGTGCTGACAAAGAGGATATTGTTCAAGAGGGAATGATCGGTCTTTACAAAGCGATCCGAGATTTCCGAGAGGACAAACTCACCTCTTTTAAAGCGTTTGCAGAACTGTGTATTACGAGACAAATTATTACCGCGATTAAAACAGCAACGAGACAAAAGCATATTCCGTTGAATTCTTATGTGTCGTTGGACAAGCCGATCTATGATGAAGAATCCGATCGAACGTTAATGGATGTTATTTCTGGAGCTAAAGTGTTAGATCCGGAGGAACTCATTATTAACCAAGAGGAATTTGATCATATTGAGGTGAAAATGTCAGAGCTTCTAAGTGATTTAGAGCGGAAAGTGCTAGCTCTTTACCTAGATGGTCAGTCTTATCAGGAAATATCAGAGGAACTCAATCGTCATGTGAAATCGATTGATAATGCGCTCCAACGTGTGAAAAGAAAGCTTGAGAAATACCTTGAGGTGAGGGAACTCACACTGTAATATGACAGGGTATATGGTAATAGAGCTCTGTTGACATTGATAAGTGTCCATGATACAGTTTTATGGACAAAATAGTAAGTTAGAGGTGGCATTTTTGACAAAAAAGGTAGTTTTGGCCTGTGTAACTTGCGGTTCGAGAAACTATTCAACGATGAGCAATAAAGAGTCGGAAAGGTTAGAGCTGAAGAAGTTTTGTAGAACATGCAGTGCTCATACCATCCACCGTCAAACAAAGTAGTAGGCACCACCTATAGATATAGTAAGACAAGGAAGTTGGGGGTATACACATGCAGCGCGTAGTCAATTTTTTTAAAGATGTCAGCCGTGAAATGCGCAAGGTTAGTTGGCCAAAGCGTAAGGAATTGACAAACTACACAGTTACGGTATTAGCTACAGTTATATTTTTTGCTCTTTTCTTTGCTGTTATAGATTTAGGGATTTCAGAATTAATTCGTTTAATTCCTTGAATAACACCCGTAACATAATGGTATAATGGTAACAAACATAGGAAACTTTTAGCAAAGCCCGGAAACGGGTTTTTTCATTTGTAAAAAAATAAAAGGCTAACAATGCTTTCTAGTTTAATAAAATGGATATTTTCATATAGGGAGGGAAGGACAATTCGTCCTCGATAATGGAAAAGAATTGGTATGTAGTTCATACTTACTCGGGTTATGAGAACAAGGTAAAAGCAAACCTTGAAAAACGTGTAGAGTCTATGGCGATGCAAGATAAAATCTTTCGCGTGGTAGTGCCTGAAGAAGAAGAAACAGATATAAAGAATGGTAAAAAGAAAGTAGTTAAAAGAAAGGTGTTTCCAGGTTACGTATTGGTTGAAATCGTAATGACCGATGACTCTTGGTATGTGGTTCGAAATACACCTGGAGTAACTGGTTTCGTAGGTTCAGCTGGATCTGGCTCTAAGCCAACTCCTTTACTACCGGAAGAAGTGGATTTCATCCTTAAACGTATGGGACTTGAGCAAAAGCGTGTGGATGTAAACTTTGAACTTGGAGAAATGGTACAAGTCAAGGAAGGACCATTTGCGAACTTTACTGGATCTATTGAAGAAATTGATAAGGACAAATCTAAAGTCAAGGTTCTTGTAAATATGTTTGGTCGAGATACCCCTGTAGAACTTGAATTTACACAGATTGAAAAAATATAACCTGAAAAAACTTGAAATAGGTTTCGAAAAGTGGTAATATTTCAAAGGTCAGTATGTCTCAAACTTTGAGACCGGACAAAAGGAAACAGTTCTTTATTTTTATAAAGACTATTATATGAGTGGGAGGGGAAAATCCCCTATTACCACATCACGGACTTAAGGAGGTGTGTCTCGTGGCTAAAAAAGTAATTAAGATTGTTAAGTTGCAAATCCCTGCTGCTAAAGCTAATCCAGCACCACCAGTTGGTCCTGCACTAGGTCAAGCCGGTGTTAACATCATGGGATTCTGTAAAGAGTTCAACGCTCGTACAGCTGAACAAGCTGGCTTAATCATTCCTGTTGAGATTACGGTTTTTGAAGACCGTTCATTTACATTTATTACAAAAACTCCTCCTGCTGCAGTTCTTCTTAAGAAGGCGGCTGGTATCGAGTCTGGTTCTGGTGTACCGAACCGTAATAAAGTAGCAACAGTCAAGCGTGACAAGGTGCGCGAGATTGCTGAAACAAAAATGCCTGATCTAAATGCGGCTAGCGTTGAAGCAGCTATGCGTATGGTTGAAGGTACTGCACGCAGCATGGGTATTGTTATCGAAGACTAATTCATGCTCGAATTTTTCTTTAGTTAAGGGGTTGCGGTGTTGAATTTGGTTTCACGCGCAACCTTTCTTATGTCTAGCGATTGTGCGATATGCACAGTGCTGTTATTCGTGGGAGGTTAGTTAAGAACTTTTCCGCTAAAACCACAATCTAGGAGGAAATAAAAATGGCTAAAAAAGGTAAGAAGTTTTTAGAAGCTTCAAAGCTTGTTGACCGTACAAAAGCATATCCGGTTGAAGAAGCTATTGAACTTGCTAAAAAGACAAACTTTGCAAAGTTTGACGCATCTGTAGAAGTTGCTTTCCGTCTTGGAGTAGATCCAAAGAAAGCTGACCAACAAATCCGTGGAGCAGTTGTACTTCCAAACGGAACTGGTAAAACACAACGTGTACTTGTATTTGCTAAAGGTGAAAAGGCGAAAGAAGCTGAAGCAGCTGGCGCTGATTATGTAGGAGATGCAGACTACATCAACAAGATCAACCAAGGTTGGTTTGAGTTTGACGTAATCGTTGCTACACCTGACATGATGGGTGAAGTTGGTAAGCTTGGTCGTGTATTAGGACCTAAAGGCTTAATGCCAAACCCTAAGACTGGTACAGTTACATTTGATGTAACTAAAGCAGTTAACGAAATCAAAGCTGGTAAAGTTGAATACCGTGTTGATAAAGCTGGAAACATCCACGTACCAATCGGGAAAACTTCTTTCGAAAACGAAAAGCTTGTTGAGAACTTCACTACAATTTTCGAAACAATGCTTAAAGTGAAGCCTTCTGCTGCAAAAGGAACTTACATGAAGAACGTAACTGTTACTTCAACAATGGGACCTGGAGTAAAAGTAGACCCTTCAACTGTAAATGCAAAGTAATTTGAAAATATAATTGACAACAGAATGAAATTCTACTAGAATAGATTTTGTTGTGAAAATAGAATAACATTTGTACCGCAGACAGTAGGTGCCTTTAAGGCTTAATTTCCTACCGAGGTCATACGATAGATTGAACAGTTCGTGTAAACGACTATTGTATACTTCCTCCATGTCTGCAAGGCATGGAGGTTTATATTTTCCGGTATAAATGTAGTAAATCTACAGGAGGTGTAAGGATGAGCAACGCTATCGAAACTAAAAAAGTAATCGTAGACGAAATCGCTGATAAGTTAAAAGCTGCTAAAACAACAGTTGTTGTTGACTATCGCGGTTTAAATGTTTCTGAAGTAACAGAACTTCGTAAACAACTTCGTGAAGCTGGTATTGAGTTCAAGGTTTACAAAAACTCTTTAACTCGTCGTGCTGCTGAAGCTTCTGAACTTGCTGGCCTTAACGACGCTCTTACAGGTCCTAACGCTATTGCATTCAGTAACGAAGATGTAGTTGCCCCAGCTAAAATTTTAAATGACTTCGCTAAAAAGCATGAAGCTCTTGAAATTAAAGCAGGTGTAATTGAAGGGAACGTTGCATCATTAGAAGATATTAAGGCTCTTGCTGAACTACCATCACGCGAAGGCTTACTATCTATGCTACTCAGCGTACTTCAAGCTCCAATCCGCAACCTTGCTCTTGCTACAAAAGCTGTTGCAGATCAAAAAGAAGAACAAGGCGCGTAAGTTAGAAATATCGTTCGTGAAATAAACTAAATCAAACACAATTTTAAGGAGGAACTTTTATCATGACTAAAGAACAAATCATTGAAGCAGTTAAAAGCATGACTGTTTTAGAACTTAACGACTTAGTAAAAGCTATCGAAGAAGAATTTGGTGTAACTGCTGCTGCTCCTGTAGCTGTAGTTGGAGCTGCTGGTGGAGAAGCTGCAGCTGAGAAAACTGAATTTGACGTTGTTCTTGCTTCTGCAGGCGACCAAAAAATCAAAGTTATCAAAGTTGTACGTGAAATCACAGGTCTTGGACTTAAAGAAGCAAAAGAACTTGTTGACAACACTCCAAAAGCTATCAAAGAAGGCGCTTCTAAAGAAGAAGCTGAAGAAATCAAAGCTAAGCTTGAAGAAGTTGGAGCAAACGTTGAAGTTAAGTAATCATGATATTGAAAGGCTCGCTGCATAAGCGAGCCTTTTGCTTTTTAAAAAAGGTTCGATTATAATTCTTTTCGTATAAGTTTTCCCTACTAAAAATTCATGGAAGTGGTATGAATGGCAGAGCATTATTTTTCCCGGGAGCAAAGGGTTGAGAGTAATCGAAAGACGTGGAGCTTTACTCTTAGAAATAATAATCTATCTTTTATTACGGATAATGGCGTATTTTCTAAAAGTGAAGTAGATTTTGGTTCGAGGTTACTAATTGAGGCATTTCAATTTCCGAGCGTCGATGGCCCGATCCTTGATGTTGGTTGTGGTTATGGTCCAATTGGGATTTCTCTAGCAAAAGAACAAGTAACCAAAGAGATACATATGGTAGATGTGAATGAGCGAGCGATTGGACTAGCAAAGGATAATGCAGCTCTAAATAAAGTATCAAATGTAACTATTTACGAGAGTGATCGGTTAACTCAGGTCAAGCGCGACGGGTTTGCGGCAGTTTTGACCAATCCCCCTATTCGTGCAGGTAAGCAAGTCGTTCACGATATATTTGAACAAAGTTTTGAGCATCTTGCTCTTAATGGTGAGTTGTGGGTGGTGATCCAAAAAAAGCAGGGAGCTCCTTCTGCTGTTGAAAAGTTAAATGAATTATTTGGATCGGTTGAAACCGTTGAAAAGAAAAAAGGGTATTTTATTTTAAAAGCCAAAAAGATTTGACTTGACATTTTGGCTATGTTAATATTATAAAATGCCAACATGATATATTGTGTAAAATTGCTAAATTCAACTGTAGTTGTATAAATCTGGCAATTTAAGGCGATGCTAATAAAATAATAGTAGAAAATTGGAGAATGTGGTTTTTAAGAAAAAACCCTTTTTCTTTTTGTCTTATGAAAGAAGATTCATGTAAGCGTGAAGCCTTGAGTTGAGCGGTCAAGTAGGAAAATCCTCCTGTCTGGACAAAAGCGTCACGTTTTCCTATCTATTTTTATAAGAAATTTATAGAAGTTATCACAAAAGCTTGATTTGAGGGGTGAATCTGTTGACAGGTCAACTAGTTCAGTATGGACGACACCGCCAACGAAGAAGTTATGCGAGAATCAGTGAAGTTTTAGAATTACCTAACTTAATTGAAATTCAAACAGCTTCCTATCAGTGGTTCCTTGATGAAGGATTGCGTGAAATGTTCCAGGATATTTCACCGATTGAAGATTTCACAGGTAATTTGTCATTAGAATTTATTGATTATAGTTTAAGTGAGCCAAAGTATTCTGTTGAGGAATCCAAGGAACGAGATGTTACATACTCTGCTCCACTTCGTGTAAAAGTGCGTCTTGTTAATAAAGAAACTGGGGAAGTAAAAGACCAGGATGTTTTCATGGGTGACTTCCCGCTTATGACAGAAACAGGTACATTCGTTATTAATGGTGCCGAGCGCGTTATCGTATCTCAGCTTGTACGTTCACCAAGTGTTTATTATAGTGGAAAACTAGATAAAAACGGAAAACGAGGATATACAGCAACTGTAATCCCGAACCGTGGTGCTTGGTTAGAATATGAAACAGATGCGAAGGATGTTGTGTACGTTAGAATAGATCGTACGAGGAAATTACCCGTTACGGTTCTTTTGCGTGCATTAGGATTCGGTTCAGACCAAGAAATTATTGAGTTAATTGGAGATAATGAGTACATTCGTAATACGCTTGAAAAAGATAATACGGAAGGTACGGAGAAAGCTCTATTAGAAATATATGAGCGTCTTCGTCCAGGTGAACCACCAACGGTTGAAAATGCAAAAAGTTTACTTGTTTCTAGATTCTTTGACCCTAAGCGCTATGATTTAGCGAATGTAGGTCGTTACAAAATTAACAAGAAGCTGCATATAAAGAATCGTCTATTTGGTCAACGCCTTGCAGAAACATTGGTTGATCCTGAAACGGGAGAAATCATTGCAGAAAAAGGTGTGCTTTTAGATCGCCGTACATTAGACCGTATTCTTCCACAATTAGAAAAGAATATTGGATTTAAGACCTTTACTCCAGTTGGAGGAGTAGTTCAAGAAGATATTCTTTTACAATCAATTAAGATTTTTGCTCCTAATGAGGATGGCGAAAAGGCAATTAATGTTATTGGTAATGCATATGTACCAGAAGCTGTTAAGAATATTGATCCTTCTGATATTATTGCTTCCATTAGCTATTTCTTTAACCTTCTACATTCAGTAGGAGATACAGATGACATTGACCACTTAGGAAATCGTCGTCTGCGCTCAGTAGGAGAATTACTTCAAAACCAATTCCGTATTGGGTTATCAAGAATGGAAAGAGTTGTTCGTGAAAGAATGTCCATTCAAGATACAAATACGATTACACCACAGCAATTAATTAATATACGTCCTGTAATTGCGTCAATTAAAGAATTCTTTGGTAGCTCTCAGTTATCGCAGTTCATGGATCAAACAAACCCATTAGCTGAGCTTACTCATAAGCGTCGTTTATCAGCATTAGGACCTGGTGGTTTAACACGTGAACGTGCTGGATTCGAAGTGCGTGACGTTCACTACTCTCACTATGGTCGTATGTGTCCAATCGAAACACCGGAAGGTCCGAACATTGGTCTAATCAACTCGCTATCTTCCTTTGCAAAAGTAAATCGATTCGGCTTTATCGAAACACCATATCGTCGTGTAGATCCTGAGACAGGAAAAGTTACAAGCCATATCGACTACTTAACTGCCGATGAAGAAGATAACTATGTAGTAGCACAGGCAAATGTGAAACTAGGAGAAGACGGATCTTTCATAGAAAACGATATTATTGCTCGTTTCCGAGGCGAAAACACGGTTGTAAATCGTGAGCGTGTAGACTACATGGACGTTTCTCCTAAACAAGTAGTTTCGGCTGCGACAGCATGTATTCCGTTCCTTGAAAATGATGACTCAAACCGTGCACTTATGGGTGCAAACATGCAACGTCAGGCTGTACCATTGATGCAACCAGAAGCCCCTCGTGTAGGAACGGGAATGGAATATGTTTCTGGTAAAGACTCTGGAGCAGCAGTAATCTGTAAACACGATGGAATCGTGGAGCATGTTGAAGCTCGACAAGTGTGGGTAAGAAAAGTGACTCTAGTAGATGGCCAAGAAGTAAAGGGCGATCTAGATAAATATAGAATGCAAAAATTCATTCGTTCAAACCAAGGTACTTGCTATAACCAAAGACCGATCGTGGCAGTTGGTAACCGTGTAACAAAAGGAGAGATCCTGGCAGACGGACCATCCATGGAGCTTGGAGAACTTGCTCTAGGCCGTAACGTTCTTGTTGCCTTCATGACTTGGGATGGTTATAACTATGAAGATGCTATTATCATGAGTGAAAGACTTGTTAAAGATGATGTGTATACTTCTATCCATATCGAAGAATACGAGTCAGAGTCACGTGATACAAAGCTTGGACCAGAGGAAATCACTCGTGATATTCCAAACGTAGGGGAAGATGCTCTTAGAAATCTCGATGAGCGTGGAATCGTACGTGTCGGAGCAGAAGTGAAGGACGGAGATTTATTAGTTGGTAAAGTAACGCCTAAAGGTGTAACGGAACTAACAGCTGAAGAACGCTTATTGCATGCAATCTTCGGTGAAAAGGCACGTGAAGTAAGAGATACATCTCTACGTGTACCTCACGGTGGTGGCGGTATTGTCCTAGATGTGAAAGTGTTTAACCGTGAAGATGGAGACGAATTACCTCCAGGTGTTAACCAACTTGTACGTGCTTATATTGTTCAGAAGCGTAAGATTTCTGAAGGGGACAAGATGGCCGGACGACACGGGAATAAAGGGGTTATCTCACGTATTCTACCGGAAGAGGATATGCCTTTCTTACCAGATGGAACACCGGTTGACATCATGTTAAACCCATTAGGGGTACCATCACGTATGAACATCGGTCAGGTACTTGAGCTTCATCTTGGTATGGCTGCAAGAGCACTAGGTATTCATGTTGCTTCTCCGGTATTTGATGGAGCGCGTGAAGAAGATGTTTGGTCAACTATCCAAGAAGCAGGTATGGCTCGTGACGCGAAAACAGTACTTTATGATGGTCGTTCTGGTGAACCATTCGACAATCGAGTTTCTGTCGGCGTAATGTACATGATCAAACTTGCTCACATGGTTGATGATAAGCTACATGCTCGTTCAACTGGACCATACTCACTTGTAACGCAACAACCACTTGGTGGTAAAGCACAATTTGGTGGACAGCGTTTTGGTGAGATGGAGGTTTGGGCATTGGAAGCATACGGTGCTGCATATACGCTTCAAGAGATCTTGACGGTTAAGTCAGATGACGTAGTAGGACGTGTGAAGACGTATGAAGCAATCGTTAAAGGTGAGAATGTTCCAGAACCTGGTGTACCAGAATCATTCCGCGTATTAATGAAAGAACTTCAAAGCTTAGGTATGGATGTTAAGATCCTCTCAGGCGATGAGCAAGAAATCGAAATGCGCGATTTAGAAGATGATGATGATGTACAACAAGCTGATGCTTTGACGGTTTTGCCTGATTTTGAAGAGTCTGAATCAGAAAAAGTAGGTACAAAAGAGTAATCAACTGACATATATAAAAGCCATCTCCTTGACGGATAAGGTTTTAGGAGATGGACTGATTTTTCAAGGAATCATTCCCTAACATATTGTTGGCATAGAGACTTATTGGAATCTAGGCCTTTCGTATAAGGGTAAAACCCGTAGATCAAAAGGGAGGTAGGCCCCTTGCTAGATGTTAATAATTTTGAGTTTATGAAAATTGGTCTTGCTTCACCAGATAAGATTCGTTCATGGTCTTTTGGAGAAGTGAAAAAGCCAGAAACAATTAACTACCGTACACTTAAACCTGAAAAAGATGGTTTATTCTGTGAACGTATTTTCGGGCCGACTAAGGACTGGGAATGTCATTGTGGTAAGTACAAGCGTGTAAGATATAAAGGTGTAGTCTGTGACCGCTGCGGAGTGGAAGTAACTCGTGCAAAAGTACGTCGTGAGCGTATGGGTCACATTGAATTAGCTGCACCTGTATCTCATATTTGGTACTTCAAAGGGATCCCAAGTCGTATGGGTCTTGTTTTAGATATGTCTCCTCGTGCACTTGAAGAGGTTATCTATTTTGCTTCTTATGTAGTTACAGATGCTGGTGATACAGCATTAGAAAAGAAGCAACTTTTATCTGAGAAGGAATATCGTGCATACCGTGACAAGTACGGTAATAAGTTCCAAGCATCAATGGGTGCTGAATCCATTAAAAAGCTTCTATCTGATATTGATTTAAACAAAGATGTTGAAGCGTTAAAGGAAGAATTAAGAACAGCACAAGGACAACGTCGTACAAGAGCAATTAAGCGTCTAGAAGTACTAGAAGCATTCCGTAACTCAGGCAATGAACCCTCTTGGATGATCCTTGATGTTCTTCCAGTAATTCCGCCAGAATTACGTCCAATGGTTCAATTAGATGGAGGGCGTTTTGCTACTTCTGACTTGAACGATTTATATCGTCGTGTTATCAACCGTAACAACCGTCTGAAGCGTCTATTAGATTTAGGAGCTCCAAGCATTATCGTACAAAACGAAAAGCGTATGCTTCAAGAAGCAGTAGATGCTCTAATTGATAATGGTCGTCGTGGACGTCCGGTAACAGGACCAGGTAACCGTCCTTTAAAATCTCTTTCACATATGTTGAAAGGAAAGCAAGGTCGTTTCCGTCAAAACCTACTAGGTAAGCGTGTTGACTATTCTGGTCGTTCCGTTATCGTTGTAGGACCAAACTTAAAGATGTATCAATGTGGATTACCAAAAGAAATGGCACTAGAGCTGTTTAAGCCATTCGTTATGAAGGAATTGGTTGAAAAAGGTCTAGCGCATAATATCAAATCAGCTAAGCGAAAAATTGAACGAGTTCAGCCAGAAGTATGGGATGTACTTGAAGAAGTAATTAGAGAGCATCCGGTTCTTCTTAACCGTGCACCGACTCTTCATAGACTTGGTATCCAAGCATTTGAGCCAACGCTAGTAGAAGGTCGTGCGATTCGTCTTCATCCGCTTGTATGTACGGCATACAATGCTGACTTTGACGGTGACCAAATGGCCGTTCACGTTCCGCTTTCTTCTGAAGCTCAAGCAGAAGCAAGATTATTAATGCTTGCCGCTCAAAACATCCTTAACCCGAAGGATGGAAAGCCTGTAGTTACTCCGTCTCAGGATATGGTATTAGGAAACTATTACTTAACTCTTGAACGTGCAGGTTCTGTTGGGGAAGGTATGGTTTTCAAGGATACAAATGAAGCGATCTTAGCTTATCAAAATGGTTATGTACACTTACACACTCGTGTAGCTGTGCATGCTGGTTCATTGAATAACGAGACGTTCACTGAAGAGCAAAATAAAAAGCTTCTATTAACGACGGTTGGAAAACTGATCTTTAATGAAATTTTGCCTAGTTCATTCCCTTACATCAACGAGCCTACAAAATCGAATCTTGAAGTAGAAACACCTGCAAGATTCTTTGTAGAGCCTGGTACGGATGTGAAACAAGTAATTAGTGAAATGGATGTTGTAGATCCGTTCAAAAAGAAGATTCTAGGGAACATCATTGCGGAAGTATTTAAGAAGTTTAAGATTACTGAAACTTCGAAGATGCTTGACCGAATGAAAGACTTAGGCTTTAAGCACTCTACAAAAGCTGGTATTACAGTTGGGGTTGCAGACATCGTTGTATTAGGTGAAAAGCAAGAAATTATCGCTGAAGCACAAACAAAGGTAGATAATGTTCAAAAGCAATTTAGACGTGGTTTAATCACAGAAGATGAGCGTTATGATCGTGTTATCTCCATCTGGAGTGCTGCGAAGGATGTTATCCAAGCGAAGCTAATGAAATCACTAGATAAAACAAACCCAATTTTCATGATGAGTGACTCTGGTGCCCGTGGTAACGCATCTAACTTTACGCAGCTTGCTGGTATGCGTGGACTAATGGCCAACCCGGCTGGTCGTATCATCGAATTACCAATCAAATCAAGTTTCCGTGAAGGTCTAACAGTATTAGAGTACTTTATCTCTACTCACGGTGCGCGTAAAGGTCTTGCCGATACTGCACTAAAAACGGCTGACTCTGGATACTTAACTCGTCGTCTCGTTGACGTAGCACAAGATGTTATTGTTCGTGATGATGATTGCGGTACGGATCGTGGATTGCATATTGCTGCTCTTAGAGATGGAACGGAAATTATCGAGTCTCTAGAAGAACGTTTAATCGGACGTTATGCAAGAAAAGCAATTAAAAACCCTGGAACAAAAGAAGTAATGGTTCGTGAAAATGAATTAATTACAGAAGACCTAGCAGCTGAAGTGGTTGCCGCTGGTGTTGAGGATGTATGGATTCGCTCTGCGTTTACATGTAATTCTCGTCATGGAGTATGTAAGAAATGTTATGGTCGTAACTTAGCAACTGGTCAAGAGGTTGAAGTGGGAGAAGCTGTTGGTATCATCGCTGCTCAATCTATCGGTGAACCAGGAACTCAGTTAACGATGCGTACATTCCATACAGGTGGGGTTGCCGGAGATGATATCACACAAGGTCTACCTCGTATTCAAGAGATATTCGAAGCGCGTAACCCGAAAGGTCAAGCGGTCATCTCTGAAATCGAAGGTGTGGTTGTTGGTATTAACGAAGGTCGTGACCGACAGCATGAAATTATCGTACAGGGTGAAGTAGAGTCAAGAACCTACACAGCTCCATACACGGCACGTCTAAAGGTCAGTGTAAACGATAAGGTTGAACGTGGTGAAGAACTGACAGAAGGTTCGATCGATCCTAAGGAATTAATCAAGGTGAAAGACGTAACAGCTGTTCAAGAGTATTTGCTTCGTGAAGTTCAAAAAGTATACCGTATGCAAGGGGTAGAAATTGGTGACAAGCACGTAGAAGTAATGGTACGACAAATGCTTCGTAAGGTTCGTGTTATCGATGCAGGTGAAACAGAAGTATTACCTGGATCACTTCTTGATGTTCACCAATTCAGAGATGCGAATGAAAAAGCGTTGCTTTCTGGCAAGATGCCTGCAACAGGACGTCCTGTATTGCTTGGTATTACCAAGGCTTCACTTGAAACAGATTCCTTCTTATCTGCTGCTTCATTCCAAGAAACAACAAGAGTACTTACAGACGCCGCTATTAAAGGTAAACGAGATGAGTTACTCGGTCTGAAGGAAAATGTAATTATTGGTAAGCTCGTTCCAGCTGGAACTGGTATGCAACGTTATCGTAAAGCTGAGCCAGTTACAAACATTGAACAAGAAGAAGTATTAACTGTAGAATAATCATTTATGCGGCACTCTACCCTGAGTGCCGCACATTAAATGAATACCTCTATTAATAAAAAAAACCGATAGGTGTTGACAGCGAGTTTTATAGGTGTTAATATATCAAAGGTGCTCCTATTAACCTGTTACTTTGGAGGATGCAATCATGTCTTATGAAAAAGTAATGCAGGCAAAGCGATTTATCGTAGGAACAAAGCAAACAGTAAAAGCCATTAAAGGCGGTACTATTTCTGAAGTGCTAGTAGCCAAGGATGCTGAACCTCGTGTGACAGCAAAGGTGATTAGTACAGCACAGGAATTAGGCGTGCCAATTATATATGTAGATTCTATGAAAAAGCTTGGTAAAGCTTGCGGGATCGAAGTAGGTGCTTCTACTGTAGCAATAACTTTTTAAAAACTGTTTTTATAGAAAGATATCTATAAAGACTTTGTTTTTTGTTTCAAAATGAACCACCTGGATGTGTGGGCTTTGAAATAGTAGATGAAGGGAGGAAAAAGAAATGCCTACAATTAATCAATTAGTGCGTAAGCCACGTTCTTCGAAAGAAGAAAAGTCTAAATCACCTGCACTAAACAAAGGTTACAACAGCTTCAAAAAATCACAAACGAACGTATCTTCACCTCAAAAGCGTGGGGTATGTACGCGTGTTGGTACAATGACTCCGAAGAAGCCGAACTCAGCATTACGTAAATATGCTCGTGTACGCTTAACTAACGGAATTGAAGTAACAGCATACATTCCTGGGATTGGTCACAACCTACAAGAGCACAGCGTAGTACTTATTCGCGGTGGTCGTGTAAAGGACTTACCAGGGGTACGTTATCATATCGTTCGTGGTGCACTAGATACAGCTGGTGTAAACAACCGTATGCAAGGTCGTTCTAAATACGGAACTAAGAGACCAAAAGCAGCTAAGAAATAATGATCATTACAAAAAAACTAAAATCACACTTCTGTGAAAGGAGGAACAAACATGCCTCGTAAAGGTCCTGTAGCAAAGAGAGACGTATTACCAGATCCGTTATATAACTCAAAGCTAATCACTCGTCTGATCAACAAAATGATGATCGACGGTAAAAGAGGAAAGTCACAAGCTATCCTTTACTCTGCATTCGAACTTATTCGTGAGCGCAGTGGTAAAGAACCAATCGAAGTATTCGATGCAGCACTAAAAAATATCATGCCAGTTCTTGAAGTTAAAGCACGCCGTGTAGGTGGTTCTAACTATCAAGTACCAGTAGAGGTGCGCCCAGATCGCCGTACAACTCTAGGTCTTCGTTGGTTAGTTAACTACTCTCGCCTTCGTGGAGAAAAGACGATGGAAGAGCGTTTAGCTAACGAAATCTTAGATGCAGCGAATAACACTGGTGCATCAGTTAAAAAGCGTGAAGATACTCATAAAATGGCTGAAGCAAACAAAGCATTTGCTCACTATCGTTGGTAGAATTTACTTTTACTCTAATATAAAAATAAACTAAAACACTCATACGAGAAAGGAGAAATACCAATGGCAAGAGAGTTCTCCTTAGCAAATACAAGAAATATCGGTATCATGGCTCACATTGATGCTGGTAAAACAACAACAACTGAGCGTGTACTTTATTACACTGGTCGTATTCATAAGATCGGTGAAACACATGAAGGTGCATCTCAAATGGACTGGATGGAGCAGGAACAAGAGCGCGGAATTACGATTACTTCCGCTGCTACAACTGCTCAATGGAAAGGCCACCGAGTAAACATCATTGATACACCAGGACACGTAGACTTCACAGTTGAAGTAGAACGTTCCCTACGTGTACTTGATGGTGCAGTTGCTGTACTTGATGCACAGTCTGGTGTTGAGCCTCAAACTGAAACAGTTTGGCGCCAAGCAACAACATACGGTGTACCACGTGTTGTATTTGTAAACAAGATGGACAAAATTGGTGCTGATTTCAAGTATTCAATTAAGACAATTCACGATCGCTTACAAGCAAATGCTGCTGCAATTCAACTTCCAATCGGTGCTGAAGATCAATTCTCAGCAATCATTGACCTAGTTGAAATGAATGCAACATTCTATGGTAACGATCTTGGAACGGATATTGAAGTTCGTGAAATCCCTGAAGAGTACCGTGCTGAAGCAGAAGAATACCGTGAAAAGTTAATTGAAGCGGTATCTGAGTTTGATGAAGACTTAATGGAAAAATACCTTGGTGGTGAAGAAATCACTGCTGATGAGCTGAAAGTAGCGATTCGTAAAGGTACTGTTAATGTTGAATTCTATCCGGTAATCTGTGGATCAGCATTTAAAAACAAAGGTGTTCAAAAAATGCTTGACGCTGTAATTGCTTACCTTCCATCTCCATTAGATGTACCTGCAATCAAAGGTACACTTCCTGATAGTGATGAGGTAGTTGAACGTCACTCAAGTGATGAAGAGCCATTCTCAGCTCTAGCGTTCAAAGTTATGACTGACCCTTATGTTGGTAAATTAACGTTCTTCCGTGTGTACTCTGGTACATTAAACTCTGGTTCTTACGTTCAAAACTCTACTAAAGGCAAGCGTGAGCGTGTAGGTCGTATCCTACAGATGCATGCTAACAGCCGTGAAGAGATTTCGATGGTATACGCTGGTGACATCGCTGCAGCTGTAGGTCTAAAAGATACTACAACTGGTGATACACTATGTGATGAAAAGAACCTAGTTATCCTAGAGTCAATGGAATTCCCAGAGCCAGTTATTCAATTATCTATCGAGCCTAAATCTAAAGCTGACCAAGATAAGATGACTACTGCTCTTCAAAAGCTTCAAGAAGAGGATCCTACATTCCGTGCGCATACTGACCAGGAAACTGGACAAGTTATCATTGCAGGTATGGGTGAGCTTCACTTAGATATTCTAGTAGACCGTATGCGTCGTGAATTCAAAGTAGAAGCTAATGTTGGTGCTCCTCAGGTTGCTTACCGCGAAACAATCCGTTCTTCTGCTAATGTAGAAGGAAAGTTTGCACGCCAATCTGGTGGACGTGGACAATTCGGACATGTTTGGATTGAATTCTCTCCAAACGAAGAAGGAAAAGGATTTGAATTCGTAAACGGAATCGTTGGTGGTGTTGTTCCTCGTGAATACATCCCAGCTGTACAAGCAGGTCTTGAAGACTCACTTGACAGAGGTATGGTTGCTGGATTCCCTGTTGTAGATATCAAAGCTAGATTATTTGATGGATCTTACCATGATGTTGACTCATCTGAAATGGCGTTTAAGATTGCGGCGTCTATGGCACTTAAAGCAGCAGCTTCTAAGTGTAACCCTGTTATTCTTGAACCTATCATGAGAGTCGAAGTTATCATTCCTGAAGAGTATCTTGGTGATATTATGGGTAACGTAACTTCACGTCGTGGTCGTGTAGAAGGTATGGAAGCACGCGGAAACGCTCAAGTTGTTCGTGCAATGGTTCCACTTTCTGAAATGTTTGGTTATGCAACTAGCCTTCGTTCTAGTACGCAAGGTCGTGGAGTATTCTCTATGCATTTTGATCACTATGAAGAGGTTCCAAAATCAATCTCTGAAGAAATCATCAAAAAAAATAAAGGCGAATAATTGATTTTCGCACTTTTTTAAAGTATAACTACTTATGTAAGTGTGGACATTGGTAGGTGCTGGCAACAGCAACCTCTCTGTCCATAAATATACTTAGACTATTTTTTATATATTAAAGGAGGATTTTTCTAATGGGAAAAGCTAAATTTGACCGTTCAAAGCCACACGTTAACATCGGTACAATTGGTCACGTTGACCATGGTAAAACAACTTTAACAGCTGCTATCACTTCTGTACTTGCAAAAGTAGGTGGAGCAGAAGCTCGTGCATATGATCAAATCGATGGAGCTCCAGAAGAGAGAGAGCGTGGTATCACAATCTCTACTGCTCACGTTGAGTACGAAACTGCTAGCCGTCACTATGCACACGTTGACTGCCCAGGTCACGCTGACTACGTTAAGAACATGATCACTGGTGCTGCTCAAATGGACGGCGGTATCCTAGTAGTATCTGCTACTGATGGTCCAATGCCACAAACTCGTGAGCACATCCTACTTTCTCGTCAGGTTGGTGTACCTCACCTTGTAGTATTCATGAACAAGTGTGATATGGTAGATGACGAAGAGCTTCTTGAATTAGTAGAAATGGAAATCCGTGACCTACTTTCTGAGTATGAGTTCCCTGGAGATGACATTCCTGTAATCAAAGGTTCTGCTCTTAAAGCTTTAGAAGGTGAAGCTGAATGGGAAGAGAAAATCAACGAGCTTATGGCTGCTGTTGATGAGTATGTTCCAACACCAGCTCGTGACACTGAAAAGCCATTCATGATGCCAGTTGAGGATGTATTCTCAATCACTGGTCGTGGAACTGTTGCTACTGGACGTGTTGAGCGTGGAGTAGTTAAAGTTGGGGACGTTGTTGAAATCGTTGGTTTCACTGAAGAGCCTAAATCTACTACTGTAACAGGTGTAGAAATGTTCCGTAAGCTTCTTGACTATGCAGAAGCTGGAGACAACATCGGTGCACTACTTCGTGGTGTATCTCGTGAAGAAATCGAGCGTGGACAAGTTTTGGCTAAGCCAAAATCAATCACTCCACACACAAAGTTCAAAGCGGAAGTTTATGTTCTTTCTAAAGAAGAAGGTGGACGTCATACTCCATTCTTCACTAACTACCGTCCACAATTCTATTTCCGTACTTCTGACATTACAGGTATCTGTAATCTTCCAGAAGGCGTAGAAATGGTTATGCCTGGTGACAACATCGAAATGACTGTTGAGCTTATCGCTCCAGTTGCTATCGAAGAAGGTACTAAGTTCTCTATCCGTGAGGGTGGACGTACTGTTGGTGCTGGCGTTGTTGCGTCAATCCAAGAATAATTAATAAATATCAAAAGCAGATGGGTAATCCATCTGCTTTTTTCTATGTCTTTTTTTCTAAAGTCATTGACAATTTGGCTTTGAGTTGATAAATTAAATTAAACCTATCTGTTAAGTTGGAATTAAAAAAATTGATGATATAGTTGAAAATGTTAGGAGTGGTAGTTATATGGTTCAAACTAAGTTGACTTTTTCAGAATATGATCATTATTCGTTTCCTAGCTTTGATATAGATAATGAAACAAAAGGTGCGCTTGATACCTTGCGTTGGAGCTACGAACATTATGATGAGAATGAAATTGTATACGCATGTAGTTTTGGGATTGAAGGTATGGTCATGATTGATCTAATTACGAAAGTTAAGCCTGACGCTAAGGTAGTTTTCTTAGATACAGGTCTTCATTTTAAAGAAACGTATGAATTGATTGATAAAGTTAAGGAGCGTTATCCTCAATTGCAAGTAGAATTAAAAAAACCGTCTTTAACTTTAGAGGAACAAGCAGAACAACACGGGGATGAACTTTGGAAAACAACTCCAAATAAATGCTGTGAAATAAGAAAAATTATTCCGTTAAGAGAAGCTTTGTCTGGTGCAACGGCATGGATAAGCGGATTAAGAAGAGAGCAATCAGAAACGAGAAAGAATACTCAGTACTTCAATAAGGATAATAAATTTGAATCGATAAAAGTATGTCCTCTCATTCACTGGACGTGGAAGGATGTATGGAGATACGCACATAAGAATGACCTTCCTTATAATGTTCTTCATGATAATGGGTACCCTAGTATTGGATGTGCGCCATGTACTTCTCCTGCATTTAACGCAGATGATATGAGATCAGGTCGATGGACAGGAACAGGAAAGACAGAATGCGGATTACACCAATAGGAGGGCATTGCCCATGGTTATAACATATACAGCTGTTATCGTTGCTCTCTTTTTGGCAATGAATATTGGTGCAAGTGGTGCTGCAGCTTCCATCTCTATCGCTTACGGTTCAGGTGCTCTTCCAAAGAAGAAAGTGGCTTTGCTTGTTTGTGGAGTGGCGATATTTTTAGGTGCTGTACTTGGTGGTAGTGAAGTTGTTAAAACAATTGGATCAAATATAGTGCCTTCATCAGTACTTGATGAAAAAGTAGTTCTCATTATTCTATCTTCAGCTGCCCTTTCTTTATTTATTGCTAATTTAATGGGCATTCCTTTGTCCACGAGTGAGATTACAGTTGGATCTGTTGTAGGGGTGGGTGTTGCTTTTAAGGCTCTATTTGTTAAGAATATTTTAGTTATAGTTGCTTTCTGGTTTATCATCCCAATTGTTGCATTTACATTGGCACTTATGTGGGGTAGAGGAATTAAGTTACTAGAAAAGAAATTTCCTGCTTTAAAAAATGGGAAATATAATAAACCAATCACAATCTTTGTTATTGTTGTTGGGTTTTTTGAAGCTTTTTCAGCTGGAATGAACAATGTAGCAAATGCTGCAGGTCCACTAGTAGGTGCAGGAGTAGTCTCTATTACAACTGGAGTTTGGGTTGGTGGATTATTCATTGCGTTAGGGGCTGTATTCCTCGGAGGAAGAGTACTTCAAACAAACGGGAAAAAAATAACGAGCTTTTCCTTACTTGAAGGTGGGGCGATCTCAAGTACAGGTGCGATCTTGGTAATATTAGCTTCTGTATTTGGTTTGCCGGTACCGTTAACTCAAGTTACTAGTACAGCAATCATTGGAATAGGTTTTGCTCAAAGAGGAAAGTCAATATTTCAACAAAGTATTATCAACAAGATTCTCAAGGTATGGGTTGTATCTCCTATACTATCACTTGTCCTATCTTATGGACTTGTAAAGATCTTTATTGATACTGATATGTATACTGTTGTTGTGTTGTTTAGTGTAAGTATTGCCACTTTAGGTACACTATCCTTGGCAAATACGATAAAGAAAGAGAACCGAACATACTTTGAAAATAGCGGAGGTATTTAACTATGACACTTAGTACGCCACATGGAGGAAAACTTATTAATCTATGGGAGCCTGAATACAAGGTTGAAAGTATCGAGCTTTCTATTGAATTAGATAAGACAGCATTAAGCGATTTAGAACTTATTGGGAATGGAGCTTATAGTCCAATCACTGGATTTTTCAATAAAAAGGATTATGAATCAGTGGTGAATAACTTACGCTTGGCTGATGGTCATGTATGGAGTATACCGATTACTCTTCCTGTAGACGAGGCAAAAGCTACTACATTATCAATCGGTGCAGAAGCTAAACTTGTTTTTGAAGGCGAAGTATACGGAGTCATCACTATAAATGACATCTATACTCCGGATAAGGAAGTTGAGGCAAAAGCTGTTTATCAAACAGAGGAACTAGCCCATCCGGGTGTACGAAAGTTATTTGAAAGAAAGAATGTTTACGTAGGTGGACCAATTAAGGTCGTAAAGCGTCTAGAAAGAGAAAGATTTGACGAGTACTATCTGGATCCAGCCGAAACAAGAAGTGTTTTCGCTGAATACGGTTGGAAGACAGTTGTAGGTTTCCAAACGAGAAATCCTGTTCATCGTGCACACGAATACATTCAAAAGTCAGCGCTTGAAATCGTTGATGGACTATTCTTAAATCCGTTGGTAGGAGAAACAAAGTCTGATGATATTCCAGCAGATGTAAGAATGAAGAGTTATCAAGTGCTATTAAAGAACTACTATCCAGAAGATCGTGTATATCTTGCTGTATTCCCAGCAGCCATGCGTTATGCTGGCCCTAGAGAAGCTATTTTCCATGCGATGGTTAGAAAAAATTATGGTTGCACGCATTTTATTGTAGGTAGAGATCACGCAGGTGTGGGAAATTACTACGGAACATACGATGCACAAAAGATTTTTGATCAATTCTCAAAAGAGGAACTAGGTCTAACACTTTTATTCTTTGAACATAGCTTTTACTGCAAAAAGTGTGGAAACATGGCATCGACAAAAACTTGCCCACATTCAAAAGAAGATCATGTCATTCTTTCTGGAACAAAGGTAAGAGAAATGCTTCATAATGGTGAAGTGCCACCAAGTGAGTTTAGCCGTAAAGAAGTGGTAGAAGTCCTAATTGAAGGCTTAAAATCTCACAGTGTGAAGGCATAGGTGGAGGAATATTATGAGTACAAATATTACATGGCATGAAGCTTCATTAAACAAAGAACTAAGAAGAAAGCAGTTCGGACATCATAGTTTTGTTCTATGGTTCACGGGCTTATCTGGCTCAGGGAAGTCCACAGTAGCCAATGCTGCTGCTAAGGCACTTTTTGATCAAGGGTTAAATCCTTATGTATTAGATGGAGATAATATTCGCCACGGATTAAATAAGGACCTTGGTTTCTCTGAAGAGGATCGTACAGAAAACATTCGTAGAATTGGAGAAGTATCAAAGCTATTTGTAGATAGTGGTCAGATTGTATTAACGGCATTTATTTCTCCATTTATCAAAGATAGAGAACTTGTGCGTGAGCTACTAGAAGCTGATGAGTTTATTGAAGTATATATTAAGTGCCCGGTAGACGAGTGCGAAAAGAGAGATCCGAAGGGTTTATATGAAAAAGCAAGAAAAGGACTTATTCGTGATTTCACAGGTATCGATTCACCTTATGAAGAACCGGTGAACCCAGAAATCGTAGTAGAGACGGATAAGTATTCTATAGAAGAAAGTGTGGAGCAAATTCTTCAACACTTAAAATCTAAGGGATATATTAAAGAATAAGTATTAGATAGAAGAAAATAAAAGAGCCGGTATAAGAATCCATTCATGATTCTTTGTACTGGCCTTTTTTATTGGCATCTTTCAAAATTGTAATGTTGGAGAGAGTGGGATTATTTCACACAAAGTTTATTGTTCATCCTGGTTGAAATGAGTAAGTGTAACAGCTATAATAGGAAAAGTGTTCGAAACATAAACAAAAAAACATATTTATGTTGCAATTGCTTTATCGTTTCAGTATAATAGACAATGTTGGTCTTTGACTGCGATGAAGTGAAAGGTTGCTGACACACCCGGCCGCTTTGCCATGGCGAGTGTGTGGGAAATTTTCACGGAGAATGTCTATTTTTAATATAGGCGAAAAGGAGGGAAAATAATGGCAAAACAAAAGATTCGTATTCGTTTAAAAGCTTATGATCACAGAATTCTTGATCAATCAGCTGAGAAGATTGTAGAAACTGCAAAGCGTTCTGGTGCGGCTGTATCTGGTCCGATTCCATTACCAACTGAAAAGTCAATTTACACAATCCTTCGTGCGGTTCATAAGTACAAAGATTCTCGTGAACAATTCGAGATGCGTACTCATAAGCGTCTAATCGACATCGTGAATCCAACTCCACAAACAGTTGATTCATTAATGCGTTTAGATTTACCATCTGGTGTAGATATCGAAATCAAACTTTAATGAAATAAAAATAATAAACTTTCAGGAGGTGTGACTTTAATGACCAAAGGAATCTTAGGAAGAAAAATTGGTATGACTCAAGTGTTTGCTGCAAACGGTGATCTTATCCCTGTAACTGTAGTAGAAGCAGCTCCAAACGTTGTTCTTCAAAAGAAAACGTCTGAAACTGATGGATATACTTCAATTCAATTAGGTTTTGAAGACAAGCGTGAAAAGCTTTCTAACAAACCTGAAAGAGGACACGTTGCAAAAGCTAACACTGCTCCTAAGCGCTTCGTTCGTGAATTACGCGACGTAAACGTAGATGAGTATGAGGTTGGTCAAGAAGTCAAAGTAACAATTTTCGCAGAAGGCGAAATCGTAGATGTAACAGGAATTTCAAAGGGTAAAGGTTTCCAAGGTGTTATCAAACGCCACGGACAATCTCGCGGACCAATGGCACACGGTTCACGTTACCACCGTCGCCCAGGTTCAATGGGTCCTGTAGCTCCAAACCGTGTATTCAAAGGTAAATTATTACCTGGACGTATGGGTGGAGAGCAAATCACTGTACAAAACCTTGAAATCGTAAGAGTAGATGCAGAACGTAACCTACTATTAATTAAAGGTAATGTACCAGGAGCTAGAAAAGCTCTAGTAAAAGTTAAAAGTGCGGTAAAAGCATAAATACTTAAGTCAGAAAGGAGGAAATAAGAATGCCGAAAGTAGCATTGTTAAACCAAACTGGATCACAAGTTGGCGAAATCGAACTTAATGATTCAATCTTTGGTATCGAGCCTAATAACCACGTTCTTTTCGAAGCGGTTATTATGCAAAGAGCTTCTTTACGTCAAGGAACTCACAAAACAAAAATTCGCTCTGAAGTAGCTGGCGGTGGACGTAAGCCGTGGCGTCAAAAGGGTACTGGTCGTGCTCGTCAAGGTTCAATTCGTTCTCCACAATGGCGCGGAGGTGGTACTGTATTTGGTCCAGTTCCACGTAGCTACAGCTATAAATTACCTAAAAAGGTTCGTCGCTTAGCGATTAAATCTGCATTATCTACAAAGGTTTTAGAAGAAAACATTTTAGTACTTGAAAACCTTGCTTTCGAAACTCCAAAAACTAAAGACTTTAAAGGTGTATTAGCAGGATTATCTGTTAATTCAAAAGCACTTATCGTAACTGCTGACCTTGATGAGAACGTAGCATTATCTGCACGTAACATCCCTGGTGTTACTGTTGTATCTGCTAACGGAATTAGCGTATTGGATGTTTTAAATCATGACAAGTTAATCATGACTAAAGCAGCGGTTGAAAAAGTAGAGGAGGTGCTTGCATAATGGATGCACGCGATATCATTAAGCGCCCCGTTATCACTGAACGTTCTACTGACCTAATGGCTGAAAAGAAATATACATTTGAAGTTGATGTTAGAGCTAACAAAACTCAAGTTAAAGACGCTGTAGAAGAAATTTTCGGTGTCAAAGTTGATAAAGTTAACGTACAGAACTACAAAGGTAAGTTCAAGCGCATGGGTAAATTCGGAGGCTACACGAACAAGCGTCGTAAAGCAATCGTTAAATTAACAGCTGATAGCAAAGAAATCGAATTATTCGAGGTTTAATTTAGAATAGAAGAAGAGGAGGGAAAAAATTATGGCGATTAAAAAGTATAAACCTACCTCTAACGGTCGTCGCGGTATGACAGTTTCTGATTTTGCTGAAATTACAACAAGCACACCAGAAAAGTCTCTACTTGCTCCTTTAAAAAGAAAAGGTGGACGCAACAACCAAGGTAAGTTAACAGTACGTCATCAAGGTGGCGGCCATAAGCGTCAATATCGTATTATCGATTTTAAACGTAACAAAGATGGCATTCCAGGACGCGTTGCTACAATCGAGTACGATCCAAACCGTTCTGCAAACATCGCATTAATTAACTACGTAGATGGAGAAAAGCGTTATATCTTAGCTCCTAAGAACTTAGTAGTTGGAACAGAAATTATGTCAGGTCCTGAAGCGGATATTAAAGTAGGTAACGCATTACCACTAGCGAATATTCCAGTTGGTACAGTTATCCACAACATCGAGTTAAAACCTGGTAAGGGCGGACAATTAGTACGTTCTGCTGGTACTTCTGCACAGGTTCTTGGTAAAGAAGGTAAGTACGTATTAGTACGTCTAAACTCTGGTGAAGTTCGTATGATTCTTGCAACTTGCCGCGCGACTGTAGGTCAAGTTGGTAACGAGCAACACGAACTAATCAACATTGGTAAAGCTGGACGTTCTCGCTGGTTAGGCAAGCGCCCAACAGTTCGTGGTTCTGTAATGAACCCTAACGATCACCCACACGGTGGTGGAGAAGGACGCTCACCAATCGGACGTAAGTCTCCAATGACTCCATGGGGCAAACCAACTCTTGGATTCAAGACTCGTAAGAAAAAGAACAAATCAGATAAATTCATCGTTCGTCGTCGTAAAAAATAACGGGATTGTACTACGGTTCCAGCATAGAACCGTAGAGCAGTCACGAAGGGAGGTTCAGACATGGGTCGCAGCTTAAAAAAAGGACCTTTTGTTGATGAGCATTTAATCACAAAGATCGAAAAGTTAAATGAAACTGAAAGCAAGCAAGTTACTAAAACTTGGTCTCGCCGTTCTACGATCTTCCCGCAATTCATCGGACACACGATTGCTGTATATGATGGTCGTAAACATGTTCCTGTATATGTCACTGAAGACATGGTAGGTCATAAGCTTGGAGAATTCGCTCCAACTCGTACTTACAAAGGTCATGCAAGTGATGACAAGAAAACAAGACGTTAATGAGAGGAGGGCATTCTAATGCAAGCTAAAGCTGTATTAAGAACAGTACGTATTGCTCCTCGTAAAGCTCGTTTAGTCGTAGATTTAATTCGAGGTAAGCAAGTAGGAGAAGCGGTAGCAATCTTAAAGCATACACCAAAAACTGCTTCACCAGTTATTGAAAAATTACTAAACTCTGCAATTGCGAACGCAGAACATAACTATGAAATGGACGTTAACAGCTTAGTAGTATCTCAAGCATTCGTTGACGAAGGACCAACTTTAAAACGTTTCCGTCCTCGTGCAATGGGTCGTGCAAGTGCTATTAACAAGCGTACTAGCCATATTACTATCGTATTAACAGAGAAGAAGGAGGGATAATAGTGGGTCAAAAAGTTAATCCAGTCGGCTTGCGTATTGGTATCATCCGTGATTGGGAATCCAAATGGTTCGCAGGAAAAGACTATGCTGATCTTTTACACGAAGACCTTAAAGTACGTGAGTACATTACAAAGCGTCTAAGCGATGCTTCTGTATCAAAAGTAGAAATCGAGCGTGCAGCTAATCGCATTAACATCACTATCCACACTGCAAAGCCAGGTATGGTTATTGGTAAAGGTGGTACTGAGGTTGAAGCGCTTCGTAAAGCTCTTAACTCACTTACTGGCAAGCGTGTACACATCAACATTCTTGAAATCAAAAAAGCAGACATCGACGCTAAGCTTGTAGCGGAAAACATTGCTCGTCAATTAGAAAACCGCGTATCTTTCCGTCGTGCTCAAAAACAAGTTATTCAACGTGCAATGCGCGCTGGTGCAAAAGGTATCAAAACAATGGTATCTGGTCGTCTAGGCGGTGCAGACATCGCTCGTTCGGAGTCTTACAGTGAAGGAACTGTTCCACTTCATACTCTTCGTGCTGACATCGATTACGCTACAGCAGAAGCAGATACAACTTACGGTAAGTTAGGTGTAAAAGTATGGATCTACCGTGGAGAGGTCCTTCCTACTAAGAAGAAATCTGAGGAAGGAGGCAAATAATATGTTAGTCCCTAAACGCGTTAAGTATCGCCGTCAACACCGTGGAAAAATGCGCGGAATGGCTAAGGGTGGTACAGAGGTTAACTTCGGTGAATTCGGTCTACAAGCTATTGAAGCTTCTTGGATTACAAACCGCCAAATTGAAGCTGCTCGTATCGCAATGACACGTTATATGAAACGTGGCGGTAAAGTTTGGATTAAAATATTCCCTCATAAGCCTTATACAGCTAAGCCTCTAGAAGTCCGAATGGGTTCTGGTAAAGGTGCTCCTGAAGGATGGGTAGCAGTTGTTAAGCCTGGGAAAGTAATGTTTGAAGTTGCTGGTGTTTCTGAAGAAATCGCACGTGAAGCATTACGTTTAGCAGCACACAAACTTCCAGTAAAATGTAAGTTTGTAAAACGAGAAGAAATTGGTGGTGAATCAAATGAAAGCTAATGAACTTCGTGACCTTACCACTGCCGAAATAGAACAAAAAGTTAAGTCTTTAAAAGAAGAGCTTTTCAACCTTCGCTTTCAATTGGCGACTGGACAACTTGAAAATACAGCTCGCATTCGTGAAGTACGCAAAGCGATTGCTCGCATGAAAACTGTAGTTCGTGAAAGAGAAATCGGCGTTAACAATCGATAATTGAAGGAGGTTTGCGAAAGATGAGTGAACGCAACCAACGCAAAGTTTACACTGGACGCGTTGTTTCTGACAAAATGGATAAAACCGTTACTGTCTTAGTTGAAACATACAAAAAGCATCCATTATACGGTAAACGCGTTAAGTACTCTAAAAAGTTCAAGGCTCATGATGAGCAGAACGTTGCAAAAATCGGCGATGTTGTTCGTATTATGGAAACACGTCCGCTTTCTGCTACGAAGCGCTTCCGCCTTGTTGAAGTAGTAGAAACAGCAGTAATTATTTAATTATGATCGGAAATAGCTACATCCCGAAGGGAGGTTACACACATGATTCAACAAGAAACACGTTTAAAAGTTGCTGACAATTCAGGTGCTCGTGAAGTACTTACAATTAAAGTTCTTGGTGGTTCAGGCCGCAAGACTGCTAATATTGGTGACATTATCGTTGTTACAGTGAAACAAGCAACACCAGGTGGCGTTGTTAAAAAGGGTGACGTTGTAAAAGCGGTAGTTGTTCGAACTAAAAGCGGCGTTCGTCGTGCAGATGGAACATACATTCGTTTCGATGAGAACGCTTGTGTAATTATCCGTGACGACAAGAGTCCACGCGGAACGCGTATCTTCGGACCTGTTGCTCGTGAACTTCGCGACAGCAACTTCATGAAGATCGTATCATTAGCTCCAGAAGTACTATAATCTTAAAATATATGCCTTTAAGGAGGTGCGAACAGATGCATGTGAAAAAAGGTGACAAAGTTATGGTCATCTCTGGTAAGGATAAAGGCAAAACAGGTGTTATCTTAGCTGCTTTCCCTAAACAAAGCCGTGTGCTAGTTGAAGGTGTGAACATTGTAAAGAAGCACTCTAAGCCATCCCAAGTGAATCCACAAGGTGGAATCATTAACCGAGAGGCACCTATTCATGTATCAAACGTCATGCCTATCGATCCTAAGACTGGTACGCCAACTCGTGTAGGGTTTAAAGAGGTTGACGGTAAAAAAGTACGTGTTGCAAAAAAATCCGGTGAAGTTCTAGATAAATAAGTCTAAAAGAAGGGAGGTACAAAAATGAACCGCCTAAAAGAAAAATATGTTAAAGAAATTACTCCTGCTCTTGTGAGCAAGTTTAACTATAAATCAATTATGCAAGTACCGAAGCTTGAAAAGATCGTTATCAACATGGGTGTTGGTGATGCAGTACAAAACGCGAAAGCACTTGATAACGCGGTAGAAGAATTAGCAGCTATTTCTGGTCAAAAGCCAGTTGTTACTCGTGCAAAGAAGTCTATCGCTGGTTTCCGTCTACGTGAAGGAATGCCAATCGGTGCGAAGGTTACTCTTCGTGGAGAGCGTATGTACGAATTCTTCGACAAGTTGGTTTCTGTATCTCTTCCACGTGTACGTGACTTCCGCGGAATTTCTAAAAAGTCTTTCGACGGACGTGGAAACTACACATTAGGTGTAAAAGAACAGTTAATCTTCCCTGAAATTGATTACGATAAAGTAAGTAAAGTTCGTGGTATGGATATTGTTATCGTTACTACAGCTAATACTGATGAAGAAGCTCGTGAACTGTTAACTCAATTTGGAATGCCATTCCAAAAGTAATCGGTAAATAGAGGGAGGCGAAAACGTGGCTAAAAAGTCAATGATTGCGAAACAAAAACGCACGCCTAAATTCAAGGTTCAAGAATACACACGTTGCGAACGTTGCGGACGTCCACATTCTGTATACCGTAAATTTAAGCTTTGCCGTATTTGTTTCCGTGAATTAGCATACAAAGGGCAAATTCCTGGTGTGAAAAAAGCTAGCTGGTAAAACTAGAGTTTGGGAAGGAGGTAAAAAACAATGGTCATGACAGATCCAATTGCAGATTTGCTAACTCGCATCCGTAATGCGAACATGGTTCGTCACGAAAAATTAGAAGTTCCTGCTTCTAACACGAAGAAAGAAATCGCTGAAATCTTAAAGCGTGAAGGCTTCGTGCGTGATGTTGAATATATCGAGGATAACAAGCAAGGAATCATCCGTATCTTCTTAAAGTACGGTTCGAATAACGAACGTGTTATTACTGGTCTTAAGCGTATCAGTAAGCCTGGTCTTCGTGTATATGCAAAAGCTACAGAGGTTCCACGTGTACTTAACGGTCTTGGAATCGCATTAGTATCTACTTCTCAAGGCGTTCTTACTGATAAAGAAGCTCGCGCAAAGCAAGTAGGCGGAGAAGTACTAGCATACGTTTGGTAATAGAGTTTCTTAAAGAATGGAGGTGCACTAAATGTCTCGCGTAGGTAAAAAACCAGTTGAAATTCCATCTGGCGTTACAGTAACAGTTGATGGAAGCAACGTAACAGTAAAAGGTCCTAAAGGTGAACTAAGTCGTTCATTTAATCCAGATATCGAAATTAAGGTAGAGGAGAACGTAATTAACGTTTCTCGTCCATCTGATGCGAAGGAACACCGCGCATTGCACGGTACTACTCGCGCATTACTTTCAAACATGGTTGAAGGTGTATCAAAAGGGTTCGAAAGAACACTTGAATTAATCGGGGTTGGTTACCGTGCTCAAAAGCAAGGTACGAAGCTTGTATTAAACGTTGGTTACTCTCATCCAGTAGAAATCGAACCTGAAACAGGTATCGAGATCGAAGTACCTTCAAATACACGTGTAATCGTAAAAGGTACAAACAAGGAGCGCGTTGGCGCACTTGCTGCTAACATTCGTGACGTTCGTCCTCCAGAACCTTACAAAGGTAAAGGAATCCGTTATGAAGGCGAATTCGTTCGTCGTAAAGAAGGTAAGACAGGTAAGTAATGCCCTAAGGGGTAAACGAAAGGAGTGACCAAAATGATTACGAAGGCTGACAAAAATGCAACGCGTAAGAAAAGACACGCACGTGTGCGTTCAAAACTTAGCGGTACTGCAGCTCGTCCTCGTCTAAATGTGTTCCGTTCAAGCAAGCACATTTATGCACAACTAATTGACGATGTAAGTGGAGTAACTTTAGCGAGTGCTTCAACTTTAGATAAAGAAATCGGTCTTGAATCTACTGGTAACGTTGATGCAGCGGTTAAGGTCGGAGAATTAGTTGCAAAGCGTGCTGTAGAAAAAGGCGTTAAAGCTGTTGTTTTCGATCGTGGAGGATACTTATATCATGGACGCGTGAAAGCACTAGCAGATGCTGCTCGTGAAAACGGCTTAGAATTTTAATAGACAAAGGAGGGACACAAAAAGATGCGTCGTATTGATCCAAACAAACTTGAACTTGAAGAACGCGTAGTTACGGTTAACCGTGTTGCGAAAGTTGTTAAAGGTGGACGTCGTTTCCGTTTCTCTGCTCTAGTAGTAGTAGGTGACAAAAACGGCCACGTTGGCTTTGGTACTGGTAAAGCACAAGAAGTACCAGATGCAATCCGTAAAGCAATTGAAGATGCTAAGAAAAACTTAATCGAGGTACCAATGGTAGGTACTACGATTCCTCACCAAGTAATCGGACACTTCGGTGCTGGTGAAATCCTTCTAAAGCCTGCTTCTGAAGGTACTGGGGTTATCGCTGGTGGTCCAGTTCGTGCGGTACTAGAATTAGCTGGTGTAGCTGATATCTTATCAAAATCTTTAGGTACAAACACACCAATTAACATGGTTCGTGCAACTTTGGACGGTTTAAAACAACTAAAACGTGCTGAAGACGTAGCTAAATTGCGTGGAAAATCAGTAGAAGAACTGTTAGGTTAAGGGAGGGAAAGATAATGGCTAATAAATTAGAAATTACCCTCACTCGCAGTGTGATTGGTCGTCCACAAGATCAAAAAGAAACTGTTAAAGCACTTGGTTTACGTAAAATTCACCAAACTGTTGAGCAACAAGATAATGCTGCTATTCGCGGTATGATCAATAAAGTTGCCCACCTTGTAACAGTTGTAGAAAAATAAATTGATTTTTTTCTTTTAATAAGGAGGTGCCAATATGAAACTTCATGAATTAAAACCTGCAGAAGGTTCTCGTCGTGAGCGCAAGCGTCTTGGACGCGGTATCGGTTCTGGGCAAGGTAAAACTGCTGGTAAAGGTCATAAAGGTCAAAATGCTCGTTCTGGTGGCGGTGTACGTCCTGGCTTCGAGGGTGGTCAAACACCTTTATTCCAACGTTTACCTAAACGTGGATTTACCAACATCAACCGCAAGGAATACGCTATTGTAAACCTTGATGCACTAAACCGTTTCGAAGACGGAACTGAAGTTACTCCAGAACTTCTTATTGAAACTGGTGTGGTTAGCAGTGAAAAAGCAGGAATCAAGATTCTTGCTAAAGGCAATGTTGAGAAAAAGCTTACTGTAAAAGCTCATAAATTCTCCTCTGCTGCAAAGGAAGCTATCGAAGCTGCCGGCGGTCAAACTGAGGTGATTTAATGTTTCAGACAATCTCCAATTTTATGCGCGTGGGTGATATAAGACGAAAAATCATATTCACCCTTTTAATGTTGATTGTATTTAGAATCGGGACATTTATTCCTGTTCCACATGTAAATACCGATATTTTAAAAGCACAAGATCAACTTAGTGTATTTGGAGTACTGAATACATTTGGTGGGGGAGCACTTAGTAACTTCTCTATCCTTGCTATGGGGATCATGCCGTATATTACAGCGTCTATTATCATTCAACTTTTACAGATGGATGTAGTACCGAAGTTTACGGAGTGGTCAAAGCAAGGAGATGTAGGTCGTCGTAAGCTTGCTCAGTTTACCCGCTATTTTACGATCGTACTTGGATTTATTCAAGCGTTCGGAATGTCTTATGGTTTTAATAATCTTGCTGGTGGATTATTGATTGAGAAGCCTGGTATCGGAACTTATCTTTTAATCGCAACTGTATTAACAGGCGGTACGGCTTTCCTTCTATGGTTAGGTGAACAAATCACTTCAAAAGGAGTCGGAAATGGTATTTCGATTATCATCTTTGCTGGTATCGTTGCTAGTATTCCGAATATAGCCAACCAAATTTATGCACAGCAGTTTCAAGATGCGGGTGACCAGCTTTTCTTAAATATCGTAACAGTCCTGTTGATTGTTTTAGCAGTAATTGCGATTATTGTAGGAACTATCTTTATTCAACAAGCTTTACGTAAAATCCCAATTCAATATGCAAAGAAAATGACTGCTGGCACATCGCCTGCGGGACAATCCACTCACTTGCCTTTAAAGGTAAATGCGGCTGGAGTTATCCCTGTTATCTTTGCAGTATCGTTTATTATTACTCCTAGAACGATTGCACAGTTCTTCGAGCAAAATAGCGTAACAATTTGGATTGAACGAATTTTTGATTATACACATCCAATTGGAATGGTGATCTACTGTGCGCTAATTATTGCGTTCACATATTTCTATGCATTCATTCAAGTAAACCCAGAACAAGTGGCTGAAAACTTGAAGAAGCAAGGTGGGTATATTCCAGGAATTCGTCCAGGTAAGAACACTCAAGAATATTTAACGCGTGTATTATACCGCTTAACTTTTGTTGGTGCGCTGTTCTTATCAGCTATTGCCATTCTTCCAGTCTTTTTTGTGAAGTTTGCGGGTCTTCCGGAATCTGCTCAAATTGGTGGAACGAGCTTGCTTATCGTTATCGGGGTTGCCCTCGAAACAATGAAACAGCTTGAAGCTCAACTTGTTAAGCGTCACTATAAAGGATTTATAAAATAATTCGGATTTGGGGACATATGTTCCCAAACGCCGTTTTAGAGACTGAGGGGGAGCCAGAGTGAATTTAGTTTTGATGGGGCTGCCAGGTGCGGGAAAAGGCACTCAAGCTGAAAAAATCGTTGAAAAATATTCTATCCCTCATATCTCGACAGGAGATATGTTCCGTGCTGCAATGAAGGAAGGAACAGAGCTAGGTTTAAAAGCAAAATCTTTCATGGATCAAGGAGCGCTTGTTCCTGATGAAGTAACAATCGGTATTGTTCGTGAGAGATTAAGTAAAGATGACTGTCAAAAGGGATTCTTACTTGATGGTTTTCCTAGAACTGTTGCTCAAGCAGAAGCGCTAGAGAATATGCTTACTGATTTAGATAAGAAAATTGACTACTGTTTAAATATTGATGTAGACCATAATATTCTGATGGAACGTTTAACTGGTCGTCGTATTTGTAAAGAATGTGGAGCTACTTATCACTTGGTTTTCAATCCTCCTGCAAAGGATGGAACATGTGACCGTTGTGGTGGAGAGCTTTATCAGCGTGCAGATGATAACGAAGAGACGGTTCATAACCGCTTAGAAGTAAACATTCAACAATCAGAACCTTTACTTCATTTCTATGAAACGAAAGGTTATCTGAAAAATATTAACGGTCAGCAAGATATTCATGATGTATTCAAAGATATTGACAGCCTTCTTCGGGAGCTTGCGTAAATGATTATTTGCAAGACTCCGCGTGAGATTGAAATAATGCGTGAAGCTGGTCGCATCGTTGCACTTACGCACCAGGAGTTAAAAAAGCATATCGTTCCCGGTATAACTACGAAGGAACTGGATAAAATTGCTGAAGCTTTTATAAGAAAGCATGATGCGAAGCCGTCCTTTAAAGGCTATAACGGATTTACCGGCAGCATCTGTGCTTCCGTAAATGAAGAACTGGTGCATGGTATTCCTGGAAATCGTGTATTGAACAATGGTGATATTATCAGTATTGATATCGGTGCTGAATATAATGGCTATCATGGTGATTCAGCTTGGACTTATGCCGTAGGTTCTATTGATGAGGAGACACAGCGTCTATTAGATGTTACGGAGGAATCCTTATACAAGGGACTTAACGAAGCTAAGCCAGGTGATCGTCTGTCGAACATCTCCCACGCGATTCAAACTTATGTGGAAGCAAACGGGTTTTCAGTTGTGCGCGAGTATGTAGGGCACGGAATAGGGCAAGACTTACATGAGGATCCTCAAATTCCCCATTATGGTCCACCTAATAAAGGCCCGCGTTTAAAACCTGGGATGGTACTAGCGGTTGAGCCGATGGTGAATGCAGGAAGTCGTTATGTTAAGACATTAGCTGACGATTGGACCGTTGTTACAGTCGATGGGAGAATGTGTGCTCACTTTGAACATACAATTGCTATCACTGAAGCGGGTTTTGAAATTCTTACAAAAGCTTAACTTGTAAAGCCAAGGGAACTGTCAAGAGTTTAGTAATATTTTTGTTATTAAAATTGGGCAAATCCTTTTTAATATGCTATAATTATAAGGTTGCTAGAAAATTGTAGTGTATTAACCGGTCGTGTTGCATTGGAAAGCTACGATTTCTTTCAGTAAGTATTTAATGGATCATGTAACTGATGAGTAGAAGGGAGACTAGTTCTATGGCGAAAGATGATGTAATTGAAATTGAAGGTACGGTTCTTGAAACTTTGCCTAACGCTATGTTTAAGGTAGAATTAGAAAATGGTCATACAGTACTAGCTCATGTTTCCGGTAAAATTCGTATGCACTTCATCCGTATTTTGCCTGGTGACAAAGTAACTGTTGAGCTATCCCCATATGACTTAACACGCGGAAGAATTACTTACCGCTTTAAATAATCTGTTGCACTCCGTAATATCAAGGAGGTTAGGATAATGAAAGTGAGACCATCTGTTAAGCCGATCTGCGAAAAGTGTAAAGTTATCCGTAGACGCGGCAAAGTTATGGTTATTTGTGAAAACCCTAAGCATAAACAAAAACAAGGCTAATAATGAGGGAGGTGCTCTAGTAAATGGCACGTATTGCAGGTGTTGATATTCCACGTGAAAAGCGTGTAGTAATCTCATTAACTTACATCTATGGTATTGGTAAAAATACTGCACATAAAGTATTGGCTGAAGCTGGTGTTTCAGAAGAGACTCGTGTGCGTGATTTAACGGAAGAAGAGCTTAACAAAATCCGTGACATCGTTGATAAATTAAAGGTTGAAGGTGACCTTCGTCGTGAAATTTCTTTAAACATCAAGCGTTTAATGGAAATCGGTTCATACCGTGGTCTTCGTCATCGTCGTGGATTACCAGTTCGCGGACAAAACACGAAGAACAATGCACGTACTCGTAAAGGTCCACGTAAGACTGTAGCTAACAAGAAGAAATAATCGGTAAAGGAGGTACTTTAAATGGCTCGTAAAACTAATACTCGTAAGCGTCGTGTAAAAAAGAATATTGAACAAGGGATTGCTCATATCCGTTCTACATTCAATAACACGATTGTAACAATCACAGATGTTCATGGAAATGCTCTTTCATGGTCAAGTGCTGGTTCATTAGGATTTAAAGGTTCTCGTAAATCTACTCCTTTTGCAGCGCAAATGGCAGCTGAAACAGCAGCTAAATCATCTATGGAACATGGAATGAAAACTTTAGAAGTAACAGTTAAAGGACCTGGTGCAGGACGTGAAGCTGCTATCCGTGCTCTTCAAGCTGCTGGTCTAGAAGTTACTGCTATTAGAGACGTAACTCCAGTTCCTCATAACGGATGTCGTCCACCAAAACGTCGTCGTGTATAATTTTTCTGTATAGAAAAAAAATCCCTGTCTATAATGGGATATGATAAGAACTTTATACGTTTATACAGGATCATTTTTCCAGTTGTTGTGCACAAGCGGGAACGTATACAGGGGGAATTTCGGTTAAACACACTAACCGAGGTTTCGACGTTTTGAAGGAGGGTATATTTGATGATCGAAATAGAAAAACCAAAAATCGAAACGGTTGAGATCAGCGATGATGCCAAGTACGGGAAGTTCGTCGTAGAACCACTAGAGCGTGGATATGGTACTACTTTGGGTAACTCCTTACGTCGTATCCTATTGTCGTCACTCCCAGGTGCGGCGGTCACATCGATTCAAGTCGATGGGGTGCTTCATGAATTCTCAACAATTGAAGGCGTCGTAGAAGATGTTACTTCTATTATTTTAAATATTAAGAAACTGGCACTGAAAATCTACTCTGATGAAGAGAAGACGCTTGAAATTGATGTGCAAGGTGAGGGAGTAGTGACTGCGGCTGACGTAACTCATGACAGTGATGTCGAGATATTAAACCCGGATCTACACATTGCGACCCTTGGTTCGAACGGCAATCTTCGCATGCGCTTAACTGCTAAGCGTGGAAGAGGGTATACACCTGCTGATCAGAACAAGAGAGAGGATCAACCAATCGGTGTTATTCCTATCGACTCCATCTACACTCCAGTTTCACGTGTTGTCTACCAAGTAGAAAACACTCGTGTCGGTCAAATGACTAACTATGATAAGTTAACTTTCGATGTATGGACTGATGGAAGCACTGGTCCTCAAGATGCTGTTGCACTTGGAGCGAAAATCTTAACTGAGCATTTAAATATCTTTGTTGGTTTAACTGATGAAGCACAAAATGCTGAGATCATGGTTGAAAAAGAAGAAGATCAAAAAGAAAAAGTACTTGAGATGACGATTGAAGAATTGGATTTATCCGTTCGTTCATACAACTGCTTAAAGCGTGCTGGCATCAATACTGTTCAAGAGCTTGCTAACAAGACAGAAGAGGACATGATGAAGGTACGTAACTTAGGTCGTAAGTCTCTTGAGGAAGTAAAACACAAACTTGAAGAGCTTGGATTAGGATTACGTAAAGACGATTGATCTTAGGTCAAACCTTTTACCATTCCAAGTCTTAAGCAACTAGAGATAAATGACTTCAACAAAGGAGGGAAACTTTCATGGGATACAGAAAGTTAGGACGCACTAGTGCTCAACGTAAGGCTATGTTACGTGATTTAACAACAGACTTAATCATTAATGAGCGTATTGAAACAACTGAAGCTCGTGCTAAAGAACTTCGTTCAGTAGTTGAGAAAATGATTACTCTTGGTAAGCGTGGGGACCTTCATGCTCGTCGTCAAGCATCTGCTTACGTTCGTCACGAAGTAGCTAACGCTGAAACTAACCAAGATGCTGTTCAAAAATTATTCAGTGACATCGCTGGTCGTTACGAAGAGCGTCAAGGCGGTTACACTAGAATCATGAAACTTGGACCACGTCGTGGAGACGGAGCTCCAATGGTTATTATCGAATTAGTTTAATAGCTAGTACAGACAACAAGGGTGAAGGACAGTTTACACAGGAACTTGTTCTCTGCCCTTTTGCTGTAATGAGCCGTTGACTATCTAAAGTTTTAAGCCCAACGAGTGTTACGATGAGGGTGTATGTATATGTTTTCACTTCTCGTCTAGCTCATGCGCCTTGCTCTCATTTGGAATGAAGAGGAGGCGCAGGCTTTATTTAGGAAAGAGCATTGAAATAAGAAGTCAATGAGACATTCATTCATGCCATCATACATATTATTTTTTATATTTTTACGGTGAATGGTCCGTGTCTTCACTTTCAAAGCTCGCCAAGATTGGCGAGTTTTCTTTATAATATTGGGTTTTTCTTATAGATATGAAATGGTAGTTGAGAGGAGATGAGTAATTTGGTAGCATCCATCGTTCAGATTGAGAATGTCTCTTTTAAATATGATCTTCAAGAGGAGTACGCCTTAAATGATGTCTCCTTTAACATAAATAAAGGCGAATGGCTTGCCATTGTAGGTCATAATGGATCTGGTAAGTCAACGCTTGCGAAGCTTTTGAATGGGCTTCAATTTGCCGAAAAAGGTTCCATTACAATTGGTGGAACGAAGATATCAGAAGAAACGGTTTGGGATACTAGAAAAATGGTCGGTATGGTATTCCAAAATCCGGATAATCAGTTTGTTGGTACTACCGTTCAGGATGATGTAGCATTTGGGCTTGAGAATCATGGTGTTCCTCGGGAGGAAATGATTGTCCGTGTTCAGGAAGCATTAGAGCAAGTGAAGATGAGTCAGTTTTTATTACAAGAACCTCATCATCTATCAGGTGGACAAAAGCAGCGAGTAGCTATAGCTTCTGTATTAGCTCTAAAACCGGCTATTATCGTTTTAGACGAAGCTACCTCTATGCTTGACCCAAAAGGGCGTGAACAGGTTTTAGAAACGATTCGAGAGCTTAAAAGTGATAACGATTTAACTGTTGTATCTATTACGCATGATTTAGAGGAAGCTGCCAAGGCTGACCGAATGATTGTTATGAATAGAGGGCAGGTGTATAAAGAAGGCAGCCCAAAGGAAATTTTTCAACTCGAAGAAGAGCTTATTTCATTAGGGCTGGATATTCCTTTTTCCGTAAAATTGAGCAAGAAGTTAAAAGAGTTAGGCATGACCTTAGATAAACATTATCTATCAGAAGAAGAGTTGGTGAAACAATTATGGACATCTCACTCCAAGAAGTAGAATACAAATATTCAGCAAATACACCCTTTGAACGTCTTGCTTTAGTAGATGTTTCCATTGAAATAAAAGCAGGAACTTTTTTGGCGATCATTGGGCATACGGGTTCTGGAAAATCCACGGTTATTCAGCATTTAAATGCTCTATTAAAACCGACGAATGGCAAGGTTGTCATTGGAGATCGAGTCATCACTAGCGATAAAAAGCAAAAGAACCTTAAAGAAGTTAGAAAAAGGGTCGGTATTGTTTTTCAATTCCCAGAGCATCAGCTGTTTGAAGAAACAGTAGAAAAGGATATATGCTTTGGCCCAATGAATTTTGGTGTTTCTGAATCAGAGGCAAAGGAACGAGCAAGATTTGCGATACGCCAAGTAGGCTTACAGGAGGGGGTTCTTCAAAAGTCTCCTTTTGACTTATCAGGCGGACAGATGAGAAGGGTAGCTATTGCCGGAGTCCTTGCGATGCAACCGGATGTTATTGTATTAGACGAGCCAACTGCAGGTTTAGACCCTCGTGGTAGAAAAGAAATAATGGATATGTTTTATTCCTTACATAAGGAACGAAGCCTTTCTACGATTCTTGTTACTCATAGTATGGAGGACGCAGCCCTTTACGCTGACCAGATTGCGATAATGCATCAAGGTCGTGTATACAGGAAGGGAAATCCAACGGAGATTTTCAGTGACCCTGAAGGACTATTTGAGCTTGGACTTGATGTTCCAGAGGTGGTACGCTTCCAGAGAAAGTTTGAGGCTGAATTTGGACAATCACTAGGGAAAACATGTTTAACCATCGAAGAGTTATCTGAAACGATGGTCAAACATTTGCAGGGAGGATTTAAATAGATGGATAAAATGATATTTGGTCGTTATATTCCTGCAGATTCTGTGTTGCATCGGATGGATCCTCGTTCAAAACTAGTTCTCATCTTTTTATTTGTTTGTGTGGTGTTTTTAGCAAACAATGCCCTAACGTATGGAACGCTACTATTGTATACGATTATCATGCTTTCTTTATCAAAAATTTCTATTCGGTTTATCATGGCTGGCTTAAAGCCGGTATTGTGGTTAGTTGTTTTTACATTGTTTCTTCATCTTTTTTTAACCAAGGAAGGGAATCTTCTTTTTCAGTGGGGTTGGATAGAAGTATATGAAGAAGGAATCAAGCAAGGCCTTTTTATTTCTGTGCGATTCTTTTTGCTTATTCTCATGACTTCACTTTTAACGTTAACAACCACACCTATTGAGATAACAGATGGATTAGAAGAGCTTCTTGGGCCGTTAAAGAAAGTTAAATTTCCGGTTCATGAACTTGCGTTAATGATGTCCATATCCCTAAGGTTCATTCCCACTCTTATGCAAGAGACAGACAAAATTATGAAAGCACAGTCTGCTCGAGGTGTTGACTTTACTGGAGGACCTGTAAAAGACCGTGTAAAGGCAATTATCCCATTACTTATCCCATTGTTTATTTCATCGTTTAAACGGGCGGAGGAACTCGCTATTGCGATGGAGGCAAGGGGATACCGTGGCGGAGAGGGAAGAACGAAGTATCGGCAATTGAGCTGGGGCGCCAGAGATACATCCATGCTATTGGCCTTAGGGCTAGTTACAGCTCTATTAACGGTACTACGAGCGTAAAGGTGTGATTTCCATGAAGAGATATAAGTGTAAAATATCTTATGACGGGACAGCATTTCATGGCTATCAGGTACAGCCTAATAAGCGTACAGTACAATCAGAGCTAGAGGCAGCCCTTGCAAAGCTTCACAAAGGCAGACAAGTAAAGGTGACAGCTTCTGGTCGTACAGATGCAGGAGTACATGCAAAGGGGCAAGTTATTCATTTTGACTCGAATCTAAACATCCCTTTAGCCAAGTGGCAATTAGCATTACATGGAGTTTTGCCAAGTGAGATTGCGATTTTAGCGATCGAGGAAGTGGATCAAGACTTTCATGCGCGTTTTGATGCAGGGGGAAAAGAGTATCGATATTTTATTGATAACCGGAAAATTCGTGATCCATTTCAAAGAAACTATTCGTATCATTTTCCTTACCCGTTAGACCTAGATAGCATGAAAGAGGCTAGTGCCTACTTTATTGGTGAGTACGATTTTACGAGCTTCTGTTCCGCAAAGACAGAAGTAGTGGATCGTGTAAGAACGATATACGATCTAGATATTTCTGGTGAGGGTGAACAACTAGTACTTCGCTTTTGTGGAAATGGGTTTCTTTATAATATGGTTCGGATCATTGTAGGCACCCTTATACAGGTGGGAAATGGAGAAATTACGCCTGGCTCTATCCCAGGGATAATTGAAAAAAAAGACCGAACCTTCGCAGGGAGAACTGCTCCTCCCCAAGGGTTATACCTTTGGGAAGTGTTTTATGAGTAAAATCGTAGTTATAAAGTAGAAAAGATTATTAAAAAATTTTCTATGACAACTAATCCTGGTGTAACATTTCCTTGACATCAGGGCTGAAGCAGTATATGATATCAAATGTATGTATTTTAATCCCATGATAAGCCCCGTTAACTTATTATGTCGAGATATACGTAAATCATGACTGAACACATGTCGGAACACGTGTGGAAAGCATGCCAGAACAAATTTTATGAATGTATAATTTAGGAGGGAACTATTCAATGCGTACAACGTTTATGGCTAATTCAAACAATATTGAACGTAAATGGTACGTGATTGATGCAGAAGGCAAAACTCTTGGACGTCTTGCTTCAGAAGTTGCATCAATTCTACGTGGGAAACATAAACCAACTTTCACACCACATGTTGACACTGGTGATAACGTAATTCTAATCAATGCTTCAAAGATCGAGTTAACTGGTAAGAAATTAACTGACAAGATCTACTACCGTCACACTATGCACCCAGGTGGTTTAAAAACTAGAACGGCTCTTGAAATGCGTACAAACTACGCTGAAAGAATGTTAGAGCTTGCTATTAAAGGCATGCTTCCTAAAAATTCTTTAGGTCGTCAAATGTTCAGAAAGTTACACGTATACGCTGGTAGCGAGCATCCGCACCAAGCACAACAACCTGAAGTTTACGAACTTCGTGGATAATTAAAGGGAGGGTATTATATTGGCACAGGTTCAATACATTGGTACTGGTCGTCGTAAAAGCTCCGTTGCACGTGTTCGTCTAGTTCCAGGCAGCGGTAAAATTACAATCAACGATCGTGACATCACTGATTACATTCCATTCGAAGCACTACGTGAAGTAGTAAAGCAACCATTAAACGCAACAGAAACTCTAGGTAGCTATGATATTCTTGTTAACGTTAATGGTGGAGGTTACACTGGTCAAGCTGGCGCTATCCGCCACGGTATCGCTCGTGCGTTACTAAACGTTGACCCAGAATACCGTCCAACACTTAAGCGTGCTGGATTATTAACTCGTGACGCTCGTATGAAAGAACGTAAGAAATACGGTCTTAAAGGCGCTCGTCGTGCACCTCAGTTCTCAAAGCGTTAATTTTGCGCTTATCAAGGACTCTCAACCAATGGTTGGGGGTCTTTTTGTTTTAATAAAAAAAACACCTCCTCTCTATTATATGAATGTTTACTCTGCAAAATGAACAGGTAAAGTGATCTTAACACTCGTTCCTTCCGTTTCTTTACTTGTAATTTCCATTGTTCCCGTATGTGATTCAATAATTTTAAAGCTGGTCATCATACCTAAACCCGTTCCTTTTTGTTTTGTTGTATAAAATGGTATGCCGATATTTTCAAGTAAATCTTCCGGGATGCCACAGCCTTGGTCTGTAATTTTAATAGAAACTTGCCCGTTAGGAGAACTTTCTAAAAGCACATGGATATCTCCTCCCGATGGCATGGATTCAATTGCATTCTTTATGAGGTTAATGAACACTTGTTTTAATTGATTGGCTACACAGTATACTAGGGGAATATCTTCAGCAGTAAAATGAATGTTCACTCGATTCATTAGTGCTTGTGAGCCGAGCAATGTCGTCACATCATGAAAGATCTCTGTTAGATCCTCATAGCGAAAATGCTGAACTTGAGGTTTAGCCACCATCAGTAACTCACCAGTAATTTGTTCAATGCGTGCAATCTCACCCGCCATGATTTCGTAATAGCATATTTCTTTGCTTGGGGCAGATGACATCATGATTTGGAGAAAACCCTTAAGAGCGGTAAGGGGGTTTCGTATTTCATGTGCGATCGAAGCGGACAGCTGACCAACTGCTGATAGCTTTTCAGATTTTATAAGTTGTTGCTCGGTGGCCTTCTGATCTGTGATATCCTTGGCGATCCCATATACACCTACTACCTCATGATCAACTATGATTGGAATGTTTGTTACACTCACATGAACGACTCGTCCATCTTTATGTAAAGCCTTTGTTTCATAATGTTGGGTAAATCCTGTTGCTGCCTTTTCATAGTGATTTCTGGTTCTTTGTAATTCTGCTTCTTCAACAAGGGGAAGATAAGTTAATTGGAGAAATTCCTTTTCTGAATAACCTAACAAGCGCTCCATTGCTGAGTTCACACTAAGGTAATTTCCTTCTAAATCAAAAGAGAAAACTGCGTCTGGATTTTGCTCAAATAGGGATTTATAATGTTGCTGTTTTTTGGAAGCAGCTTTCTTTTCTGCTGTAACATCCAAAAAGTACACGGAAAGGCCATTGGATGATGGATAGGCTCTTACATCAAACCAAGTATTTAGTGGAGGAAAAAAAGAATTAAATGTTACTGGTACTTGTTCATGTACAGCTTTGTAGTACTGTTCGTAGAAAGCTAAATGAACTGCTTCAGGGAATTCAATCCAAATGTTTTTACCAAAAAGATCTTCTCGATTTCGGAAAAGTAATCGGGCTGCTTCGGAGTTAATATAGGTGAAGTTCCAATTTGTATCAACCGAGAAGAAACCATCTGTTATCCGATCTAATATCTCAAGTGCATCAATTTCTAGTTGGTTCATACTAATAACCCACCCTTATTTAAATTTTACCTATCTGGTAATAAATTCTAGCCCTTGCACCATATTCCTGCATACATTTATTTCATCTATTTTAATTCCTTGTAAAATATTATCAATACATGTGTAGGAAAATTAACCAAAAAAATTGGAAGGTGAATTCAGTAGCAAATCTGTATGTCTCTCTTTTCGGCGTTAAAGAATAATCGAAAGGGGTGACGATGTAGTGAACGTAATTACAACCTTTAAAGATAAAAAACGTGAAAAACAGTTGAAATATGAAAAATCAGTCTTAAGAGAAATCTCATTGAAAATGTTAAAGGAAAGAGTCAAACAATATTTTGGTTCATCTCGTATAACGGCTAACTTACTAACACAATCAGGGATTGAAGAGGCTTGTTATGATGTAGCAATTGAAGCTTATCTTCTAGGTGCCCACTTTAGTAAATTTGGATTTTATGGAGAGTCAGTAGACAGTATTAAGGACCGATGTCATAAAGAGGAAAAGCATCTAATTGATACACTTTATAATTTCCTCCTTTATTGGGGAAAGGGAACGGAAGGAGTTTATAGTGAATCCCTTTTTTACTTATGTGAGCAGTATGTTGAAAGTTGGTGGCATGAAGGCTTTCATACAGGAGAAAGAAGACACAAACTAAGGCTTCATTAACTTAATGTTCTATAATCCCATCTTGTCCCATATATTAAATTGAATATTGGACGGATGGGAAGGACTGACGCATAGAGATGAGCAAAAGAACGAAAATCATTGCTTTTACCGTTGGACTAGTTATTTTATTTTTTATTCTTCAGTACGATTATTTTAAAACCAAAGAATCCTGGAATTCCTGGAGTCTTCCACTTTCAGGGCAAATCATCTTGCTCGACCCTGGCCATGGTGGACCTGATGGAGGAGCTGGTGAAGAGGGTGCGCTTGAAAAGGATATTGCATTAAGTGTATCGAAGAAATTACGAGACTATCTTCAAGAGCAAGGTGCTTTAGTTATTATGACTAGAGAGGAAGATAAGGACTTAGCTGAGGATGGAACTAGAGGGTATAGCAGGAGAAAAGTAGAGGATTTAAAAAAGCGTTTAGCCATGATTAATGAATCGGAAGCGAACTTTTTTGTTAGTGTTCATTTAAATTCGATACCTTCACAGAAATGGAGTGGTGCACAGACATTTTATGCACCACAGTTAAAGGACAACGCTAAAGCTGCCAAGTTCATTCAGGACGAGCTTCGAATCAATCTTGAAAATACGGATCGTAAAGCAAAACCGTTGAGCTCTGTGTATATCTTGAAAAATGCAAAGAAACCAGGGGTATTAGTGGAGGTAGGCTTTTTATCAAATCCTACAGAAAAGCAGATATTAAAGACAGAGGAGTATCAAGATAAGGTAGCAGCTTCTATTTATAAAGGAATGCTAAGATACTTCACAAATGAAAGTGAATTAATTGAAGCGGAGTAAGAAGGTGAAATAAAACCACCTTCTTTTTTTCTTATATATGAGTGTGATGCAGTTAACTGTATCTACAGAGGATTATGTTATAATAAAATATGCAAACGAATTCAAAAAGGCGGTGTAAAAGTTGTTAACAGAAGCAAAGGTGATTGAACTTCTACAAAGTATAGAGGAACCATTTTTACATAAGACATTGGAAGAGTTAAATGCCATTGAAGAAGTAAAAATTAAAGAAGAGAAAAAACATGTAAGTGTTAAAATAGGAATTGCAAAAACAGGAACAGCTGAACAGCTTCAGTTACAGATGAAAATAGTAAATCTATTAAAGGGAGCGGGTGCAGAGTCAGTCGGAATCCGTTTTTTTGAATTGCCACAAGAGACACTTGAAAAGTTCCGTTCCGCTCAAGAGGAGGAATCACAAGGTCTTTTAACTCCAGGAAGTAAGACCACCTTTATTGCGATCGCAAGTGGAAAAGGTGGAGTAGGGAAATCGACGGTGTCAGTGAATCTAGCTGTTTCATTAGCTAGATTAGGAAAAAAAGTTGGGCTAGTGGATGCCGATATTTATGGGTTTAGTGTACCAGATATGATGGGCATTACGAAACGTCCAGCTGTACGTGGTGAAAAAATCATACCGGTCGAACGCTTCGGTGTAAAAGTTATCTCCATGGGCTTTTTTGTAGAAGATAATTCTCCCATCATTTGGCGAGGACCGATGCTTGGAAAAATGCTGAACAGCTTTTTCAATGAAGTAGAATGGGGAGATCTAGATTATTTACTACTCGACTTGCCTCCTGGAACAGGTGATGTAGCTCTTGATGTGCATAGTATGCTTCCAGCTTGTAAAGAGATTATTGTCACAACTCCACATCCAACAGCTGCGTTTGTCGCTGCGAGAGCGGGTGCCATGGCTCTAAAAACAGATCATGAGATTTTAGGTGTAGTAGAAAATATGTCTTACTTTGAAAGTAAGTTAACCGGGGAAAAGGAATATGTGTTCGGCCAGGGTGGAGGAGAGAAGCTTGCTGATGAGCTTCAAACGAAGGTGCTTGGCAAATTACCTCTTGGTCAGCCAGATTGGAATGAAGACGATTTTGCCCCTTCTGTTTATCATGAAGACCATAAATTAGGTCAAATTTACAAAGAAATTGCAGGTACGATCATCGAGTCACTCAGCAAATAAGGAAAACCTCTCCGCTTGGAGAGGTTTTTTATGCAAGGAGAGCAAGTAGAGATAAAGTGCTTGTAGTTTCTGTTTTCTGGTGCTCTCTTATTAAAGATGGTTGGGGGATGGTAAGACCTGAATGAATAAATAGACGGAGAAACTCCGCCTATTTAGTAAATATTATTAAAAGGAGCTTATATAGACGGAGAGATTCCGCCTATTGACTCGAAAAACTCGAAAATGGTTGATTTTGCTGTGCATAAGCGGAAAACCTCCCCTTATTTTCCCTGAAAACGGGCTCCATTCTTTAATTAACCGGAAAATCTACGCTTATTTTTATAGTAAGACTGTCATTTCTGCACGTATTTTAAGAAAAGCACTAGAACCACCTTTTAATTAAGCGCAGACCTGCTTTTCTATGCCCCCGTACCTTCTTCTTTTGCTTCTTCCTTACTTCCGCTTTGTTCCGCTACCTCTTCTACAGCTTTTAAAATAAGATCTTGAATTTTTGCTTTAAATAATGGACTCTCAAATGTTTCGGTCATAACCGCTTGAACATGCTTTCTGTATTCGGCACTTTTTAAAATGGTTGTTACTTCTTTTTCGAGTTCCGGGTCTTTTAGTACATCAATCATCATGGTTCGATACTCTGGATCCTTCATTAGATCTTTTAAAAGGGTTTCATTTTCTGTTCTCATGCTTTTTGCTACACTTTCAGAGAACTTTGGATCTTCAAATGACTTCTTCCAGAATGCTGTCCCCTGGTCTGAGGTTAATGCCTTTTCTACTGTATCTGATACAACTGCTTGGTCCATGATCAATGTTTCCTTCATGGTTTCATCATTCATCACATCTTTTATGGCTTTTTTTCCATCATCTGTTTTTAAGATATCAACTACCATTTTTTTTGTTTCTTCGTAATCCATTTGGCTGCTTGTGTCTGCTTCAGCACAACCAGTAAGAAGTAACCCACTTATTAAAAGAGGGAGCACTAAAGACTTTTTAGGCATGATTAACGCTCCTTTCGATAGTAACTATAGTTTATGATGAAGATAAACGACAAAAATTATACGTTTCCTGCTCGAACCTAGATTTTTCATACTTTGGTTGGTACAATCAATAAGGAATGATTACATAATTGGGGGAAATTACGTTGAATAGCCGTAACTTGGTAAGGATGTTTTTCTCGACGCTTTTAATCGGGGGAATTACAACAGGAATCGTTGGCTTTATTGTTCGTTGGAAAGAATTCGAGCCGTTTTTTACTGATTTTCAGATGGTTGAAATATTATCAATCCTAGCGTGGTTAGTAGGGGTTGGATTGATATTTAGCCTTATTAGTCAAATGGGCTTCTTTGCTTACTTAACGGTCCATCGTTTTGGTTTAGGTATATTTAAGTCTGTAAAGCTTTGGAATAGTGTACAAGTGGTACTTATCATCTTTGTTCTTTTTGATTTAGTTTATTTACGTTTTAATGCTTTTTCTGAAAAAGGAGATAGTTTTGTTCCTTATTTAGGACTTGCTTTATTCATCGCTGTTTGTGGGATTATTGCGGCATATTACAAAGCGAGACTAACAAATAAAGAAGCATTTATACCTGCGCTCTTTTTTATGATTGTTGTTACAGTTTTAGAATGGGTACCCATTCTTCGAGTAAATGAAAAGAGTTGGTTGTACTTAATGATTTTCCCTTTGCTTATTTGTAATGCCTATCAGTTATTAGCATTACCCAAATTTATTTCAAATAGTGCAAAGAGCAAAAAAGCCGTCTAAATGAGACGGCTTAATTTATTTTATTTCTTTTGAAGAGGAGGTAGCGTTTGCTATCATTTCGGAGACAGATACAAGTTTTAATCCTTTTTTATTAATATCATCAATAATAGATGGAAGCGCAGCGGCTGTCTGTTTGGCAGAATCTGATGCATGAAGGAGAATAATATCCCCCTTGGTTGCTTTCGCTGCATTTTCTTGAATGATCTCGACACCCGGGTTAGTCCAGTCTTTTGAGTCAATACTCCAATGGATCACGGTAAGTCCAAAGCGGTCAGCTACCTTTAAGGTTTTTTGGTCAAAGTGACCTGTAGGTGCTCGTAATAGTTTTATATCCTTTATTCCGAGTTTCCTAAAGGCTTCTTGAGCCCTTGCGATATCCTTTACCATTTTATCTTCTTCTAGTTCGGTATAATCTTCATAATTATATCCAAGCATTCCAATCTCGTATCCCTCTTTAACAATTCTCTCCACAATATGTGGGTGTCTTTCTGCCCAAGAACCTGATAAAAAAAAAGTCGCTGATTTTACATTTTTACTTTTTAAAACATCTAAAATCGGCTCAGCTTTTTCATCACCCCAACCAATATTAAAGCTAACAGCTAAGTCCTTTTCGCCCTTATAGACTGCCTTTGGACCGTCTTTCCCTGAAAACGCTGGTACATTTACGTAATTTTCTAAATACAAAAACCAGGCTGTGAAAAATGCTGCGACTCCTACAAGGATAAATTGTTTTAATGATTTGCCATTTAACACATAGAAAAATTTCATCCTCTCACCTCGTCCCAAAACACTACTTGTCTCAAATCTATTCAAAAAGAATTAGTTTTATGCTTATAAAATGGTGAAATTAGGAACACACTACAATAACTAAATTGTTAAAGGAGTGTATATGTTTTATGCTAGGATTGTTAATCAATGTGAAAGAAGTCAAAGAGATAGAGTACCTTATAAAGAGAGAAATGGATGAAATTTTGTTTGATTTAAAAGATGAGCGAATTGATCATGTTGTAAAGAGAGCTATGGAGGAAAGATACAAAATTCTATTTACGCTGTTTAAGCGTGTAGCGCCAGCAAAGGAATGTCTAAAGTACACAAGGTCTGCCAATCAAAGAAAAGAAAAGAAAGGATAAAAACTGTTGACATTATTTTTAAACCTTGTTATATTAATAAACGTCGCTGCAGAACAACGAACTTTAAGAAAAAATACTTTTAAAAAATGTTGACGAGCGATTGGTTAAATGGTATATTGATAAAGTCGCTTTTGAGCGATAGAGAACCAAGTTGTTCTTTGAAAACTAAACAAATCATACGTCAACAAATAAATGATTAGTGTTGAAAAACACACTAGCCAACGTTTTAACTTTAAGAGCTAATCTTACTCTTTATTGGAGAGTTTGATCCTGGCTCAGGACGAACGCTGGCGGCGTGCCTAATACATGCAA